>CAUQYP010000185.1:0-9222 GCA_963522035.1 uncultured Noviherbaspirillum sp. | reverse complement strand
TTCTTTATCCGTTTCAGTCCCTGGCGACGCGTCGCCGTCTAACGGGGATCCACGGCAACGGCAACGTCAAAGGCAACGTCAAAGGCAACGTCAAAGGCAACGGCAACTGTCGCTGCGCGGAGCTACAAGCAACCGCAACGTTCGCTGCGCGCAGCATGCGATATCGCTTACAGGCCGGCTCAGCGCGCCAGCGCCTTTTCCACCGCGGCCACCAGCTTTCCATCCAGCGGCGTCACCCGGCTCGGAAAGCTGGCGACCAGTTTTCCATCCCTTCCCACCAGGTATTTGTGGAAATTCCATTCAGGCGCCTGCCCGCTGGCACTGGCCAGTTGCGCATGCAGCGGGTTGGCATTCTTGCCGGTGACGACCGACTTCGCAAACATCGGAAACTTCACGCCATAGGTATTGAAGCAGAAATCGGCAATCTGCTTGCTGCCGCCCGGTTCCTGGCCGCCAAAGTCGTTCGATGGGAATCCCAGCACCACCAGGCCGCGCTCGCGGTATTTCGCATACAGCGCCTCCAGCCCCTCGTACTGGCTGGTGTAGCCGCAATAGCTGGCGGTATTGACTACCAGCGCAACCTTGCCGGCGTACTGGCACAGGTTCTGCGGCGCATCATCCTGCAGGCGCTGGAATTGCTGGTTCAGCAGTGCCGGGCAAGCGGATTCCGGCTTGCCCGTAGCCTGCGCCGATGCAATGCCGGGAAAGACCGTGCCTGCAAATAAAAGCAGGCTTGCCAGGAGGTTCATGCGCATGGTGTTCTCCGTAAAGGCGATGGAAGTCGATTACCCGGGCGAGTGAGGTAGATAAGACCTGTTCAGGCCAGCCCGCTTCGCGCTGCCTGCGCCGTCGCCACTGTTCTTTAATGTTTCAAACAACGCTTGACACTCTAACAAATATAATTGAGCAAACACCACACATAGTTGGGCAGTGCTGCGTCCGATGGCCTTTTATTGGTAGAATCAAAGGCTTAACTCAACCAACTAAGGCACCTAATGTTGTACCCAGAACTGTTTAAATCGCTCGAGCAAGTGCGCTGGAGCATGGATAAGGACATTCCGTGGGATCAATTCGACGGTAGCAAGCTGACGGACGAGCAAGCCGAAACGATCAAGATGAATGCGATCACCGAATGGTCCGCCTTACCCGCAACTGAAATGTTTCTCCGTGATAATCGCGGTGACAGCGACTTCTGCGCATTCATGTCGGTCTGGTTCTTCGAGGAACAGAAGCATTCGCTGGTGCTGATGGAATATCTGCGGCGTTTCCGCCCGGAGCTGGTGCCGACCGAGGAAGAGTTGCACAACGTGCGCTTCGAGTTCGACCCCGCGCCGCCGCTGGAAACCCTGATGATGCATTTCTGCGGCGAAATCCGGCTTAACCACTGGTACCGCTGCGCATCGGACTGGCACACCGAGCCGGTCATCAAGAATATCTACAAGATCATCAGCCAGGATGAAGCACGCCATGGCGGCGCTTATTTGCGCTACATGAAGAAGGCGTTGAATGAGCAGGGCGATAGCGCGCGCGCGGCGTTTGCCAAGATCGGCGTGCTGATGGCGTCTGCGCGACGCACCGAAAAGCCGCTGCATCCGACCAACCTGCACGTCAACCAGGCGCTGTTCCCGAACGACACCGTGCAAAGCCGCCTGCCGGACCCGGAATGGCTGGAAGCGTGGCTGGACAACCAGATCCGTTTCGACACGGCATGGGAAAAGAAGGTGGTCGACCGGATCCTGCATAACGTGTCGCTGCTGTTCGAGCGGACCTTTGCAACGGTCCAGGAACTGAACCGCTACCGCAAGGAAGTGGTGGGTCGCCTGGCCGCCGAACCGGCGCCGCAGGGCGTCTGATGCCCGAACAGCCAGCGCCGGCTGCTGCCGCGGTCGCCGACTTCGAACGCAAGTTGTGCTGCCAGGAAGAACTGGCGGCGCGGGCATCGGCGTTGCCGAAACCGGTGGTCATGACCAACGGTGTGTTCGATATCCTGCATCGCGGCCATGTCACCTACCTGGCGCAGGCCAAGCAACTGGGTGCATCGCTGGTGGTGGCGGTTAATACGAACGCGTCGGTAAAACGGCTGGGCAAGGGCGATGACCGGCCGATTAATGATTGCGAAGACCGGATGGCCGTACTGGCTGCGCTGGAATCCGTCGCGCTGGTCGTGCGTTTCGACGAGGATACCGCGCTGGAAAGTGTGTTGCTGGCGCACCCCGACATCTACGTCAAGGGTGGCGACTACGACATGCAGGCCATACCCGAGGGGCAGGCAGTGCTGGCCTATGGTGGGCAGGCAGTTGCCATCGACTTCAGGCATGACCGCTCGACCACCAGGCTGCTCGACAAGGTACGTCGTCGTTAAGCTGTCTTCAGGCCGTCATTAAAGATAACGACGGCCTTTCCATCGCTGATTAAGCCTCGGGCGGAATGCGCAGCATCTGGCCCGGATAGATCTTGTCGGGGCTGGTCAGCATCGGCTTGTTCGCCTCGAATATGGCGTTGTACTTGTTGGCGTCGCCATACATCTGCTTGGAAATCTTCGACAGGGTGTCGCCGCTGACCACGGTGTAGTACTTCGCTTCCGGGGCCGGCGTTGCCACTGTCATCTGGTCGTTCACGTGCTCGACCGAATGAATGTTGCCGCAGCACAGCACGACCTTTTCCTTGGTTGCCTGATCCTGCGCCTGGCCGCTGACCGTCGCGGTGGCGCTGGCGCCGTCGAACGAGACCTGGAGATTGTCGACCGGCAGGTTCTGGGTCTTGATGTATTTCAGGATGGCCTGGCCGGCGGTGTCGTTCAGTGCAGCAACGTCAGCCTGGCTTGGCGCTGCTGTTGCAGTGGCTGCTGCCGGGGCGGCGGCATTGGCGTCCTTGCTGCCGAGGTTGAACAACTTCTGGCCTGCTTCCTTGACGAACGATAAAAGTCCCATGTTTTTCTCCTTGCTGGATGAGTGGCTGTCCCCTTGCAGGGAAAGATCAGCAAACAGGGTAACCGGCCGCCTGGTCATTCATCTGTGCGATGTCGCACATTGAACGCGATTGCTCTACTGTGGCGGCTTGCCGAACAGGGCGGTGTAGGTCGGGTAGAACGAACAGTACATCACGACCGTCAACACGATGGAGAGCGGCAGCAGCACCATCATCATCAACACCGGCGAGCCGGTTAGTTGCCCCATCAGCGTGCTGAGCAGCAGCGGAAAGATCACGCCGACCAGGGCCCAGCCCAGGCCGTACACGGCGAACGCCCGGCCCGCCCGCCTTACTGCATAAAAGCTGTAGAACAGTGCCTTGCCCAGGCCCATGCCCTGCCAGGCAATCAGCGGCGCGGCAAACCAGAACGCCATCGCCGCAGGCAGGTAGAGCACCCCGGCCGTCAGCATTGCCAGCGTGATGTGGGAATCCTGCACGGTCGTCGCTTCCACCCTGGCGCTGCCGACCATCACGTCCCAGAACAAGCCGCCGTCGATCAGCGCCGACGCGCCGATCGCCAGCGTTGCCGCCAGCACGTAGAGCAGTCCGAGCATGACCAGGGTGCGAAATGCCGGCGAACGAAAACCGGTCAGCAGCAGGTTCGGGTACACGCGCTGGCCTTTCTCGACCTGGACGCAGGCCTGCATGAAAGCCATCGAGAAAACCGGGATCAGTATCAGCGGCAATACCTGGCCCAGCAGCGGGATGATGGTGATGACCATCATCAGGAACATATAACTGAGGAATAGGGTGGACAGTTCGGCCGGCTGCTTGCGAAACAGCGAGAAGCCCTGCTTGATCCATTGCCATCCGGTGGCTGCTGGCAATTTTTCCATCAGAGCGGCGGCACCGGCTGGCTGATGCGTTCGCGCAGGATGCGCTCGAAATGGCCGGGGTCGTGCGGCGTCAGCATCTGGGCGTCGCGCGGCAGATGGAAGTCGTACAGCCGCGACAGCCAGAAACGCAAGGCGCCGGCGCGCAGCATCGGCCGCCATGAAACGGTTTCATCGTCGGTAAACGGCCGCACCGCATGGTAGGCGCCGACCAGTGCGCGCACCCTGGCCGGGTCGAGCGCGCCGCTGGACTCGTCGATGCACCAGTCGTTGACGGTGACGGCGACGTCGAACAGCCAGGTGTCGACGCCGGCAAAGTAAAAGTCGAAGAACCCGGTCAGGCGCTCGCCGTCGAACATCACGTTGTTGCGGAACAGGTCGGCATGGATGGGCCCGCGCGGCAGCCGGTGGTAGGCCTCGGAGGTGGCGAACGATTCCTGGAAGTGCATCTCGGCCCGCAGCAGGTGCTGGCCGGCGTCGGGCAGGTAGGGCAGCACGACCGGCGTGGTTTCATTCCACCAGTCCAGCCCGCGCAGGTTGGGCTGGCGCAGCGGGAAGTCGGCCGCAGCCAGGTGCAGCTTCGCCAGCATTGCGCCGACTTCGGCGCAATGGGACGGCTGCGGCGCCATCTGGCACGCGCCTTCGAGTTTCGTCACGATGGCTGCCGGCTTGCCATGCAGGCTTGCCAGCAGTTCGCCATCGCGGTTGGCCAATGGCAGCGGCGCGGCCACGCCGCGCTCGGCTATATGGCGCATCAGCTTCAGGTAAAACGGCAGTTGCTCGACGCTGAGTTTCTCGAACACGGTCAGCACGTATTCGCCGCGCTCGGCGCTGAGGAAGAAGTTGCTGTTTTCAATGCCGGACGAGATGCCCTTCAGCGCGCGCACCCGGCCGATGTCGTACTGGCTAGTCCACTGGGCGATATCGTCAAGGGTAACCGGGGTGAAAACAGCCATGGAGTCGGTAAGTATGAGGTTGCAGACAGGCCCGTCGCGCGGGCACGAACGGTGGATTACTTCGCCGGCGGCGGCACGGCCGGCGCCTGCTGCGTTTGCGGCTGCGGCTGCGGCTTCAGGTCTTCCGGCTTGCTGAGGTCGAATTCCTTGACCTTGAACTGCGCGGCCCGGTTGGTGTTGGCCTGGGTATCGCCCGGCAGCGCGCTGCCGGCCGGGTTAAGCGGCTTCACCACGTAGGTCGAGCGGCCGGTGCGCACTTCGACTTCGGTAACACGCCCCTGCTCGCGCTTCTCGGTGATGGACCGTTCCGGCTGGCCGCCACCCGGGATGGTGACCGCCGGCGCTTCGCCTTCCTCCAGCCGTTCGAGCCGCGGCGGCGGCGGCGCATCGGCGCGTGGCTGCTGCGCGAAGACTGGCATCGAAGCAGCCAAAGCCAGGGAAAGGGTGGTCAGCAGGAGAGGGGTGCGCATGGGATATTCGCCAGTCAGGTTGTGGTGCGTTCAAGGCAGCATTGTAGCAAACCCGGTGTGGCTTTCCGGGCGCGATCCTTGGCAAACCCACGTTGGTCGGGCGCGCCCGAAGCGGTCCTGCCGCCCCGCTAAACTCTGCGATAATCGCAAACATTTGCCGCGGATGCCGGGCCACCTTGGCGCCGCGCGCCGTGTCTCCACCTGCTGCTGCCCATTTGCCTGTCTGCCCCTTTATGAATAAAACCCTGTTGCTGGTCGATGGATCGAGTTACCTGTACCGGGCCTTCCACGCCTTGCCCGACCTGCGCAATGCGCAGGGCGCGCCCACCGGCGCCATCTACGGCATCATCAACATGCTGCGGCGCCTGCGCAACGACTATCCGGCCGCCTATATCGCCTGCATATTCGACGCCAAGGGCAAGACCTTCCGCGACGACCTTTACCCCGACTACAAGGCCAACCGGGCCTCCATGCCGGAAGACCTGGGACGCCAGATCGAACCGATCCACGAGGCGGTGCGCGCCATGGGCTGGCCGATCCTGATGATCGAGGGCATCGAGGCCGACGACGTGATCGGCACGCTGGCGGTGGACGCGGTGAAACACGACATGAAGGTGGTGGTGTCGACCGGCGACAAGGACCTGGCGCAGCTGGTCAACGAGCATGTCACGCTGATCAACACCATGAGCAACGAGACGCTGGACCGCGACGCGGTCATCGCCAAGTTCGGCGTGCCGCCTGAACGCATCGTCGACTACCTGTCGCTGGTCGGCGACACGGTCGACAACGTGCCCGGCGTCGCCAAGGTCGGCCCGAAGACCGCGGCCAAGTGGATCGCGCAATACGGCTCGCTCGACGGCGTGATGGAAAACGCCGACAAGATCGGCGGCGCGGTCGGCGAGAACCTGCGCACGGCGCTGGACTGGCTGCCGCAGGCACGCGTGCTGGTGACGGTCAAGACCGATTGCGACCTGGTCGAACAGCTGGTGAAGTTCCCGGACGACCTCGGCGAGAAGCCGGAAGACAAGGCCGCGCTGCTGGATTTCTTCAAGCGCTACGGTTTCAAGACCTGGCTGCGGGAACTGACTGCCGAGCTGGGCGCTGGCGCGGCCGCAGCTGCAAGCGGCGAGGGGCAGGGCGGCCTGTTCGACGCGCCGGACGCGGCTGCCGCCGCGGCCGCCTCGGTCGGCAAGCCGCCGGCCGTCCCCGTCAGCACCAGTTATGAAACCGTGCTGACCGACGAGCAGCTCGACCAGTGGATGGCCCTGATCGACGCCGCGCCGCTGACCTCGCTCGACACCGAGACCACCTCGCTGGAACCGATGCGGGCGCAGATGGTCGGCATCTCGCTGTGCTGCGAGCCGGGCGTGGCCGCCTACATCCCGCTGGCCCACAACTACCAGGACGCACCGGCGCAGCTGAACCGCGAGCATGTGCTGGAGCGCCTGCGCGGCTGGCTGGAAAACCCGGCGAAACCCAAGCTGGGCCAGAACATGAAGTACGACAGCCATATCTTCGCCAACCACGGCATACGGCTGGCCGGCGTCGCCCACGACACGCTGCTGCAGTCCTATGTGTTCGAGTCGCACCGCAGCCATGACATGGACAGCCTGGCGCTGCGCCACCTGGAACGCAAGACCATCACCTTCACCGACGTCTGCGGCAAGGGCGCCTCGCAGATCTGCTTCGACCAGGTGGCGCTGGACCGGGCCACCGAATACGCCGCCGAAGACGCCGACGTTACCTTGCAGCTGCACCAGGCCATGTGGCCGCACGTGGCCGAGAGCGAGCAGCTGGCGTATATCTACGAAAAGATCGAGCTGCCGACCGCCACCGTGCTGCAGCGGGTCGAACGCAACGGCGTGCTGATCGACGCCGAGCTACTGGCAAGCCAGTCGAACGAGCTTGGCCGGCGCATGCTGGAGATCGAGCGCCAGGCGTATGAGCTGGCCGGGCAGCCGTTCAACCTGAATTCGCCGAAGCAGATCGGCGAGATCTTTTTCGAGAAGCTGAAGCTGCCGGTGGTGAAGAAGACCCCGTCCGGCACCCCGTCCACCGACGAGGAAGTGCTGCAGAAGCTGGCCGAGGATTACCCGCTGCCCAAGGTGCTGCTCGACTACCGCAGCCTGTCCAAGCTGAAGTCGACCTATACCGACAAGCTGCCGCGCATGGTCAACCCGGACACTGGCCGCGTGCATACCAATTATGCGCAGGCGGTGGCGGTGACGGGCCGGCTGTCGTCGACCGAGCCCAACCTGCAGAACATCCCGATCCGCACCGCCGAGGGCCGCCGCATCCGCGAAGCCTTCATCGCCGCGCCGGGCAATGTGATCATCTCGGCCGACTATTCGCAGATCGAGCTGCGCATCATGGCCCACCTGTCGGAAGACCCGGCGATGCTGCGCGCCTTCGCCGAGGGAGAGGACATCCACCGGGCGACCGCGGCCGAGATCTTCGCGCTGGCGCCGGCCGAGGTTGCCAGCGAACAGCGTCGCTACGCCAAGATCATCAACTTCGGCCTGATCTACGGCATGAGCGCGTTCGGCCTGGCCGGCAACCTCGGCATCGAGCGGGCCGCCGCGCAGATGTATATCGACAAGTACTTCCAGCGCTTCGTCGGCGTGCGTAACTTCATGGAAGAGACCCGGGTGCGCGCCAAGCGCGACGGCTACGTGGAAACGGTGTTCGGCCGCCGCCTCTGGCTGCCCGAGATCAATTCGCCGAACGGCCCGCGTCGCCAGGGCGCGGAACGGGCTGCGATCAATGCGCCGATGCAGGGCACCGCGGCCGACCTGATCAAGCTGTCGATGATCGCGGTGCAGGACTGGCTGGACGCGGAAAAACTGTCGTCGATGATGATCATGCAGGTGCACGACGAGCTGGTGCTCGAAGTGCCGGAAGCGGAGCTTGAACTGGTGAAGGCCAGGCTGCCGCAGCTGATGGCCGGCGTCGCCACGCTGCGCGTGCCCTTGCAAGCCGAGGTGGGCGTCGGACCCAACTGGGAACAGGCCCACTAACTGTTAAAGCCGCCGCGGTTTGCCCAAACCGGGGCGGCTGTGCTTTAATTCCGCTCCTTTCGCGCCGAGGTCCAAAATCAATTCCACGCTGCTTTCGATACTGCTTGCCACCACCATTGCTGGTGTCATCAGCATTACGGCGGCGGCGGTGTTTTCCTTCACCCTGCTCTCGAAGGTGGTCGACCGCATGGTCAGCCTGTCGGTCGGCATCCTGCTGTCCACCTCGCTGCTGCATGCGCTGCCCGAGGCGTTCGAGTCCAAGGCCGACACCCATACGCTGTTCGCCACGTTGCTGGCGGGTTTGCTCGGGTTTTTCCTGCTCGAGAAGATGGCAATATTGCGCCATTCGCATCATTACGAAGGCGATGGGCACGGCCATGCGCATGGCCACGATGCACATGAAGCTGGGCGGGCCGGCTGGATGATCCTGGTTGGCGACGGCCTGCATAATTTCACCGACGGCATCCTGATTGCGGCCGCCTTCCTGGCCGACCCGAAGCTGGGCCTGGTGACCGGCCTGGCCATCATCGCCCATGAAATCCCGCAGGAGATCGGCGACTTCATCGTGCTGCTCAATGCCGGGTTTTCACGCACACGGGCGTATGTCTATAACCTGTTGTGCAGCCTGATGGCCATCGTCGGCGGGCTGGTCGGTTACCTGACGCTGGAGAGCGGCATGGAGGCGATACCGTATGTGCTGGTGTTTGCGTCGTCGGGGTTCATCTATATCGCGGTGAGCGATTTGATGCCGCAGATGCAGCGGCGGGCTACGGTGCGGGAGACCATTCCTCAGGTGTTGCTGATTGCGTTGGGGGTGGTGCTGGTGCTGTTTCTGACTAGTCAGACGCAGATGCATGGACATTGAGGGGAGCGGGCGGGGGAGCACTTGCCGTTGCTATTGCAGTTAGCCCCGCGCAGCGACAGTTGCCGTTGCCCGCGCAGCGACAGTTGCCGTTGCTTTTGACGCTGCCTTTGA
>CAUQYP010000184.1:0-9223 GCA_963522035.1 uncultured Noviherbaspirillum sp. | reverse complement strand
TTATCCGATTTCGGCACCAGCGACGTGTCGCCATCGACGGGGACCCACTTCAAAAACAAAAGCAAAAGCAAAAGCAACTGCAACTGCAACGGCAACGGCAACGGCAACGGCAACGGCAACTGCAACTGCAACGGCAACGGCAACTGCAACGGCAACGGCAACTGCAACGGCAACGGCAACAGTCGCTGCGCGGAGCTTAATGCAACGGCAACAGTCGCTGCGCGGAAGTAACGCCTCTGGCGCAAGCCAGCATGAAAATGCGCCAGATTCAGCCGGAACTAAGCAGCGACCAATTGTGTTCGCGCAAAGCACATTCACCCGTTTGGAAATACGATAAAACTGGTTCTTCGCTGAAGCACCACTCCCTGGAAGTTTTTAGCCCGTGCTTGAAGCACGGGCTTTTTCTTGTGCGCTTCCGGTATCCTGCGCGCTCCGCCACGACCATGTCGCCCATGACCAAGATGATCCACACCGGCGCCTGCCTGCTGCTGCTGGCCGCGCTAGCCGCCTGTACACCCGACTACAACTGGCGGCAGGTGCAGAATGCCGACGCCGCCTTCTCCGCGCTGTTCCCGGCCAAGCCCTCGAACCACGCAAGGGAAGTCAACCTGGACGGCATACGCACGAACATGTCGATGACTGCGGCCGAAGTCGAAGGCGCGCTGTTTGCCGTCGGCAGCGCGACCCTGTCCAGCCCGGCGCTGGTGCAACCGGCGCTCGGCGCAATGAAGACAGCGATGGTCCGCAATATCAACGGCACCATCGCCAGCGAAAAGACCGTGCCCGGCCCGGCGCCGTACGACGAGCTGGTCGCCAACGGCAGCCGCAATGGCCGGCCGGTGCAGCTGACGGCGCGGTTCGCCGCCCGCAACCTGCGGGTCTACCAGGCGGTCGTCATCGGCGCGCCGCAGGATCTGCCGGCGGAAGCGGTCGACACCTTCCTCTCCTCGTTCAAGCCGGGCGGATGACGCTCCGGCTTGCGCCGGCGTCAGCACTTCCCTGGGAAGTCGTGCTATCGTTTTGGCATCTTGTCCGACACGAAAGGGTCTTTATGCTGATCACCTTCAAATCAAAGGCCGCCGCCGAAATACTGATGTACAAGGAGCATGCCAGGCGCATCCTCGACCTGCTCGGCAAGGACCCCGACCAGGGGGTCATCACCGCACCTGAAATGCCGCATGCCATCGCGGTGCTGGAACGGGAAATCGGCGAGAGCCGCGCCCATTTCGCCGCCGAGGAATTGCAGCGCGACGTGATGGCGCACCATGGCAACGACCACGATGACAACGATCACGAGCCGGCGCAGATCATCAGTTTCGCCACCCGCGCCTACCCGCTGCTGGAAATGCTGCGCGCCGCGCAACAGGAACAGCAAGCGGTGGTCTGGGGCGTCTAGCAGGCCCATGCAGCCCGGACGCGGCGCGTGGCGGACCGCGTCCGTTACAATCCCCGGCCCTGCACCGCACTTTCGCTGTGCAATGGCCCCTTCTTCCGCTTCCGTCGACCCGTGACCGCTACTACGCTCAAGAACGATTCCCTCGCTTTCAGCCTGCTCGGCGCCGCGCGCGCGCTCAGCCTGGTGCGCAGCGGCACAGCCCTGCCCCAGGCCCTTGCCCGCGTCGGCAACGCCCTGCATCCCAGTCCCCAGTCACGCGGCGCGATCCAGGACATCGCCTACCGGACCATGCGCCAGCGTGGCCGGGCCGACGCGCTGGTGCAGGCAATGACCAGCAAGCCGCCGCAGCCGGCGCTGCTGCTGGCCTTGCTCGAATGCGCCCTCACGCTGTTGGACGCGAAGGAAGGCGATGGCGCCTATGAGCCTTACACCGTGGTCGACCAGGCCGTGACCGCGGCGAGCGCCGAACCCGAGGTCGCGCATGCGCGCGGCATGGTCAATGCGGTGCTGCGCCGCTTCCTGCGCGAGCGCGACGGGCTGGTTGCCCAGCTGGCCAGCCAGCCGGAAGCGCAGTGGAATTACCCTGCCTGGTGGATAGACGCCGCGCGCAACGCCTACCCGGAACAATGGCGCTCGCTGCTGGCAGCCGGCAACGCCATGCCGCCGCTGACCCTGCGCGTCAATTGCCGCAAGACCGACGTGCCGGCCTACCTGGCGCTGCTCGAGCAGCATGGCATGGCGGCGCGCCAGATGGGCCCGGCCGCGGTGCGGCTGCTGCAGCCGGTGCCGGTGCAGCGGATACCGGGCTTCGAGGAAGGGCTGGCATCGGTCCAGGACGCCGCCGCGCAATTGGCCGCACCCCTGCTCGACCTGCAGGACGGCATGCGGGTGCTGGACGCCTGCGCGGCGCCGGGCGGCAAGTCCGGCCACCTGCTCGAGTGCGCCAGCGTCGACCTGCTGGCGCTGGACCAGGACGGCGAGCGGCTGCAGCGCGTGGCGGACAACCTGCAGCGGCTGCAATTGCAGGCCAGGCTGCAGCAGGGCGACGCCGCCGGCACGGCCTGGTGGGACGGCAAGCCGTTCGAGCGCATCCTGGCCGACGTGCCGTGCACCGCATCCGGCATCGTGCGGCGCCATCCGGACATACGCTGGCTGCGGCGCCGTGGCGACGCGGTGCAGCTGGCGGCCCTGTCGGCAAAGATCCTGGACAACCTCTGGCAGATGCTGGCGCCGGGCGGCAAGCTGCTGTTCGTCACCTGCTCGGTGTGGCCGCAGGAGTCCGAAGGCCAGGCTGCCGCCTTCGCGGTGCGTCAGCATGCGCTGCGCTTGCCGGCGCCAGGCCAGCTGCTGCCTGTGGCAGAGGAGCACAACGACCATGACGGCCTGTTCTATGCGCTGTTCCAAAAGCCGGGGCTTTGATACCATGGCCCAAACAATTCCCCGGACTTGCCTCCGCCATACCGCGTGATTCGACGAACTTTCCTTTCGTTCTGGCTGACAGCGGCACTGGCATTCCTACTCGCGCTCGTCCCGGCCGCGGCGCTGGCAGCCGACGTCGAGATCGTCGAAGCCCACCTGGAATACACCGATGAAGGCTACCGGCTGGCCGCGGCGTTCAATTTTCAACTGAACTCCAGCCTGGAAAGCGCCATCGCACGCGGCATCCCGCTGTACTTCACCACCGAAGTCGCGATCCGCCGGCCACGCTGGTACTGGCTCGACGAACGAGCGGCCAGCGCCACGCAGACCATCCGCATTTCCTACAATGTGCTGACGCGCCAGTACCGCGCCGCGATCAACGGCAGCAACCTGCAGCAAAGCTTCGACTCGCTGGAAGACGCGATGTCCCTGGTGCGGCGTCCGGGCCGCTGGCTGGTCGCGCCGCCCGACGCACTCAAGCCCGGCGAGACCTACACGGTGGCGCTGCGCATGGAACTCGACGTCGCGCAGCTGCCCAAGCCGTTCCAGGTCCATTCGATCAACAGCAGCGACTGGCGGCTGTCGTCGGACTGGCGCTACTTCAACTACAGGGCGGACGGCAAGTGACGCGCATGCTGCGCTACATGCTGGTGTTTGGCGGCGCTACCACCGGCATCCTGCTTTTCCTGCTGGCCTCGGCATCCGAGAACTCGCAGTTCTTCGACCAGAACTACTCGTGGCTGCTGGGCCTGAATGCGCTGATCGCCTTGCTGCTGCTGGGCCTGGTGGCGACGCTGCTGCTGCGGCTTTACCGGCGCTATAAACAAGGCCGTTTCGGCTCACGGCTGATGACACGGCTGGTGCTGCTGTTCGCCCTGATCGGCATTTTGCCGGGGACGCTGATCTACGTGGTGTCGGTCCAGTTCGTTTCCCGCTCCATCGAGTCCTGGTTCGACGTACGGGTCGAGTCGGCGCTGGAAGCCGGCCTCAATCTCGGCCGCACCGCGCTCGACTCGTCGATGGCGGACCTGAACGCGAAGGCGCGCACAATGGCGCTGGAACTGTCGGACTATTCGGATGCCAGCCAGATCACCCAGCTGTCGCGGCTGCGCGACCAGAGCCAGTTGCAGGAGGCGCTGATCGTCACCTCCAGCAACCGCGTGGTCGCCAGCGCCGGCGGCAACCTCGGTTCGCTGGTGCCTGAGCTGCCCACTGCCGCCATGCTGAGCCAGGCCCGGATGACCCGGGGTTATGCGGCCATCGAGGGCAGCAGCGAGAACGTGGTGCAGTCGGGGACGGCTGCCCCGGCGCCTGCCGCGGGCCTGCGGCTCCGGGTCGTAGTGGCCATTCCCGGCAAGAGCAGCGCGCTGTCGCTGCAAAATGAAGCGCGCTTCCTGCAGCTGCTGCAGCCGGTGCCGCAGCAGCTCGCGACCGACGCCGAAGCGCTGCGCGCGGCCTACAGCGAATACC
The DNA here is from genome assembly GCA_963522035.1 of uncultured Noviherbaspirillum sp. GTDB lineage: Bacteria > Pseudomonadota > Gammaproteobacteria > Burkholderiales > Burkholderiaceae_D > Noviherbaspirillum_A. The sequence goes on along the minus strand of CAUQYP010000184.1, from coordinate 4,938 downwards.
AGGCGCGCTCGGTCGGACGCACCGGCCTGCGCAAGATCTATATCGTCACGCTGACGTTGACCCTGCTGCTCGCCATCTTCGGCGCGGTTACCAGCGCCTTCCTGATAGCCAACGACCTGGCGCAGCCGCTGCTGCTGCTGGCCGAGGGCACCAAGGCGGTGGCCGAGGGCAACCTGTCGCCGCGTCCCATTGTCGCCACCAGCGACGAGCTGGGCACCCTGACGCAGTCGTTCAACACCATGACCCGCCAGCTCTACGACGCTCGCGCCGCCGTCGAACGCAATCGCACCGAACTGGAGAACGCGAAGGCCTACCTGGAGTCGGTGCTGGCCAACATGTCGGCCGGGGTGATGGTGCTGGACGGGCAGTTCCGCCTGATGAGCTGCAACGAGTCGGTGGACCGCATCCTGCAGCATGACTTCGAACCCTACCTGGGAAAACCGCTCTCCGAAATCGCGGGCCTGGAGACGTTTGCCGAAGTGATCACGCGCGCCTTTACCGAGCAGAGCGCCAAGTCGGCCGGCGACAACGGCAGCGGCTTGCACTGGCAGCAGCAGATCGAGATCCCGCGCCGCATCGGCGACACCCAGGGCGACAGCGACATCACGCTGCTGGCGCGCGGCTCGCGCCTGCCGGTCGACAATGCGACCGGCTACGTGGTGGTGTTCGACGATATTTCCGACGTGATCTCGGGCCAGCGTTCGATCGCCTGGGGCGAAGTGGCGCGCCGCCTGGCGCACGAGATCAAGAACCCGCTGACGCCGATCCAGTTGTCGGCCGAACGCCTGCAGATGAAGCTCGAGGAGAAATTGCCGCCAGCCGATGTCGCCATGCTCACGCGCGCCACCAGCACCATCGTCAACCAGGTCACCGCGATGAAGCGCATGGTCGACGACTTCCGGGACTATGCAAAGACGCCGCCGGCCGTGTTGTCGCCGCTGAACCTGAATGCGCTGATCGAGGAAATCCTGGCGCTCTACATCGCCGGCGACGACCGCGACATCATCCACCCCACACTGTCGCCGGCGCTGCCGCGCGTGATGGGCGACGCGACGCAGCTGCGCCAGCTGATCCATAACCTGCTGCAGAATGCGCAGGACGCGGTGGCCGAGCGCACCAGCGACGACGAGCCGGGCCGCATTGAACTGGTGACCGAAACGATCCATTACCCGGACCCGGATGGCGTCGACCAGACTGCGGTGCGCCTCACGATTACCGACAATGGCCCGGGCTTTGCGCCTAAAATTTTGGCGCGCGCCTTCGAGCCGTATGTCACCTCGAAGTCACGCGGCACCGGCCTGGGACTGGCAATGGTCAAGAAAATCGTCGAAGAACATGGCGGACGTGTCGATATCCAGAATCGGCGCAATGCCAGCGGCGCTAAAATAGTCATACTGTTGCTGAAGCTGGCGACAAGCGGTTAATGGCTAACCAAACGCTAACAAGAATTAATGCGAACATGCAGGCAAGTAGAATGCGCGGTCCGGGAGTGATCCAAATCTGAATTAACCAAGGCAAGGAAATGGCAAATATTCTGGTAGTTGATGACGAGATGGGCATTCGTGAACTGCTCGCCGAAATACTGGGCGACGAAGGCCATGTGGTGACCATGGCCGAAAACGCCCAGCAGGCGCGCCAGATACGCGCCACCTCCACGCCCGACCTGGTCCTGCTGGACATCTGGATGCCGGACACCGACGGCGTCACGCTACTGAAGGAATGGCAACGGGACCGCATGCTGACCATGCCGGTCATCATGATGTCCGGCCATGCCACCATCGATACCGCGGTCGAGGCCACGCGCATCGGCGCGCTGAACTTCCTGGAAAAGCCCATTTCGCTGCAGAAGCTGCTCAAGGCCGTCCAGCAAGGGCTGTCCCGCGGCCAGGAAACGGTTCGCGCCGGCGCCATATCGACGATGGCGCGGCCCGTGCCGATACCGGTCGTGGCCGATGCCGCGCCGCTGGCCGCGAGCGCCGCGCTGGCGCAGGCAGTCGCCGGCATGGCCCAGCCACAAGCCGAAGCGGCCAAGCCGCCGGAGGAAAAAGGATTTACCGTGTCGTTCGACCTGCCCTTGCGTGAAGCACGGGACGCCTTCGAGCGCGCCTACTTCGAACATCACCTGCAACGCGAGGGTGGCAGCATGACCCGGGTCGCGGAGCGCACCGGACTGGAACGCACGCATCTTTACCGCAAGCTCAAGCAGCTGGGTGTCGAACCCGGCAAGCTGGGGCGCCGAAACGGGTGACGCTGACGACGCTGGTCGTGGGCGCCACCTACGCTGCGCGCGAGGCCGCCATTGCCGCGGCGCTGCAGGCGGGCCAGCATAGCGCAGTCATCCTCGAGGGTTTGCCCGACGGGAAACCGGGCGCGCCGCTCGAACAGGTACTTTCGCCAAGCGATATCCGGCGTGTCGCGCCTGGCTGCCTCTGCTGCGCCGGCAACCTCACCATGCGCGTCACGCTCAACCGGGTGCTGCGTCATCCGCCGCAAAGGCTGTTCATCAGCCTGGCCAGTGCCGGGCACCTGGAACAAATACGCGCCTTCCTGGACACGCCCTCCTACCAGTCGCTGTTGACGCTCACCGCGGACATGCATATTCAGCCTTGAAATGCAGCCGGGGGGCGCCATGTTCCTTGCAGAAGCAGGAAGTCCTTTCCCGCAGAAGGCATCACACCAGGAGCACACATGAACCTGATCTACAACAGCGACCAATACAGCGTGGTGGAGTTCGGCGCCGACCAGGGCCGGGAAGCGCTGCGCTTCGGCGGCTATGAAATCGTGGACAAGCCCGGACGCCGTGAAATTTTCATCAACGGCCAGTTGGCGGAATCGTTCCGCCAACATGTCCAGGACCTGATTGCCACCGAACCCAGCACGGAGGAAATCGACGACTTCCTGGGCAGTTTCGATGAATTGATGCGCCAGCCGGTGCATCTGCACTGATCGCATTCGACGCGCCCGCCCGGGCGCGTTCTTTTTAGGGGTAATCAGCCTCGGCGACGACGCTGCTTCCGGCTCCACTGGCGGCCCCTGTCGCCTGCCCGGATCGCCTATCCGCCCAAGCCAGTACCGTCATCCGGGTATACTCCCGCGATGCATGCAAATTCCCGCCCGATACACAGTACCCAGCCAGGCATGCATGAGCACCTGGCGCAGCAGGTTTCCAGGCACGCGTCCAGCGTCTTCCGAAAACCCGTCACCGAATACAACCGCGCCGCATTCGACACCAGCCTTGCCGCCTGGCGCGACCATGGCAGCATGCCTTTGATACTTGATGCCGGCTGCGGCGTCGGCCTCTCCACCCTGCACCTCGCACGACAGTTTCCAACGCACTTTGTCATAGGCGTCGACCAGTCGGCCGACCGCCTGGCGCGCAACGTGCAGTGGCCGGGCGACCTGCCTGCCAACTGCATTCACGTACGCGCCGACCTGGTCGACTACTGGCGGCTGCTGCAGCAGGCCGGGATCGGCCTGGCGCGGCATTACATCCTGTACCCGAACCCGTGGCCCAAGAAGCAGCACCTGGGTCGGCGCTGGCACGGGCATCCGGTGTTCCCGACCATCGTGGCGCTGGGCGGCGCATTCGAGTGCCGCAGCAACTGGCGCATCTATGTCGAGGAATGTGCGGCGGCGCTGACCCAGTTGAGCGGCATAGCCGTGCCGGTGGAAAGTCTGGATGCCGCGCAGCCGATCACGCCGTTCGAAGAAAAATACCGCGCGTCCTCGCATGCCCTCTGGCGCTGCCGGGTAGCGCTTCCCACAATGAACCCGCAATAGTAAAAGGCCTGCAGCATGGACCGTCTGCAATCGATGCGCGTATTTTCCAGGGTAGTCGAACAGGGCAGCTTTGCCCGCGCCGCCAAGGTGATGGAATTGTCCAACGCGGTCGTCACCCGCCACGTGGCCGACCTCGAAACCCACCTGGGCACGCGGCTCTTGAACCGCACCACCCGCAGGCTATCCCTGACCGAGACCGGCCAGGCCTACCTGGAGCGGGTCAACCGCATCCTGGCCGACGTGGACGACGCCGACGCCATCGCCACCGCGCATTCGAAGAAGCCGGCCGGCCTGTTGCGCATCTATTCACAACTTGGTTTCGGCAAGCAGCGCCTGGCCGAGCTGCTGCCGACCTATGCCAATGCGAACCCCGAAGTCATGCTGGACGTGACGCTGTCGGACCGTACCGTCGATCTGGTCGAGGAAGGCTACGACATCGGTATTTTCACCGGTCTGCAGAAGGTGGACGCGAGCATGATTTCACGGCAGCTGGGCGTGGCCGAGGTGCTGATGTGCGCGTCGCCCGGCTACATCGGCAAGCATGGCGAACCGAAGGTGCCGGAAGACGTCAGCAGCCATGCCTGCCTGAATTTTTCCAACATCGACCTGCTGCGCAATCACTGGCCGATCTCGAACAATGCCGAAATGGTCAATATTCCCATCCACAGCCGCATGCTGTCCAATAACAGCGAGCTGCTGCGCCACTGCGCCGCGGCCGACATGGGACTCGTGGTCGGCCCTTCGTATGCGATGGTGGACGATATCCGGAGCCAGCGGCTGGTGCGCCTGCTGGCGGACCATTATCTCGGGCAGATGGCTGTCATGATGGTGTATCCGAGCCGGCGCCAGCTGTCTGCCAAGGTGCGGAGCTTTATCGACTTCATGGCGGAGCGCCATCCGCATCCGCAAACGGACCCATGGGGGACTAACGCCTAGAGTAGTTTCGCGCTGGCTTGCCCAAGCCGGCTTGTAAGCAATATTGCTTGTTGCGCGCAGCGACAGTTGCAGCTGCTCTTGACGTTCCGCGCAGCGACAGTTGCTCTTGACGTTCCGCGCAGCGACAGTTGCGGTTGCTCTTGACGTTCCGCGCAGCGACAGTTGCGGTTGCGGTTGCGGTTGCGGTTGCGGTTGCGGTTGCGGTTGCGGTTGCGGTTGCGG
>CAUQYP010000183.1:0-9271 GCA_963522035.1 uncultured Noviherbaspirillum sp. | reverse complement strand
GTCGCCGTCTAACGGGGATCCACGTCAAAGGCAGCGTCAACAGCAACAGCAACTGCAACTGCAACTGCAACTGTCGCTGCGCGGTGCTTAATGCAACAGCAACTGTCGCTGCGCGGGCAACGGCAACTGTCGCTGCGCGGAGCAAGCAATATCGCATACAGGCCGACTGGGGCAAATCAGCACGAAACTGCTATAGCGCCGTCCTGTTGGTACAAAGGCAAACAATTGCGTGCAATCAACTCTTTCTGAAGGAAAGTATTGCAATATCCTCAACATATTCAACGGAGAGTCATCATGGGCACTTTTAAGGAAATCGTCTGCGGTTCGCTGATCGTCATTACATTTTCGGCGATCCTGTATTCGGTTCCGCTCTGACGCCGCCGGTCCTTGTCGTCCGCCTACAGCGGGGCCAGCTCCAGCCGGGTCGGGATCTCGTCGTCCTGCCCGTCTTTCGCCTGTTCCGCCTTGCCGAGCGCGATCCGGTTTTCCGGTAGCGCCGCCTTGACCAGCTGCGACTGGACCGCGTTGCCGCGCTCGCGCTCCAGCGCCGCCAGCGCATCCTGCGGCAAGGGCTGCTCTGCGATCACCTGCTTCAGCAGTTGCGCATGCCAGGCGCGCGGGGTGACCTCCGCAGGCGGGTTCGGCGGGGCGCCGGGGAATCGCTCGGCGTAGAGTGCGGCGACGGCTTTCTGCACGACGGGGCTGGTCATGTCGACCGGACCCGGGTCTTCACCTTCGGCCAGTGTCACGCCCATGCGCGTGAGCAGCTGCCGCCGCGCGGCCAGTGAGCGCAATGCCGCGGCGTCACGCTCGACGCTGACTGCCGGATGCACCAGCAGCTTGACGTTGGGACGCTTGGCCAGCACTTCGGCCAGCTTGTCGAGCTTCTGCTGCTGCGGCGGCGCCAGGTCCGCGCTGCCAGGGTCGAAGGCGATGACATCCAGTTCCTCGCTGCCGTCGCTGAACAGGGATGCCAGCGCGCGGAATGGCGCCGAGACGATGTTGCGCAGCACGGTGCCGATGGCGCGGCGCGCCACCGCGCCGAAGCTGAACTCCGGGTTCTGCAGGTCGCCGGTGACAGGCACGCCGATATTGATGGTGCCGTTTTCATCCTCCAGCAGCGACAGCGCGAGCTTCAAGGGCAGGTCCATCGCGGTCGGGCTGTCCACCTTCTCGCCCAGCCTGACCTTGTTCAGCACAAAACGGTTCTGGCCCACCAGGCGGCTTTCCCTTACCCGGTAGCGCAGTTCCGCGGACAGCGTGCCGGCAGTCACGCGATAACCGGCAAAGCGCACCACGTAGGGCGTCAGCTGGCTCAGGTCGACGTTGCGCAGGTCCATCCGCACGTTGGTGGCAGACGCCGGTTTGAACGGGTTCATGCTGCCGCTGATGCGGGCGTCGCCGTAGTCGGCGATGGCGGCGTTGAACTGCAGTTGCGCGCGGTTGCCTGGCGTGCTGGAAAGCCCGGTCAGCACACCGTCGAGGTCATGCATGCGGGTGCTGAACTGCGGCTGCTGGCTGAAGTCGGCAAACGTCAGCACGCCGTCGTCGACCCGGACGCGGGCGACCGAGACAGGAAACGGGTCGCTGTCGCTGCCCGCATTCGGCAGCGCACTGCCATCCGGCTGCCGCGCCTCCCTGGCACCCGGCGCTTTCCTGAACACCCGCGCCAGGTTGACCGACTGGTCTTCGGCAATGATGAACTTGGCGACCGGGCCGGCAATGTTCAGTTGCCCGATGTCCAGGCGGTTCGGCGACAGCGCCAGCCGCATTTCCTTTGCCGTGATGGCGTTCCACGACAGGAAGGGCTGGCGCGGCGCGGTCTCGTCGATGGCGACGTTGTCCAGCCTGGCGCTGCCGGCATAGGTGATTTTCGGGCCGGTCCTGTTGCCGATGCGAAGCTTGCCTGCGCCCGACAGCGTGCCGCTGGTCAGCACCAGGCGCGCCGCTTCCGTGATGTAGGGTTGCGCCAGCCTGAGTGGCAAGGCACTGGCGCGTATGTCGAGTTCTCCGGAAGCGTCCGTTAATGCGTCCCTTAACTGCAGGTTGCCGCTGGCCTGCAGCGTGCCGCCGCCTATGCCCGCTTGCAGCGCTACCTGCGCCGGCGCGGTGCCGGCCGTGTCCAGCGTGCCGACGGTGGCGGTGATCCTGTCGAGCTCGACTTCCACCGGCGGCTGCTGCCGGGCGTCGACATAGCTGGCGCTGAAATTGCGCAAGGCGAAGCTGTCTGCGGTGACCTGCCATGGCGCGGCGTTGGCTGCCGGCGCTGCCGGCGCTGGCGCAGCGGGGCTGGCCCAGTTCAGGCTGCCGTCCCTGGCAAAGCGCACATTGGCGGCGCCATCGGCCAGCGTCAGGCTACCGAGGGCGAGCTGGCGCGCCGCGAGCCGCAGGCGGGCGCCTGCAAGTTCGAGGCTGTCGGCACGGGCGAGTTGCCCGGGTTGGCGCGCATCGTTGACGACCAGCTTTTTCAGGCTTGCCGACAGCCCGTCGGCGGCAAGGTCCGGCCCCGCAGCCGGCAGGGACAGCGTCACGCTGGCTGCTGAGCTTCGGCCGTCGCCAAGGCTGTAAAGCGGTTCGGGGCCGGGGCCGGGGCCGCTCAGCTTCAGCGCGGCGACCGACAGCCTGGGTGCAGTCATCTTCATGCTGAACGGCGCCTTGCCGTCCTGCCTGGCGCTCAGTTCGCGCAGGTCCAGTGCCGCGGCGCCGGCCTGGAATTTTTGTGCGCCATCCTGGCGCGTCATGCCGGCCAGCGCCAGCGACGCCGCATCGGCCCGCAGCAGGAAGCCGGCGCCGGACGGAACGAACGCAATGCGGCCTGCCTTCAGCGCGGGGGCCGACAAGGACATGTCGCCGCCGGCCTGCTTCAATGCCAGTTGCGGCAGCGCCAGCGCGGTCTCGTCCAGCACGTACGGGTTGTCGGTCCCGGGCGCAAGCAAGAGCTGGCGACTGCGGTAATGCGCTTCGGGAAAGCGCAGCCTGGTCGCGCCCTGGTCAAGGCTGGACGAACCCAGCGCCAGGCTGACATCGGCAACCGTGCCCTGCAGGCCGCCGGCCGCCTGCTTCAATTGCGCCTGCGCCAGCGCCAGCCGGGCGCTGTCGATGGCAATCACGGCGCCGGCCGACTTCAGCGCCAGCCCGGCCACTGCCAGTTCTGCCTTGTCCAGCGTGATCGCCAGCACACCGTCCCTGACGCCGGCATCGATCCCGGCGTGCAGCGCCAGCGTGCCGGCGACATCGGTCAGCGTCACCTGCCGGTGCAGCGCACGTGCCAGCGTGCCCGCCTGGACGCCGGACAGGTCGAGCGTGCCGGCCAGCGCCAGCGGCTGCAGGCCAAGCGAGCCGCCGGCGCGCAGCACCTCGCCGGCTTCGGAACGGGCAGCCAGCGTCCATTTTCCGCCGGAAGACGGCAAGGTGCCGATGCCGGTCGCGTCCAGCGTGATGGGGCTGATGCGGGCGATTAGCGGCTGATTCAAGCGCTGATCGACGACGTCGAGGCGGCCATTCTTGACGCTGACACGTTCCAGCAGCAGGCGCGGCGGCTGCTGGTCCGGCGCCGCCGGCTCTTTCTGCAACGCGGAGAGCAGCGGCTGCAGGTTCAGCGCGCCATGCTTGTCGTACTCGATGCGCAGCATCGGCTGTTCGAGCTGGATGTCGGCGAAAGTCCAGGCGCGCCGGAACAGGCCCGACATTTCCAGGTCGGCGCGCAGCTTGCCGGCCGACATCAGCGTGCCTTCCCGGACCGTGCTGAGGCCGACATCGTTGACTTCCAGCGCCAGCGTCAATGGATTGAAGTACACCTCGCCCAGGGTCAGCGTCGCGCCCAATTGGCGCTCGACCTGCTGCGGCAATTGCCACTTCAGCAATGCCGGCACGCCGAACAGGCCACCCGCGAGCCAGACAATGGCCAGTGCGCCGGCTGCCAGCACCGGCTTGCTGCCAGCGACGCGGTCGAACTTTTGGCGCAGGGGGCTGGTGGACTGGCTCATTTGCTATCGGTAACGACCATGTATACGGCATTCGCACTGGGATGCCGGATTGTAGACCGAACCGCCTGCCGCGCCCTAACCCTTATCGCGTCAGCGCCACCCTGACGCTCTCCAGCAGGTCCCGCATCTGGAACGGCTTTCTCAGGACCGCGTTCTTGCCCACCACCCGTTCGATCTCCTGCATGTCGGCATAGCCGGTGGCGATGATGATGGGCAGGTTCGGGCGCTTGATGCCGACCTCGGCGGCGAGCTGTGCGCCGTTCATGCCGGGCATCAGGAAGTCCACGATCATCAGGTCCGGCTCGGCGCTGTCGATCTGCGCCAGCCCCGCTTCGCCATGCTCGGCCTGGGTGACGCGATGGCCCGACATTTCCAGGCATTCGACGATGAACTGGCGCACGCCGGGGTCGTCCTCCACCACCAGGATACGGGCCGGGCCGGCAGCGCGCAGCGGTTCGGCTGCGCGCGCGGCAGCCTCTTCGGCCAGCGCCTGCGGCGCCAGCGGCAGCCAGATCTCGACCGTGGTGCCGCAGCCGGCACGGCTTTCGATGCGCGCGGTGCCGCCCGACTGCTGGGCAATGCCATACACCTGGCTCAGCCCCAGTCCGGTGCCCTTGCCCAGCGCCTTGGTCGTGAAAAAGGGATCGAACACCTTGCCGAGGATTTCGGGGTTGATGCCCTGGCCGTTGTCCCGCACCGAGACCACCGCATAGTTGCCTGGCGGCAGCAAGCCATCCGGCGCAGGCTGCAATCCGCATTCGATGAACAACTGGCCGCCGTCGGGCATCGCGTCACGGGCGTTGATCGCCAGGTTCAGGATCGCCAGCTCGGTCTGGCTCAGGTCGGCCATGACCGGCGGCAGGTCGGGCACGACGCCGAACTCGAGCCTGACCTCCGGACCCATCGCAGCCGACAGCAGGTCCCGGACCTCGCCCATCAGGTGCGCCAGGTTGACCGGGCGCAGGTCCAGGCTCTGGCTGCGCGAGAATGCCAGCAGCTGGCCGGTTAGCTTGGCGCCGCGTTCGGCCGACCGGCGCGCGGTTTGCGCCATGCGCTTGACGCGTTCGTCGCCCGAGTGGCGCTCGATCAGCTCGACATTGCCCGAAATGACATTGAGCAGGTTGTTGAAGTCATGCGCGATGCCGCCGGTCAGCTGGCCCACCGCCTCCATCTTCTGGGCCTGGACCAGCGCCACCTGGGCGCGTTCGCGCTCGGTGATCTCGCGCATCAGCCGGTCGTTCGCCTGTGCCAGCTCGGCGGTCCTGGCGTCGATGCGCTGCTCCAGCGTCTCGTTGAGTTCGCGCAGCGCCTCCTGGCTTTCGTGCAAGCGGCGCTCGGCGGCGCGGCGCTCGGTGATGTCCTGCGACACGCCGGCCACGGCCACCGGCCGGCCCTGCGCGTCCAGGCTGGACTTGCCCTGCACATGCAGCCAGTGCAGCGAGCCGTCTGCCCATATCACCCGGTACTCGATGCTGAAGCCGCCGCCGGTCATGACCGCCGCTTCCACCATGTGCTGGTGCCGCCGCCAGTCTTCCGGATGGACCGCGGCTACCAGCTGCTCATAGCAAAACGCCAGCGACGGGTCGCGGCCGAAGCTGCGCTTGCAGGTATCCGACGCCCGCAGCGCCATGGCCGGCAGGTCCAGCTCCCAGGCGCCGAGACGGCCCGCCTCCAGCGCGATATGCAGCCTTTCCTCGGCCCGGATGCGCACCTGGAGGTCGCTGCGCGCCTGGTACTGGCGCTTGCGGGCGCGCAGTGCGGACGCGGTGGCGCGACGGATGGTCTCGGCATTCAACGGGCGTTCCAGCAGCAGCACGTTGGCGACATTGCCGAGCAACACGCGGGCCGCTTCCTTGTGCGGCGCGGCCTGGCGCGACACCAGCAGCACGAAGGGGAAGTCGGACCAGGACGCCTGCTGCGCCAGCCAGGCGGCCAGGATGTCGAGGTCGGCGCCATGCAGCGCCTCCTCGGCGATGACCGCGGCGCCGGCGCCGGCGTCGAGCTCGCGCATCAGCGCCGGGTAATCGCTGCAGGTGGCGCACGACAGCGCGCTGGTCGCCAGCACCTGCGCAATGACCTGCGCGTCGCGCCCGCGCGGCGCCAGCACCAGGATGCGTTCTTCGGCGTTATCCACCGCCGGCTTCGCCGTCGTCGGCCACCTGCATCATGGCCGTGCTGCCTCGGTAGGTCGGCAGGCCGGTCAGGATGCCTTCGAAGTTTTCCAGCGCATCGCCCACCTGGATGCCGTCTGCCGTGATGCGGAACTCATGCAGCGTGCGCTGGTGGTTGCTGGTGCGGCTCTTGATGACGAACATCGCCGTGCGTATCTGCCCGGCCGCCTCGAAGAACCGCAGGAACATGGTGGCGTCGCTCAGGTAACTGAGGTCGACATCCACGTGGACGTCGCCGATTACCCCGTGCTGGCCCAGCACCAGCACGGTGGTAATGCCCTGCTGGTTCAGGTAGCTGAGGATTTCATGCATCTGCAGGATCAGGAATTTCTCGCCGGGCATGGCCTGCAGGTAGGCGTTCAGGCTGTCGATCACGACGAACTTCGCGTTGTCTTTCTCGACGGCGGTGCGCAGCATATGGGAAAACTCGCCGGGCGCGACTTCGGCCGGGTCGATGTGGTGGATGTGCAGCAGGCCGTTGTCGATGCAGGGCTGCAGGTCCATGCCCAGCGTCTTGCTGCGCAACATGAAGGTGCTCATGCCTTCGTCGAACAGGTAGTACGCGACCCGTTCGCCACGCTCCATCGCCGTCAGCGCGCAACGCATCGAGGTCGTTGTCTTGCCGATGCCGGACGGGCCGCAGATCAGGAACGAGGTGCCGGCCACGAGTCCGCCGCCCAGCAGTTGGTCCAGGCCGTCCGACCCGGTGGACTGCGCATTGGCCTCGAACTCGCGCCCATGCTCGGCCGCGACGAGTCGCGGGAATACCTGCAGGCCGCCGGTGCCGAGGATGAAGTCGTGATAACCGCCGCGGAACTTGAGGCCGCGCATCTTGACGACCCGCAGCCGGCGCCGCTCCGGCCCGAACTCGTGCGCCGCCTGCTCAAGGCTGATCACGCCATGCGCAATGCTGTGCAGTTGCTGGTCGCCCGACTCCGACGTCTTGTCGTCCAGCAGCAGCACCGTGCACTTGCGCGACGAGAAGTAATGCTTGAGCGCGAGGATCTGGCGCCGGTAGCGCAGCGGGTTCTGCGCCAGCAGCCGCATTTCGGACAGGCTGTCGAACACGATGCGCGTCGGCGACTGGCGGTCGACCTGCTGCATCACGCTCTGCGTGGTCTCGCCGAGTTCGATTTCCGACGGATAGAGGATGGACTGCTCGCCGTCCGGGTCGAGGTTCATGTCGTTGATCAGCTCGAACACCGAGATGCTGTCGAGCGACCAGCCATGGCTATCGGCCACCGAGGCCAGTTCCTCTGCCGTTTCGGACAGCGTAATGTAAAGGCCTTTCTCGCCGTGCCGCGCGCCTTCCAGCAGGAACTGCAGCGCCAGCGTGGTCTTGCCGGCGCCAGGCGTTCCCTCGACCAGGTAGACCCGGCTGGGGGTGAGGCCGCCGCCGAGGATATCGTTCAGTCCGGCAATGCCGGTGGAAGCGCGGCGGTTGTCGGTGGCGCGCGGCGCCGGGATGGTTGTACTCTGCATGGTCGAGCCGCAAAAACGCTAAAAATAACGGCAAATTATAAATTAAAAGCAACTTTATCGACCGAGAAGCACGTTTGCCGTCCGAACGGAGTTTGCGGCGAATCACCTGCGAACCCGAAAGGCACCAGCCCGCTGTGCATTCGGCGCGGCGACGCTTCCGCCGCGCCTGTCGGTCAGTGGGTGCCGATCTCCAGTTTTTGCAGCAGTTGCCGGAATCCGCGGCGGAATGCATCGACGCTGAAAACCGCAGCATGCTGCAGCGCGGCGGCAGAGAGGCTGGCGCGCAAGTCCTGGTCCTGCAAGCCCTGCAGCATCGCCGCCGCCAGCGCCGGCGCGTCGCCGACCGGCGTCAGCAGGCCGGCCCTGCCGCCATCGAGGATTTCCCTTGGGCCGGTCGGACAATCGGTGCTGACCAGCACCTTGCCCAGGATCAGGCCTTCGATCAGCACGGTCGGCAAGCCTTCGAATTTCGAACTCAGGACCATCAGCCGCGCCTGCTGCATGAAGGGCAAGGGATTGGGCGTGAAACCGTGGAACGTAATGCGCTCGCGTACACCGAGTTCCTGCGCCAGCCGTTCCAGCTCACCCTGGTGGCGCCCCTGTCCGACCAGCAGCAGCGTCTCGGCGACCTGGTGCTGCTGCACCAGCAGCGCATAGGCGCGGATCAGCGTGGCCACGTCCTTCTGGGTTTCTTCCAGCCGCGTCACCGAAACGATATAGGGCCCCGCCGGCAAATCTGCCACCGCCTGCGCGGCGCGGTGGCGGATGGCGTCGTGGTCCATGCCCGGATACAGCATGGCGATGCGCCCGGCCATCATCGGAAACAGCGCACGCCCCTCCGCCTCCATCGCATGGCTGATGGCGATCATTGCGTCATAGCGGCTGAAATAGCCGGCGAGCGAACGGTACCGGCGCGGCTTGTCGCGCAAACCGGCAGGGAAGTTGAAATGGCGCACGCCCAGCAGCGGCTTCTGCAGCCCGGCACAGAAGCGCACCAGCGACAGGTCGTAGTCGATTACCACGTCATAGTCGGCGGCGATCTGCCGCACCCGGTGCGCAAAGACCCGCTTGCGCACCTGCGGCAACAGCAGTTCTTCATAGATCAGCCCTGGCCACTTCAGCGTGCGCGCCATTTTCAGCTGCCGGCAATGCGACAGCCAGGCTTCCGGTCCCAGCACGTGCACCGCGGTGTCGGCCGGAATCTGCGTGCGGAACACCTCGTCGATATCCGCGGTCGGGTAGGCAATGGACAGCCCGACCGAAAACTGTTCCCGGTCCATGATGCTGAGCCAGCTCATCAGCGACGACTCGATGCCGCCGCCGCGGCGCAGGTGGGTGACGTGGAACAGCACGCGGATGCGCTTGGTATTCAATCGGGGTCCTGGGGTGTGGCGATGGAGGCATGATGCGCGGCGCCGAAGGCGATAAAAAAGCCTGTGGACGCGAGTCGCACAGGCTAGTCCACAGCCGGGAGCGGAGGCCGCTCTTCAGAACGGAATATCGTCATCCATATCCGAGAAGTTCGGGGCCGGCCGCGCTGCCGGGCGGTTGCCGCCGCCGGAACCGGCGGCTGCGCCGGCGTTGGCGTTCTGGCGTGCCGGCGGCGCGCTGCTGTAACCGCCGCCGTCATCC
>CAUQYP010000182.1:0-9289 GCA_963522035.1 uncultured Noviherbaspirillum sp. | reverse complement strand
GCCTGCGCCTGCAGCCGCCGGCCCAGTTCGGCCAGGCGGCGGCGCTCGGAAGCGATATCGGGCAGCTGCGCCCGCAGCCGCGTGTCGAGCTGGTTGACCGCGTAGCGCGCCATGCCGAGCGGCGTGCGGGTCGCATGGGCCAGCCGCAGCTGCATTGCGTGGAGTTTCAGCCGCTGGTGCGCGGCATAGGCGCTCGGGCTGACCAGGCGCCGCGCCAGCCAGTCCAGGCTTTGCGCCGCTTCAGACTGCCGCCGCCGCATCGCCCGCGTCATGTCCTCTGCCATGCTTTCCAGCGAATCCAGCCAGTGCGTGCGCGGCGCCGACGCCATTTCCGCGGCGGCGGTAGGCGTGGGCGCCCGCAGGTCGGCCGCGAAGTCGGCGATGGTGAAGTCGGTCTCGTGGCCGACGCCCGAAATGACCGGCATCGTACAGCCGGCAATGGCCCTGGCCACCGCCTCATGATTGAACGACCACAAATCCTCGATGCTGCCGCCGCCCCGGCACACCAGCAGCACGTCGCATTCAGCCCGCAGGGAAGCTGCGGCAATGGCCTGCGCGATCTTCTGCGCCGAGCCTTCGCCCTGCACCGGCGTCGGATACAGGATGACGGACAAGTGCGGCGAGCGCCGGCGCAGCGTGGTCAGCACGTCGCGCAATGCCGCTGCCTGCAGGCTGGTGACGATGCCGACCGTGCGGGCGAAGAGTGGCAATGGCCGCTTGCGATCGGCGTCGAACAGGCCTTCCTCCGCCAGTTTCGCCTTCAATTGCAGGAAGGCTTCGTAGAGATTGCCCACCCCGGCGCGGCGGATCGCTTCCACGCTGAGCTGATATTCCCCGCGCGGCGCATACAGCGTCACCAGCGCCCGCACCTCGACCTTGTCGCCCTCGCGCGGCATGAAGTCCGCATACTGGGCGCGGCCGCGGAACATTACCGAGCGCACCTGCGCCGCACTGTCCTTCAGCGTGAAATACCAGTGCCCGGACGCGGCGCGGGTGAAGTTGGAAATTTCTCCGGAAATCCAGGCCAGCGGAAAACTCCGTTCCAGCATCCTGGAAACGGCCTGGTTGAGCGCCGATACGGTCAGCACCGGCGGCGTGGATGCGGTCGAAGCGCTGTCGAAAACCTGACTCATCGGCCCAGCTTTCCACAACGAAGGACAAAATTCATTATTCGGTCATATATCATCCAAACACTCCAATATTTTGCGTAAGTCATTGATTTTTAAAGGAATGCACGAGTGAGTGTTTCCTGAGCACAGTGAAAAATCTCTTTTAAATCAAGCACTTTGCCGGTGAAACCCGGGGTTGTTCACAATCTTATCCACAGAGCCTGTGCAAAACTTTATCCCTGCTTATCAAGCTGGCAACTTCAGGCACGGAAACTTGCCCACGACCGGACAACAGGTTACATTCCCGCATCCAGTAATTTGCCCCCCATACACGAGGAGTGTTTTTTGTTCGCCATTATCCAAGCCGCCGGCTGGCCGATCTGGTTTTTGCTTGTCGCCTCGCTGGTGGCCCTGACCCTGATCGTCGAGAGAATATTGTACTTGCGGCGCAACAGGATACTGCCGCCCACGCTGTTGCAGGAAGTCATACGGGTCTACCAGAGCGGCAAGATCAACCGCGAAGTGATCGACAATCTTGCTGCCAATTCGCCGCTGGGCCGGGTCCTGGCCGCTGGCCTGCGCAATGTGAATGCGCCGCGCGAAGTAATGAAGGAGTCGATCGAGGAAGCCGGCCGCGGCGCCGCGCATGAACTGGAACGCTTCCTGACCACGCTGGGCACCATCGCCAGCCTGGCGCCGCTGATGGGCCTGTTCGGCACGATCGTCGGCATGATCGAGATCTTTGGCGCGCAGGACGCAACCGGAACCAATCCGGCACAACTGGCCCATGGTATTTCGGTGGCGCTGTACAACACCGGCTTCGGCCTGGCGATCGCGATGCCGGCCCTCATTTTCTACCGCCATTTCCGGGCGCTGGTCGACAGCTTCATCGTCGACATGGAACAGCAGGCGGTCAAGTTCGTCGACATCGTGCATGACGCACGCAAGTAATACCAAGCCGCACGAGGAAACACCATGAACTTCCGCCGAGGCATGGCCCGCGAAGAGCCGGAAATCAACCTGATCGCCTTCATCGACGTGCTGCTGGTGATCCTGATTTTCCTGATGGTCACCACCACCTACAGCCGCTTTACCGCGCTGCAGGTCACGCTGCCCACCGCCGAAGCCGAGAAGGCGCAGCAGCGTCCGCCCGAGATCAACGTGCTGGTCGACGCCCAGGGCCGTTATGCGATCAACAATGTGCAGATCGCCTACCGCGACGTTGCCGGCCTGGCCGAAGACCTGCGCCGGGCAGCGACGACAGCCAGCGCCCAGAACAAGCAGGACCCGGTGCTGATCATCAATGCCGACGCGCTGGCCACGCACCAGACCGTGATCAACATCATGGAAGCGGCGCGTATCGCCGGGTTGCCGCAGCTTACCTTCGCCGCGCAGTCGGGCGGAACGAAGTAGGGCCCGGGTCCGCCCCGTGGCGTCGTCCCCGTCCGGCCTGCATGCGGCCTTCAGCCGCATCTGGCGCCGGCGCGGCCCGCTGGCATGGCTGCTTTTCCCGGTATCGCTGCTGTTCGGCCTACTGACAGGACTGCGGCGCCGGCTTTACCGTCTCGGCGTATTGCGCATTGAACGGCTGCCGGTGCCGGTAATTGTGGTCGGCAACATCTTCGTCGGCGGCACCGGCAAGACGCCGCTGACCATCTGGCTGGCGCAGCAACTGCGTGCGGCGGGCTTTCATCCAGGCGTCTTGTCCCGCGGCTATGGCGCCAGCGTGGATGTGCCGCGCCTGGTCGGCGCCGACGCCACGCCGGACGACGTCGGTGATGAACCGCTGCTGATCGCGCTGCACGGCGGCTGCCCGATGGCAGTCGGGCGCAACCGCGCGGCTGCCGGGCGCGCACTGCTGGCCGCGCATCCCGGCGTCGACGTGCTGCTGCTCGACGACGGCCTGCAGCACTATGCGCTGGCGCGCGACATGGAAATCATGCTGTTCGACGGCCGCGGCGCCGGCAATGGCTGGCTGCTCCCGGCCGGTCCGCTGCGCGAGCCGCTGTCGCGGCGGCGCGATGTCACCGTCGTCAACGGCGGCGCCATCTCCGGCATGCCGGATCCCGCTTTCGCGATGCAGCTGCGCGGCCAGTGGGCGGTCCGACTTGCGCAGCCCGGGCAGCGCATGCGCCTGAGCGAGCTTGCCGCGCAGGAACCAGCGCCGAAGATCGTCGCCGCGGCCGGCATCGGCAACCCCGAGCGCTACTTCGCCATGCTGGAAGGGGAGGGCTTGCGTTTTACCCGGATGCCGCTGCCCGACCATTACGCTTTCGACGACAACCCGTTTGCCGGAAGCGACGCCGATGTCATCCTGATCACGGAGAAGGATGCAGTAAAATGTCGCCACTCTGATGCTCTCGGAAACGATGCAAGGCTGTGGTTTGTCCCGGTCGAGGCTGACATCGACGCCGCCCTGGCCAACTACATTGTGGAGAAATTACGTGGATTCCCGACTGATAGACATCCTGGTTTGCCCCATCTGCAAACGCCCGCTGGACTATGACAGGAAGGCGCAGGAACTGATCTGCCAGCCCGACAAGCTCGCCTACCCGATCCGCGACGGCATCCCCATCATGTGGCCGGACGAAGCGCGCGACCTGAACGCGGCAACCCTGGTGCCGGCGGACTCCAGCAACCTCACCGGCTGAGCGGCCGATGTCGTTCACCGTCATCATCCCGGCGCGCCTGGCGTCGACCCGGCTGCCCGGCAAGCCGCTGGCCGATCTCGGCGGCAGGCCCATGGTGGTGCGGGTAGCCGAGCGCGCCCTGCTGTCGGGTGCGGCGCAGGTCATCGTGGCCACCGATCATGCCGACATCCTGGCTGCCTGCCGCGCACATGGCGTGGCAGCGCACCTGACCCGCGCCGACCATCCGTCCGGCACCGACCGCATTGCCGAAGTAGCCGCCGCGATTGGCCTGGCGCCCGACACGGTGGTGGTCAATGTGCAGGGCGATGAGCCGCTGATCGACCCGGCGCTGATAGGCGCAACCGCCGCGCTGATCAGCGCCGACGTACCGATGGCGACAGCCGCGCACCCGATTACCGCCGCAGCGGACGTCTTCAACCCGAACGTCGTCAAGGTGGTCCTCGACGCCAGGGGCCGCGCGCTGTATTTCTCCCGCGCGGCCATTCCCTGGCACCGCGATGCCTACGCGCAGTCCACGAGCGCGTTGCCTGCCGGCTTGCAGCCGCTGCGCCACATCGGCCTGTATGCGTATTCGCAGGCTTTCCTGCAGACCTATCCGACCCTGCCGGTGTCGCCATTGGAGCAGATCGAGGCGCTGGAACAGCTGCGGGTGCTGTGGCACGGTTATGCGATCGCCGTCCACCTGGCCGGTGAAGCGCCGGCCGCCGGCGTCGATACGCCGGACGACCTGGCGCGGGTTCGCCGCCACTATGACAGCGGCGGCGCGCCGTCTTAGCGCGCGTGCGGCGAATACTGCCGGAAAGGCAAGGTTCTGTGGTAAGTTTCGTGCAAAGTTTTAATGGTAAAAGAGACTACCATGGCGCCCCGCCGCGGCTGCCGCAACAGATTTCAAAACTAGTCTAGGAACGATTCATGCGCCTCATCCTGTTGGGAGCGCCTGGTGCCGGAAAAGGCACGCAGGCCACCTTTATCAAAGAGAAGTTCAACATCCCGCAAATTTCCACCGGCGACATGCTGCGTGCGGCAGTCAAGGCAGGCACTCCCATGGGCCTGGCTGCGAAGAAGGTCATGGACGCGGGCGGGCTGGTGTCGGACGACATCATCATCGGCCTGGTGAAAGACAGGCTGAAAGAGCCGGACTGCCAGAACGGTTACCTGTTCGACGGTTTTCCGCGCACGATACCGCAGGCCGATGCGATGAAGGATGCCGGCGTCATGATCGATTACGTGCTGGAAATCGATGTGCCGGACGCAGCGATCATCGAACGCATGAGCGGTCGGCGCGTGCATCCGGCGTCAGGCCGCACGTATCACCTGAAATTCAATCCGCCCAAGGTCGAAGGCCGTGACGACGTCACCGGCGAGGAACTGATCCTGCGCGACGACGACCACGAGGACACGGTACGCAAGCGGCTCGCGGTCTACCATGAGCAGACGGAGGTGCTGGTCGACTACTACAACCAGTGGGCGAAGTCTGGCCAGCCGGGCGCACCGCAATATCGGCGCATCGAAGGCGTCGGTCCGGTCGATGAAATCCGTGACAGGGCATTCGCCGCCCTGGCGCAATAATCGGGAGCGGCCTTCGGGCCGCCGGCGCAGGTGCCTGCGGTCATCGCGCAGCCCCGGAAAGCAAAACGCCCGTTCGTACGGGCGTTTTGCTTTTGCATCGATTTGCTGGCGGCAGGCGTGAAAATGCTTTCAAGATGCGTATCGTCCACTGATATTCACGCGTCATATACTTGGTATTGGGAATCGGAATTTACTTTATTTTCCCGAAACCACTATAGTTCTCCTGTCTCCTCCACCCTCCCAAAGGATGGATTTAAGCCTGCTCTTCGTGAGCGGGCTTTTTTTTTCGCTATTTCTCGGAAAATGAAAAAGCCCGCTACCGAAATCGGTGCGGGCCTTCTGGCAAGTTCAGTGGAAGTAGTAAGTGGAGACCGCTACTTCAACCGATCTGACTGGACGTCGCTTTCCTTTGTCGTCTGCGGCTGGCAAGGAAGGCGAGACCGGCAATGCCCAGCAGCGCAACCACGCCGGGCTCGGGCACGCTACCGAGTTGCTCCGGGGTTGCCTGTCCAAAAGTATGATTGTCGGTCTCGAATGCGTTCGAGCTGCTTGAGTAAACAATCCTGTCGAAGAAAACCTGGGTTTCACCCGCAGTCGGGAAATAATTGACGTAAGCTGATTTGGACTGGTCGCCGACGGTCGCAGCGCCAGGAAACGCAACTTCATTGATCTGGGTGCCGGTAAAAGCATCGACCATGACGTCGTTCAGGTAGAACTGCACGAGGTTATAACTGTCCAGCGACCCGGTGAAGAATCCGAAATAATTTGCCTGCTGGTTCAGGGAAATGGCAACAGGCCCGCCGTCTGAAGGACCGACGGTGAAATAAGCCGTCGTGTCGCCGGCCGGTGTCGCATGACTGGTCGTTGTGCCGGTCGGGAAATTGCTTGCCAATGCGCCGGTGTACATTGCGCCGCATGTATTTACGGCATTCCCGCTATTGAAATTGACGGTACAGGCGCCGCTCAGTGACGAAAGCTCGCCATTATTTCCCCCGTCGATTCCGCCGGTTGTAATAAAACCGGCGTGTGCCGCGCCGCTAAAAGAGAAAAAAGCGCAAGCAAGCAATTTGAGTCTGGTATTCATCGGACATCTCCGGTTGGGCGGTAAAGGCGTTGGAATGACGCATGGTGCCGAAGTTCAATATTTAACAATTTTCCGGTAGCACCGGGTCTTTGCTTGTCATGATGGCATCAGGACATAGCCGGACCTTGCATCCACCGAACCTGGGCGCGGTGTGCACCCGGAAAAAGCAGCAAAAAAGGCATGGCCAGGCCGGTTTCCGGTGCTTTTGAAATTTCCTGGCACAAACTGCCAGTGGCAAAATCAATACACTAGGCCAGGCAAGGGAGGCGGAAAAAGGTTAGTTATGACTTATAGTGTGCTTTCCAATGCATTAACAAAAACATGCCTATATGGTCAATTTGAAAAACGTCGACGACCGGGACCTCGAATCGCTGGCAGAATTAAAAGCGATAAAACCTGCGGTAAGAAGGAGTGCCAGGTAATGAATGTTGACATGATGTTCAATATCAACCAGAGGTAAAGATCAGTAGCGGACCCGGGTGTCCGCTTTTTTTATGCCGCATCCGCTTCATCAGCTTCACCGGTTCCAACAGACTCGGCCAGCCCAGGCACCTCATAAAAACAGGGCAGCGTAAAAGTTTCGGTAACAGGCGTCCCTGTCGGGAGGCGCCGTAGTCCTTGCAACTTTGTCGTGACATAACATGGAGGAGTCAACATGGCAGCAGCTTTGGGATTTGCCGTTCTGTGCGGCCTGATCGCGGTAATTTACGGAATGATGTCGCGCAGCTGGATCTTGCGACAGGACGCCGGGAACGCCCGGATGCAGGAAATCTCGGCAGCGATCCAGCAGGGCGCAGCTGCCTACCTGGCCCGGCAGTACCGCACCATCGCCATCGTCGGCGTCATCCTCTTTCTGCTGATCGCCTTCATTCCCGGGCTGGGATTCATCACCGCCATCGGCTTCCTGATCGGCGCGGTGCTGTCGGGGGCATGCGGGTTCATCGGCATGAATGTGTCGGTCCGGGCCAATGTGCGCACCGCGCAGGCCGCCACGGTGGGCATACACGAGGCGCTCAATGTGGCGTTCAAGGGCGGCGCCATCACCGGCATGCTGGTGGTTGGACTGGGCTTGCTCGGAGTCACGCTGTTCTACTGGGTGCTGGTGGCAACCGCGCCGCACGCGGCGGGTTATACGCTGTCGCAGCATGATGTGATCAAGCCGCTGATCGGACTGGCGTTCGGCGCCTCGCTGATTTCCATCTTCGCTCGCCTGGGAGGCGGCATTTTTACCAAGGGGGCGGACGTGGGCGCCGACCTGGTCGGCAAGGTCGAGGCCGGCATACCGGAAGACGACCCGCGCAACCCGGCCGTCATTGCCGACAACGTCGGCGACAACGTCGGCGACTGCGCCGGCATGGCTGCCGACCTGTTCGAGACCTATGTGGTCACGCTGATCGCCACCATGCTGCTCGGCACGCTGATGATGACCGGCATGGAAACCGAGGCGGCGCTGTACCCGCTGCTGCTGGGCGCGGTGTCCATCCTCGCGTCCATTGTTGGCTGCGCCCGCGTCAAGTATTTGGCTGGCAAGAAAATCATGTCGGCGCTGTATGTCGGCCTGTGGATCGCCGCCGTGTTGTCGCTGGTCGGCTTCGCCATCGTCACCTGGCTCGTGATGCCGCCTGAACTGCGCTTTCCGATGATGGGCGCCGCCCTGGTCGGCATCGTGCTCACCGGGTTGATGGTCTATATCACCGAGTACTACACCGGCACCGAGTACAAGCCGGTCCAGCATATTGCCCAGGCATCGACCACCGGCCATGGCACCAACATCATCGCCGGCCTCGGCGTGTCCATGAAGTCCACTGCCTACCCGGTGCTGGCGGTCTGCCTGGCCATCATCGTCTCGTACAGCCTGGGCGGCCTGTACGGCATCGCCATTGCCGCCACCTCGATGCTGTCGATGGCCGGCATTATCGTCGCGCTCGACGCCTACGGCCCGATCACCGACAACGCCGGCGGCATCGCCGAGATGGCCGGCATGCCCGAGGAAGTTCGTGCGATCACCGACCCGCTGGACGCTGTCGGCAACACCACCAAGGCCGTGACCAAGGGCTATGCAATCGGCTCGGCCGGCCTGGCCGCGCTGGTGCTGTTCGCCGACTACACCCATGCGCTCGACGGCGCCGGCATCTCGGTCGCGTTCGACCTGTCCGACCCGGCAGTGATCGTCGGACTGTTCATCGGCGGCCTGGTGCCCTACCTGTTCGGCGCGATGGCGATGGAAGCGGTAGGCCGTGCGGCCGGCGCGGTTGTGGTGGAGGTGCGCCGGCAGTTCCGCGACATCAAGGGCATCATGGACGGCAGCGGCAAGCCCGAGTACGACCGTGCGGTCGACATGCTGACCTCGGCCGCCATCAAGGAAATGATACTGCCGTCGCTGCTGCCGGTGGCCGTACCCATCCTGGTCGGCCTGCTGCTCGGACCGGCAGCGCTGGGCGGCGTGCTGATGGGCGCCATCGTCACCGGCATTTTTGTTGCGATTTCCATGACCACCGGGGGCGGCGCCTGGGACAACGCAAAGAAATATATCGAGGAAGGCAACCACGGCGGCAAGGGGTCGGAAGCGCACAAGGCTGCGGTGACCGGCGACACGGTCGGCGACCCGTACAAGGACACGGCCGGGCCGGCGATCAACCCGCTGATCAAGATCATCAATATCGTTGCGCTGCTGATCGTGCCGTTGCTGCCAGTGACGTTGGTGGTGGAGGGCGACGCCGCGCCGCACAAGGGGCCGCGGGCGCAGGCGGCCGTGTTGGCGCCGGCGCCTGCGCCGGTATTGGCAGTTGCCACGCCAGCCGTAGCGCCACGCTAAAGCATTTTCATGCTGGCTTGCGCCAGAAGCGCCACTTCCGCGCAGCGACAGTTGCCGTTGC
>CAUQYP010000181.1:0-9367 GCA_963522035.1 uncultured Noviherbaspirillum sp. | reverse complement strand
TATGCGATCAGCAGGCCGTTCGAGAAGGTCACGCTGGACACCCTGGCAGACACCTGCGCGGCCATGCTCGCCGCCTCGCCCGAAGCGGCGATGGCGGCGACCGACGGCTTCCAGGCCGGCGGCGGCGCCGCGCCCGGCGAGGCCAGCGGCGCGATGGCGCCGGCGGCGATGGGCAAGCAGGAAGCCCTGAAGAAATTCACGGTGGACCTGACCGAGCAGGCGCGCAGCGGCAAGATGGACCCTATCGTCGGGCGCGACGACGAGATCCGGCAGATGGTCGACATCCTGATGCGGCGCCGCCAGAACAACCCCATCATGATCGGCGAGGCGGGCGTCGGCAAGACCGCCGTGGTCGAGGGCTTTGCCCAGCGTATCGCGCGCGGCGACGTGCCGCCCTCGCTGAAGGACGTGCAGCTGCTGACGCTGGACGTCGGCCTGCTGCAGGCCGGCGCCAGCATGAAGGGCGAGTTCGAGCAGCGCCTGCGTTCTGTCATCGACGAGGTGCAGGCAAGCCAGAAGCCCATCATCCTGTTCATCGACGAGACGCACACGCTGGTGGGCGCAGGCGGTGCGGCAGGCACGGGCGACGCCGCCAACCTGTTGAAGCCGGCACTGGCGCGCGGCACGCTGCGCACCATCGGCGCGACCACCTTCGCCGAGTACAAGAAGCATATTGAAAAGGACCCGGCGCTGACCCGGCGCTTCCAGGCTATCCAGGTCGACGAGCCGAGCGAGGAGCGGGCCATCCTGATGATGCGGGGCGTGGCCTCGACCATGGAGAAGCACCACAAGGTGCAGATCCTCGACGAAGCGCTGGAAGCGGCGGTCAAGCTCAGCCACCGCTACATCCCGGCGCGCCAGCTGCCCGACAAGTCGGTGAGCCTGATCGACACCGCCTGCGCCCGCGTGGCGGTGAGCCTGCATGCGACGCCGGCCGAAGTGGACGACAGCCGCAAGCGCATCGAGGCGCTGGAGACGGAACTGGCCATCATCGGCCGCGAAGGCGCGATCGGCATCGACACCGGCAAGCGCGATACCGACGCGAATGCGTTGCTGACGGAAGAGCGCACCCGGCTGGCCGGGCTGGAGCAGCGCTGGAGCGACGAGCGCGCGCTGGTCGATGAACTGCTGGCGCTGCGGGCGAAGCTGCGCGACGGCGTGCAGCCGGTCGAAGGCACCGGCAGCAGGCTGGAAAGCGCCGCGGCCGTGGAAGCGCCGCCGCCGCAGGACGCGCAGGAGCGCGCCGGCCTGGTGGAGCAATTGAAGGCCGTGCAGGACAAGCTGGCGCAGCTGCAAGGCGAGACGCCGCTGATCCTGCCCACCGTCGACTACCAGGCGGTGGCCGCCGTCGTCGGCGACTGGACCGGCATCCCGGTCGGGCGCATGGCGAAGAACGAGATGGAAACCATCCTGAAAGTGGCCTACATGCTCAGCCAGCGCGTGATCGGCCAGGACCATGCGATGGACATGATCGCCAAGCGCATCCAGACCTCGCGCGCCGGGCTCGACAACCCGAGCAAGCCGATCGGCGTATTCATGCTGGCCGGGACCTCGGGCGTGGGCAAGACCGAGACCGCGCTGGCGCTGGCCGAGGCGCTGTACGGCGGCGAACAGAACCTCATCACCATCAACATGAGCGAGTACCAGGAGGCGCACACGGTGTCGACGCTCAAGGGCGCGCCGCCGGGCTATGTGGGTTATGGCGAAGGCGGGGTGCTGACCGAAGCCGTGCGCCGCAAGCCGTACTCGGTGGTGCTGCTCGACGAGGTGGAGAAGGCGCACCCTGACGTGCACGAGATGTTCTTCCAGGTGTTCGACAAGGGCTTCATGGAAGACGGCGAAGGGCGCTTCATCGACTTCAAGAACACGCTGATCATCCTGACGACCAATGCGGGCACCGACCTGATCGCGGGCCTGTGCAAGGACCCGGAGCTGATGCCCGAGCCGGAAGGCATCGCCAAGGCGCTGCGCGAGCCGCTGCTGAAGGTGTTCCCGCCGGCGCTGCTGGGACGCCTGGTCACCATTCCGTACTACCCGCTGTCCGACGAGATGCTGGGCAAGATCGTCAAGCTGCAGCTGAACCGCATCAAGAAGCGGGTCGAAGCGCGCTACAAGATTCCGTTCGAGTATGGCGAGGACGTGGTCAGGCTGGTTGTCTCGCGCTGCACCGAGGGTGAGTCGGGCGGCCGGATGATCGACGCGATCCTGACCAACACGATGCTGCCCGATATCAGCCGCGAGTTCCTGACGCGGATGATGGAAGGCAGGGACATCACGCGGGTGGCGGTGAGCGTGGACGGCCAGGAGTTTGCCTACGCTTTCTGATGCAACCGCGTGCTACCGCAGTTTTTGATCCAATACTTCTAACTTTACAGAGAACGTTATGCCCATCGAGGAACTTCCAAGTGGAAAGCCGGTAAACCGCTGGCGCGAATACAAGACGGCCGGAAAGATCGGCATGGCGGCCTCGGGCGTGGGTGTCCAGGTCGCACAGTACGCGACTGGCACCGGCACGCTGGCGCTGGTCACCGCGGGCGCCGCGGCCTCTGCCACCGGCATCGGCCTGGTCGTGACCGGCGCGGTCCTGACGCTGGCGACGGCGGGCTGCTCGGCCGTGTCGGCCCACAAGTCGCGCCTGCACCGTAACGGCCTGCAGGCCATGTACGACCGGCGCAATGCGTACGCCTGCGGCCCGGTCGACATCAAGGACACCGCCGGCATCAACCACTTCGAGCACAAGAGCATCAGCGAAGATGTGCTGCCCTACCTGATCGAGCAGAAAAACAAGAAGTACCATCGCAAGGTGGTCGGCGCGGTCCCCGGACTGGGACTCGCCGAAACCATCCGCGCGGTCGGCAAGAAGGCCTACAAGGCGGCGTCTGGCAACCTCGGCGTGGAACGCAACCGGGCGGCCCGCTGGATCGCGAAGCACCTGATCACGCATAACTGCGGGCTTACGCAGGCCATCGTGGCCGAACTGTTCAGCTTCGAGGAAATGGTGTGGATCAAGGACCAGGAGTTCGACGACATCGTCAAGCTGGTCGAAGGCAAGCTCAAGTCCACCTGACGGATCGGTCGTGAAACCGGTATCTCCATCGGCCTGCGTCGTGTGTGCCGCTGCGCTGGCGCCAGCCGGCCTGCAGCAGGCTGCCGACCCGTATCCCACATGCTTCGCCGTCGCCTGCCGCATGGTCGTGAGCCGCCGCGCCGAGATGGGCGAAGCCGGGTTCAGGCACTACCTGCAGCTGCAGTCCCGGCACACGCAGGAACGGCAGGCGCAGGACCGCGCCTCGGCCGAGCGGCGCCGGCGCGAAGCGCTGGAGAATGCGCGCGGCTGGCAAAGCCTGCAATCCAGCCTGCCGCCCGGCACGAACGAGCCGGTGCGCCTGCTGCTGCCATCCGGTCCGCGTCGTTCACGACAATCGGGCGCACAGCAGCGGGGGCGCTACCGGGCGCACCTGGAACGCATCGTCGCGGCCGCCCGTGCGCTGGCCCCGATCGCTGTCGATGCTGTGCAAACCCTCGCCCAGCAGGAGGTTCCGGCTGCGGCGCTGCCGTCGGCCATGCCGGGTGCGCTCTGCGCCCTATGCGCCGGCGGCTGCTGCACTCTGGGCGGCGAGCATGCCTACCTGACGGCCGAGACGATGCGCCCGTTGATGGACAGGGACGCCGCGCTGACGGACCAGGCCATCGTCGCCGCCTATCTCGACCGGCTGCCGGCGAAAAGCCGGGACGGTTCCTGCATCAACCACACCGCCACAGGCTGCGCGCTGCCGCGCGAGATGCGCAGCGCCACCTGCAACCGCTACGCCTGCGAGGCGCTCGCCGCGCTGCTGCAGGCGCAGCGTGTGCGGCAGGGGTCGTCGATCACGGTCATCGTGGTACAGCGCCAGCGCGACCACTGGCGCCGGTTGGACAAGGACAAGGAAAACCCGATGACCGCCGGCACGGTGCTGACGGAGCAGGGGCAGCGCCGCATCTCGCCGCGGCGGCTAGGCCTGGCGGCGCAGCCGCCGCTCTTTCCGGCCTCGGCTGGCAACGTTCGAGGAAATTAACGTGAAAAATTCAGTGGGATCGGATGAAAAGGTTTCGTTTTGGCATGCGCTTCCGTCATAATCTTCGGCAGCACCGACTTCAGGTCGTGTTCATGAAAAAGGAATGCCATGCCAAGTCAGGTTTCGATGGGCGCGCTGATGAACTGCAGCTTCGGCGTGGCGCCGTCCGCGCTGGCCGTTCTTCCAAAGAACCGGGTGCTGTGCGAAGGTCCGCCCGCGGCCAATATCATGGACCACATTCCGATGGTCAACATCATGCCGTTCGGCGTCTGCAACTCGCCGGCCAACCCGATGGTTGCCGCCGCCACTGCCGCCGCGCTCGGGGTGTTGACACCGATGCCCTGCATACCCGTAACGGCGGCGCCCTGGGTGCCGGGCGCGCCCACGGTGCTGATCGCCAACATGCCGGCGCTCGACAATGTCTCGAAGTGCCTGTGCAACTGGGGCGGCGTGATCAGCTTCGCGTTTCCCGGCACGGTCAGGACCATGATTCCCTGAACGACATCGCCTGCCGCCGCCAGCAAGATCGATGACCCGGCCTTCACCTTTGTTTAATTCGATCAAACCGATCTGTCCTTCCAGAACCCGCCGAGAGTCCCATGCCCGTTTTCGACATAAGCCAGACTGACCGCAGCGTGTCTGTCCATTGCGAACTGCAGGACGATGTGCTGCTGTTCCAGGAAATGCACGGCACCGAGCAGCTGGGACGGCTATTCGAATACCGCATCAAGCTGCTTTCATCGAAGGGCGACATCAGGATCGCCGATGTGCTGGGCAAGCCCATGCACGTACGCGTCGGCCTCGGCACGGAGGCCAACCGCTATATCCATGGCCTTGTCACCCGCTTTTCAAGGCACGGGCAGCGCGGCGAGTTCCATGCCTACGAAGCGACGATCCGGCCTGCGCTGTGGCTGCTGACGCGCTCATCGGACTGCCGCATTTTCCAGGACAAGTCCATTTTCGACATACTCCGGGAAGTGTGCGACGCCACCGCGTATGGCGGGCAAGTCAAGCTGCGGCTGGAGGCGAGCGCCACGCCGGCCAAGCGTACCTACTGCGTCCAGTACCGGGAAACCGACTTCGATTTCGTTAGTCGGCTGCTTGAGGAAGAGGGGATGTACTACTACTTCGAGCACAAGGAGCAGGCGCATACCATGGTAATCGTGGACTCGTATGGCGCGCATTCGAAAGTGGCAGGTTACGAGAGCGTCGCGTTCCATCCAGGCGAAGGCCGGTCGGGCGATGACGAAAGCGTCATCGCCTGGTCGCCGGCGGGACAGATCGAGTCCAGTATTTTTACGCTGAACGACTACGACTTCACCAAGTTTTCCGCCAGCGCGCATGGCGGGCTGGCGGTGAAGACCGAGGTGCGGGCGGCATTCGACCAGCCCGGGTATGAACAGTATGACTATCCCGGGCGGTACGCCAGCAGCACGGAAGGTGACCTGCGCACCAGGGCCTGGCTGGAGTCCGTTCATGGGCAGTCCGAACAGTTCCATGGCGTGACCAGCGCGCGCGGCCTGCATTCCGGCGCGCTGTTCTCGCTGGAGGACCATCCGAACGAGAACGACAACCGGGAGGTGCTGATCACGGAGTCGACCCTCGACGTCGTCGGCCAGGATTACGTGTCCGGCGCCGGCGCCAACACGGCCATGTCGTTTACCTGCCGCTTCATCGCCGTGGGCCAGGAACACAGCTACCGGCCGCCGCGGGTCCATCGAAAGCCGGTGGTGCGCGGCCCGCAGACCGCCGTCGTGGTCGGCAAGAGCGGCAAGGAGATCTGGACCGACGAGTACGGCCGCGTCAAGGTGCAGTTCCACTGGGACCGGGTGGGCAAGGACGACGAGAACAGTTCGTGCTGGGTACGGGTGTCGCAGGGATGGAGCGGCAAGGGATGGGGCGCGATGTTCATTCCCCGCATCGGCATGGAGGTCGTCGTCGCCTTCCTGGAAGGCGACCCGGACCGGCCGCTGGTGACGGGCTGCGTCTACAACAGCGACGCCATGCCGCCCTATGCGCTGCCGGCCAACCAGACGCGCTCGACCGTCAAGTCCAATTCCAGCAAGGGCGGCAACGGCTTCAACGAGATCCGTTTCGAGGACGAGAAGGACCAGGAAGAAGTCTACGTGCATGCCGAACGGGATTTCAACCGGGTGGTGATGAACAACGACACGCTGAAGGTCGGTTTCGAGAAGAAGGACAAGGGCGACCAGACCGTCGCCATCCACCACGACCAAAGCCTCGACGTCGGCAATGACCGCACCGTGCATGTCGCCAACAACCAGGCCACGACCGTCGACAAGGACATGAGCACCGAGGTCGGCGTCAACCAGACCCTCAAGATCGGCAAGGACCAGTCGATAGACGTGGGAGCCAGCCAGAAGATCGATGTCGGCACGACCTGCGTGATCGAGGCCGGCACGTCGATCGAATTGAAGGTTGGCGCCAGCAGCATCAAGATCGAGCCGGCGAAGATCACCATCAAGTCGGTGCAGATCGCCATCCAGGCCGACGCGATGATGGCCATTAAGGCCGGCGCCGTGATGACGGTCGAGGGCGCAATGGTGAAGATCAACTAGGACCGCGATGCAACGCTGCTTACTCACCATTTTCATGTTGTTCGCCGCCGGCCTGCAGGCCGGCGCAGCCCATGCCGCCGAAGCCGGCGCCATGCTGGCGCTGGCCGAGAAGCCGGTGCGCATCGTCCGCGGCGTGCAGTTGTTCCTGGGCGCCAGCGGCACGCAGGTCCTCAAGGACGACATCGTCGAAACCGGCGCTGCCGGCGCGCAGGTAGAGCTCGGCGCCGACAGCATCGTCGCGCTCGGGCCGCAGACGCGGCTGTACCTGGTGTCGCTGGGCCAGGACGGCAAGGCGCCGGCCGAGGTCGCGCTGCTGCAGGGCTGGATCAAGGTGCGCTCGGTCAATGGCAAGAGCATGCAGGTGTCGACCGGCGCATTGAAGATCGACGTCGCCGCGGGCGCGGTCATCGTCCACAGCGAAGCTGGCGGGGACGCATTGTTCGCCGACGCCGGCGAACAGCAGGCGGCCAGGCTGGACGACAAGGGCAAGCCGGGCGCGCCGCTCAAGATACCTGCCGAAAATTATGCGTACACCGAGGCTGGCAAGCCGCTGGCGCTGTTGCCGCGGCCGGCCCGCGCCTTCATTGCCGCAATGCCGCCATCGTTCCGCGACCGCCTTGCTAGCGGACCGGCGCTGGGCAAGTCCGCGATGCGGCCTGCTGCGCTGGAACGCGACGTGGCTTTCGCCGACATCGACGCCTGGCTGGCCAGCAGCCTGGCCGTGCGCAAGACCTTCGTCGCACGCTTTCGCCCGCGCCTGAAGGACCCGGCGTTCCGCAAGGAGCTGGACCAGGCGCTCGGGCAGGGCAGCGAATGGCAGGCGGTGCTGCGTCCGCCCGCCCCGCGGCCGCGTCCGGTTCAGAACTCGCAGTATTGATCACCTACCGTACCAAGGAATGCACATGAAGTTTTCGCTCGCCACAAAATTCAACCTGGTCTTCGTGACCATCTTCGCCATCGGCTTCGTCGCCGCCGGGCTGGTTGCCGACAACCTGCTCAAGCAGAGCGCCAGGGAAGAAACCCTGCAGAATGCGCGCCTGCTGCTGGAAGCGGCCAAGAGCGTGCGCGGCTACACGGCCAAGCAGATCGCGCCGCTGCTGCAGAACCAGATGAAATATGAATTCCACCCGCAGTCGGTGCCGTCGTATTCGGCGGTGGAAAACATGAACGTGATCCTGAAGGCCTACCCCGACTTCTCGTACAAGGAAGCGACGCTGAATCCGACCAATCCGCGCGACAAGGCGTCGGACTGGGAAGCCGACATCGTGCACCAGCTGCGCAAGGCGCCGACCCAGAAGGAATACACCGGCGAGCGCGAGACGGCCAGCGGACGCAGCCTCTATATTGCGCGTCCGCTGCAGATCGTCGATGCCGCCTGCCTGTCCTGCCACAGCACCGCGGCTGCCGCGCCCAAGACCATGGTCGACATCTACGGACCCAACAACGGCTTCGGCTGGCAGTTGAACGAAGTGATCGGCGCGCAGGTGATCTCGGTGCCGATGGCGGTGCCGCTGCAGCGTGCCGAGACCATTTTCCGCACCTTCATGTTCTCGCTGCTGGGCGTGTTCGTCGCCACCTTCATCGCGCTGAACGTGATGGTCCACATGTTCGTCACGCGGCGCATCAAGAACCTCGCGCACGTCGCCGACCAGGTCAGCATGGGCAAGTTCGAGGCCGAGGAATTCCAGGTCAAGGGCAACGACGAGCTGAGCGCGCTGGCGCGTTCGTTCACCCGCATGCGCACCAGCCTGGCCAGCGCCCTGAAGATGCTGGAAGAGTAAAAGCAGACACCGCAGCACAACACCGTATTGGCAGCAATGGAAAAAATAGGGAAGTACCGTATCGACGGCGTGCTGGGCAGCGGCGCCATGGGCGTGGTCTACAAGGCCTACGACGTTAACATCGCGCGCACGGTGGCGCTCAAGACCGTGCGCTCCGAGCTGCTCGACGGCCTACAGGAGCAGGAACTGGTGGCGCGCTTCAAGAACGAGGCGCAGGCCTCGGGACGGCTGGTCCACCCGAACATCGTGTCGGTCTACGATTATGGCGAGACCGACGAGGTCACCTACATCGCCATGGAGTTCGTCGACGGCACGCCGCTCAACGCCTTCCTGGTGCCCAATGTGCCGATGGACCTGTCGGCCTGCATCACCAGCATGGGCCAGTTGCTGCGCGCGCTCGACTATGCGCACCTGCGCGGCGTGGTCCACCGCGACATCAAGCCGGCCAATATCCTCATTACCGGCGACGCCCAGGTCAAGGTCACCGACTTCGGCATTGCCAAGATCGAGTCGTCGACGCTGACCCAGGTCGGCGCCGTGATCGGCACGCCCAGCTACATGTCGCCCGAGCAGTTCCGCGGCGAGAGCGTGGACGGCCGCGCCGATATCTTCGCCGCCGGCATCCTGCTGTACCAGATGCTGACCGGCGCGCGCCCGTTCAGCGGCGCGGCCTCGGTCGTGATGCACCAGATCATGAACGTGACGCCGGCCAACCCGAGCGCGGTGCAGCCTGGGCTGAACCCGGCGTTCGACGCTGTGGTGCAGAAGGCCATGGCCAAGCGCGCCGACGACCGCTACCCGACCGCGCTGGCCTTCCTGTCGGCGCTGAACGCCGCGCACCTGCAGCAGACCGGCGGCGCGCCGCTCTCGGAGGAAGACAACGAGCGTACCGTGCTGGCGTTCCAGAAGCCGGCGCCGGCGGTACGCGCCGCGCCGCCGACACAGACCGGCG
>CAUQYP010000180.1:0-9416 GCA_963522035.1 uncultured Noviherbaspirillum sp. | reverse complement strand
TTATCCGATTTCGGCACCAGCGACGTGTCGCCATCGACGGGGATCCACGTCAAAAGCAAAGGCAAAAGCAAAAGCAAAAGCAAAAGCAACGGCAACGGCAACGGCAACGGCAACGGCAACGGTCGCTGCGCGGCGCTCACTCTCCGGCAAATTCATCCATTCAAATCTTCACCCACGCGCCCTTGAACACGATCGGCCCGGTCGGTCCGTCCGCCTTCGGCGAGCCGCCCTTCGGCTCCAGGGTCACGGCCAGCAGCGGCACCGACTCCGGCGTCGCATTCGCAGGCAGTGCCAGCGTAATGCTGCCGTCGGCCGCCAGCAGGCCCAGCGAGCGCGGGTTGCCTTCCTTCGGGACTGCCCAGAGTTCGAGGCTGCGGTCGGCGGCCACGGTCTGCGGTGCAACCAGCTTGACCGTCAGGCTGTGGGTGCGGGGGTTGCCGGTGACGACCGCTACCGGCTGCGACTTGTCGTCGGCCAGCATCGCGACGAAGGAAGGCGATGTGTCGATGCCGAACTGGCGGGTCAGCAGCACCACGACCAGCAAGGCGGCCAGCGTGGTCGACGCCAGGCTGAGGCCGCGCCAGAAGCCCAGGTTGTTGCCCAGGCGCTGCAGCCAGCTCACGCCGGAAGGCTGCTTCAGGCCGACCTGGCGGGAAATGTTGTCCCATACCTCGGGCCGCGGGGCGGCTGGCGCGGCGAATTCGGCCAGCGGATGCAGCCGGTCCTGCCATTCGTCCACCGCGCGGCGGATCACCGCGTGCTGTACCTGCAGCGCATCGAATCGGCGGCGCGCGCCGTTGCGCAACGTGCCGAGCACGTATTCGGCGGCCAGCCGGTCGACCAGTTCGGGGTTGCGCTCGATATTCATGCGCGCTCCAGGCGGGTCAGGCAGGTGCGCAGCCGCTCCAGGCCGCGCCGGACCCAGGTCTTGACCGTGCCCAGCGGCAGTTTCATCTGCTCGGCGACCTCGCTGTGCGACAAGTCATGGTAAAAAGCCAGCGCAATCGCCTGGCGGTGCAATCCCTCAAGCTTCGAGAAGCACTGGGCAAGCGCCTTCGCTTCGGCGCCTAGTTGCAGCGCGTCCAGCGGGCCAGGCTCGGTGCTTTCAAGTGCGTCCATGACATCCTTGTCAAAAGTGTCCGCGTCGATCTCGACGACGGCGTCCGTGCGGCGCAAGGTGTCGAATGCACGGTTGCGCACGATCGTGGTCATCCAGGTCATGGGCGCGGCCAGTCCGGACTGGTAGCCGCCGGCGTTGTTCCAGATGCTGACGAAGCTTTCCTGCAAGACCTCCTCAGCCAACTCCCTCTTGTTCAATATACGCAGCGCGAAGCCAAACAGTTTCGACGAAGTTGCTTCATATAACGATCGGAAGGCAGCGCCGTCCTTGCGGGCAACGGCAGCCAGCAGGGTTCTAAGGTGTTCCGGGTCGGTACTGGACAAGGGCTGTCCCTCCTGGTGGGTCGGTTTTTATTGCAGGAATGCATTGCGGGTCGATTGTACGCAGAAACCCGAAACGTGGACCACTCAAGCGATTGAAATTCGGCTGCCAACCCTCGATATACCAGAGACCAAGTTCAAGAAACCAAAACCGCAGGAAACGAACGATGACGAATGAAAGTGTCCGTATAGACAAATGGCTGTGGGCCGCCCGCTTCTTCAAGACCCGCAGCATGGCAACCGACGCGGTCGACAGCGGCCGGATCAAGCTCAACGGCGACAAGGTCAAGCCGGCGCGTGGCGTCAAGCCGGGCGACCGGGTCGATGTCGACAATGGCGCAACCGAATGGGAAGTGGTCGTCAAGGAATTGTCCGACGTGCGCCGGGCTGCAAGCTTTGCGCAGGCGCTGTACGAGGAAACCGTGGAAAGCGTCGAAAAGCGGGCACGTGCCGCGGAGGACCGCCGTTATTTCCGGGAACCTGGCGCCGACTTGAAGGGACGCCCGACCAAGCGCGATCGCAGGCTGATTGGCCGCTCGCAATCCTGATGAACCCACGTGTCATGGAACTTGCCAGTCTAGAACATCCACTCTAGGTTGCAGTTTGACATTTAAGGGTGGCTGCATAATAGTACGAACGTTCGAATTAAGCGCGTTTCTAAATTTTCCCCCGCATCCATACAGGCCTTATTGCGTCCCATCATGACCGACACGACACCGAAATTCATGCGCAAGGGCGAGCTCACCCGCGCTGCGATCCTGGATGTGGCGCTGGGGCTGGCGAGTCGCGACGGCCTCGAGGGGCTGACCATCGGCCTCCTGGCCGACAAGATGAACATGAGCAAGTCCGGCGTATTCGCGCATTTCGGTTCGCGCGAGGACTTGCAGATCGAAGTGCTGAAGCTGTATCACCATCATTTCGAGCAGGAAGTCTTTTATCCCAGCATGAAGGACGCCCGCGGCCTGCCACGGCTGCAAAGCATGTTCACCCGCTGGATCAAGCGGGTGACGATGGAGCTGGCGTCCGGCTGCATCTATATCAGCGGTGCGGTCGAGTATGACGACCGGCCCGGCGCGATACGCGAAGAACTGATGGGCATGGTGAAGGCATGGCAGGAGGCACTGCGGCGCTGCGTCGAGCAGGCCGTGGAATGCGGCCATCTCCGCGCCGACACCGACCCGCAGCAGATGGTCTTTGAAATGTACGGACTGGTGCTGGCGCTGCACCATGATGCCCGCTTCATCAAGCGCCCCGGCAGTGTAGGCCGCGCCCAGGCGGGTTTCGACCGCCTGCTTGGAAGCTATCGTGTCGCCGATGCGGCCGTAAGCGTCGATGCGACACCCAAAGCAAGAATCGCTGTCGACAAGACAGCCTGAAAATCAACAATCCACCGCTCTTCTGGAGAAATAACATGGGTCAATACGTCGCCCCGGTACGGGATATGCAATTCGTGCTGCACGAATTGCTGCAAGTCGAAAACGAACTGAAGCAGCTGCCCAGACATGCCGAGGTGGATGCCGACATCATCAACCAGGTGCTGGAGGAGGGCGGCAAATTCACCTCCGAGGTCGTGTTCCCGCTGAATCGTTCGGGCGACCATGAAGGTTGCAGGCTGAACCCGGAAACCCATGAAGTGACCACGCCGCAAGGTTTCAAGGAAGCCTACAAGCAGTACATCGAAGCGGGCTGGCCGTCGCTGTCGGCCGACCCGGAATACGGCGGCCAGGGCCTGCCGGTGGTGTTGAACAATGCCTTCTATGAAATGCTGAACTCGTCCAACCAGGCCTGGACCATGTACCCGGGCCTGTCGCACGGCGCCTACGAGTGCCTGCACGAGCATGGCACCGACGAGCAGAAGGCGCTGTACCTGCCCAAGCTGGTGTCCGGCGAATGGACCGGCACCATGTGCCTGACCGAAGCGCATTGCGGCACCGACCTCGGCCTGCTGCGCTCGAAGGCCGAGCCGCAGGCAGACGGCTCCTACAAGATCACCGGCAGCAAGATCTTCATCTCGGCCGGCGAGCACGACATGGTGGAAAACATCGTCCACCTGGTGCTGGCCCGCCTGCCCGACGCGCCTGCCGGCACCAAGGGCATCTCGCTGTTCCTGGTGCCGAAATTCCTGCCCAATGCGGAAGGCTCGCCGGGCGCGCGTAATCCGATCTTTTGCGGCGCGATCGAGGAAAAGATGGGCATCCATGGCAACGCCACCTGCCAGATCAACATGGACGGCGCCACCGGCTGGCTGATCGGCCAGCCCAACAAGGGCCTGAACGCGATGTTCGTGATGATGAACGCCGCGCGCCTAGGCGTGGGCATGCAGTCGCTGGGCCTGACCGAAGTGGCGTTCCAGAACGCGCTGGTCTACGCGAAAGACCGCCTGCAGATGCGCAGCCTGTCGGGCGTGAAGGCGCCGGACAAGCCGGCCGACCCGATCATCGTGCACCCGGATGTGCGCCGCATGCTGCTGACCGCCAAGGCCTTTGCCGAAGGCGGGCGTGCGTTCAGCTACTACATCGCGCTGCAGATCGACCGCGAACTGAACCACCCGGACGAGGAAGTGCGCAAGGATGCGGCCGACCAGGTCGCGCTGCTCACGCCCATCATCAAGGCCTTCCTGACCGACAACGGCTGGATCGCCACCTCGGAGGCGATGCAGGTCTACGGCGGCCACGGCTTCATCTCGGAATGGGGCATGGAGCAGTACGTGCGCGACGCCCGCATCAACATGATCTACGAAGGCACCAACACCATCCAGTCGCTCGACCTGCTGGGCCGCAAGGTGCTGATGGACAATGGCGCCAAGCTGCGCAAGTTCGGTGCCCAGGTGCAGGCCTTCGTCGAGGAAAACGGCAGCGACGAGGCGATGTCGGAGTTCATCACGCCGCTGGCCGACCTCGGCGACAAGGTGACCAAGCTGACCATGGAAATCGGCATGAAGGCGTTCCAGAACCAGGACGAGGTCGGCGCCGCCGCCGTGCCTTACCTGCGGGTCGCCGGCCACCTGGTGTTCGCCTACTTCTTTGCCCGCATGGCCAAGATCGCGCTGGAAAAGCAGGATTCCGGCGACAGCTTCTACCAGTCCAAGCTGGGCACCGCGCGCTTCTACTTCGCGCGCCTGCTGCCGGAAACCGCGATGCTGATCCGCCAGGCGCGTTCGGGCTCCGCCAGCCTGATGGCGCTCGACGCCGACCTGATCTAAACCAGAAGAACCTGCCGCACCGCCCGTCGCTCCGTCATTAAAAACGGGGCGGCGCGGCGGCCTGCATCCAACGTTCCAGGAATCCAACCATGTCAAATTTCATTGTCAGAAAAGTCGCCGTGCTCGGCGCTGGCGTCATGGGCGCCCAGATCGCCGCACACTGCGTCAACGCCCGCGTGCCGGTCGTGCTGTTCGACCTGCCGGCCAGGGAAGGCAACAAGAACGGCATCGTGCTGCGCGCCATCGAGAACCTGAAGAAGCTGAGCCCGGCGCCGCTGGGCGATGCCGACCAGGCCGCACTGATCGGCGTGGCCAACTACGAGGACAACCTCGAGGAGCTGAAAGGCTGCGACCTGATCATCGAAGCCATCGCCGAGCGCATGGACTGGAAGCATGACCTGTACAGGAAGGTGGCGCCCTACATCGCGCCGGACGCGATCTTTGCCTCCAACACGTCCGGACTGTCGATCACGGCGCTGTCCGAGGGTTTCGACGCCGACCTGAAAAGCCGCTTCTGCGGCGTACATTTCTTCAATCCGCCGCGCTACATGCACCTGGTGGAACTGATCCCGACCGCATCCACCCGGCCGGAAATCCT
Source organism: uncultured Noviherbaspirillum sp. (assembly GCA_963522035.1). Lineage (GTDB taxonomy): Bacteria > Pseudomonadota > Gammaproteobacteria > Burkholderiales > Burkholderiaceae_D > Noviherbaspirillum_A. The sequence continues at coordinate 4,176 of CAUQYP010000180.1, read as the reverse complement.
CGACCAGCTCGAAGGCTTCCTGGCCTCCACGCTGGGCAAGGGCGTCGTGAGGGCGATCGACACGCCCAACTTCATCGCCAACCGGGTCGGCATCTTCGGCATGCTGGCGACCATCCGCGAGGCCGAGAAGTTCGGCCTGTCGGTCGACGTGGTGGACGACCTGACCGGCGCGCGCCTGGGCCGCGCCAAGTCGGGCACCTTCCGCACCGCCGACGTGGTCGGCCTGGACACCATGGGGCATGTGATCAGGACCATGCAGGACAACCTGAAGGACGACCCGTTCTTCCCGGTTTATGAAACGCCGGAACTGCTGGGCAAGCTGGTCGCGGCCGGCGCGCTGGGCCAGAAGGCCGGGGCGGGCTTCTACAAGAAAGTGGGCAAGGACATCCAGCGCTTCGACGCAACGAAAGGCGACTACGTGCCGGGCGGCGGCAAGGCCGACGACCTGGTGGGCCGGATACTCAAGGAAAAGGACCCGGCCAAGCGCATGAAGGCGCTGCATGACTCGACCAACCCGCAGGCGCAGTTCCTGTGGGCCATCTTCCGCGACGCCTTCCATTACATCGCGGTGCACCTGGAAAGCATCGCCGACAATGCCCGCGATGTCGACTTCGCGCTGCGCTGGGGCTTCGGCTGGAACCAGGGGCCGTTCGAAAGCTGGCAGGCGGCCGGCTGGCAGCAGGTCGCTACCTGGGTCAAGGAAGACATCGACGCCGGCCGCGCCTTGTCGGACGCGCCGCTGCCGGACTGGGTCTTCGACGGCCGCACCGGCGTGCATACCGCGGAAGGCTCATGGTCGCCGGCAAAGAAAGCTTATATCCCCCGTTCCGACCTCGCGGTCTATGGCCGCCAGCCGTTCCGCGCGCCGGTGCTGGGCGAGGGCGGCAGCGACGCCGCCAACGGCGGCACCACCGTGTTCGAGGACGACTCGGTGCGCGCCTGGCACCAGGGCGACGACGTGCTGGTGCTGTCGCTGAAGACCAAGATGCGGGTCATCGGCCCCGGCGTCATCGCCGGCCTGGCCCGTGCGCTGGACGAGGCCGAGCAGAATTACAAGGGCCTGGTGCTCTGGAATGCCGACGCGGCTGCCGGCGGCGCCTTCTCCGCCGGTGCCGACCTGCAGGCCATGCTGCCGGTCTTCATGTCCGGCGGCATCAAGGCCATCGGCCCGGAAGTGGCCAAGCTGCAGAATGTGCTGATGCGGATGAAATACGCGAACGTGCCGGTCGTGGCCGCAGTGGCCGGCCTGGCGCTGGGCGGCGGCTGCGAGCTGGCGCTGCATGCGACCAAGCGCGTGGCCGCGCTGGAAACCTACATGGGCCTGGTGGAAGTCGGCGTCGGCCTGGTGCCGGCCGGCGGCGGCCTGAAGGAAGCGGCGCTGCGGGCGGCAGCCGACGCCAAGGGCAACGACCTGCTGCAATTCCTGAAGACCGGCTTCACCAACGCCGCCACCGCGCAGGTGTCGAAGTCGGCGCTGGAAGCGAAGAAGATGGGCTATCTGGCTGCCAGCGACACCATCGTCTTCAACCCGTACGAGCTGCTGCACGTGGCGAAGATCGAAGCGCGCGCGCTGTTCGACGCCGGCTACCGTGCGCCGGCGAAGGCGCTGGTGCCGGTCGCGGGCCGCTACGGCATGGCCACCATCGGCGCGCAGCTGGTCAACATGCGCGACGGCGGCTTCATCTCGGCGCATGACTACAAGCTCGGCATGATGATTGCCGAGATCGTCAGCGGCGGCGACATCGAGCCGGGCAGCCTGGTGTCGGAGCAATGGCTGCTGGACCTCGAACGCCGTGCCTTCATGGAACTGCTCGGCAATCCGAAGACGCAGGAGCGGATCATGGGCATGATGCAGACCGGCAAGCCGGTGCGTAATTAAGGAGAACAGAAATGAGCCAACAACTACAGGACGCCTACATCGTCGCCGCCACTCGCACGCCAATCGGCAAAGCCCCTCGCGGCATGTTCCGCTACACCCGCCCTGACGACCTGCTGGTGCGCGCCATCCAGTCCGCCGTGGCCCAGGTGCCGGGCCTGGATCCGGCGCTGATCGAGGACGCCATCGTCGGCTGCTCGTTCCCGGAAGCCGAGCAGGGCCTGAACCTGGCCCGCATGGCAGTGCTGCTGGCCGGCCTGCCCAAGACCGTGGGCGGTGTTACCGTCAACCGCTATTGCGCTTCCGGCATCACTGCTGTCGCAATGGCGGCCGACCGCATCCGCGTCGGCCAGGCCGACGTGATGATCGCCGCCGGCGCCGAGTCGATGTCCATGGTGCCGATGATGGGCCACCATCCATCGATGAACATGGGCATCTTCAAGGACGAGAACATCGGCATGGCCTACGGCATGGGCCTGACCGCGGAAAACGTCGCGAAGCAATGGAAGGTATCGCGCGAGGCGCAGGACCAGTTCGCGCTGGACTCGCACCTGAAAGCGCTGGCAGCGCAGCAGGCCGGCGAGTTCAGCGATGAAATGACCGCAGTCGACATCGTCGAGAAATTCCCCAACCTGGCCACCGGCGAGATCGACATCAAGACCCGCACCGTCAACCTGGACGAGGGCCCGCGCGCCGACTCCAGCCTGCAGGGCCTGGCGAAGCTGCGCCCGGTGTTTGCGGCCAAGGGTTCGGTCACGGCCGGCAACAGCTCGCAGACCTCGGACGGCGCCGGCGCGCTGATCCTGGTCAGCGAAAAGATCCTGAAGCAGTTCAACCTGACGCCGCTGGCGCGCTTCGCGTCGTTCGCGGTGCGCGGCGTGCCGCCCGAGATCATGGGCATCGGCCCGAAGGAAGCGATACCCGCGGCGCTGCGCGCGGCCAACATCACGCAGGACCAGATCGACTGGTTCGAGCTGAACGAAGCGTTCGCCGCGCAGGCGCTGGCAGTGATCCAGGACCTCGGCCTCGACCCGTCCAAGGTGAACCCGATGGGCGGCGCGATCGCGCTCGGCCACCCGCTGGGCGCCACCGGCGCGATCCGCTCGGCTACCGTGGTGCACGCGCTGCGCCGCAAGAACCTGAAGTACGGTATGGTCACCATGTGCGTAGGCACCGGCATGGGGGCGGCAGGCATCTTCGAAAGAATGTAATCCCTTGAACCGGGGGCCGTGCGGCGCAATGCCGCGCGGCCTTTTTTCATTTGACAGTGAGGAGACGACATGGATATCAGCATCGAACAGGCAAACGGCATCTGCACCATCCGCTTCAACCGGCCCGAAAAAAAGAATGCCATCACCGCCGCCATGTACCAGAGCATGGCGGACGGATTCAACGCAGCCGAGGCGGATGCATCGGTGCGCGTCATCGTGCTGGCCGGCCATCCCAACATCTTCACCGCCGGCAACGACCTCGAAGACTTCATGAAGCAGCCACCCAGCACCGGCGCCAGCCCGGTGTTCCAGTTCATGTCGGCACTGAAGGACGCCAGCAAGCCGGTGGTGGCCGCGGTAGCCGGCGCGGCGGTGGGCGTGGGCACCACCATGCTGCTGCATTGCGACCTGGTCTACGCGGCCGACAATGCCAAATTCTCGATGCCCTTCAGCCAGCTTGGCCTTTGTCCGGAATTTTCATCCAGCCTCTTGCTGCCGCGCCTGGCCGGCTACCAGCGCGCCGCCGAGAAGCTGATGCTGGGCGAAGCTTTCCTGGCGGAGGAAGCGCAGCAGATGGGCCTGGTCAACCGCGTGCTGCCGGCCGATGAGCTGCAGTCCTTTGTCGACGCGCAGGCAGCCAAGCTGGCTGCGTTGCCGGCGTCGTCGGTGCGTATTACCAAGCAACTGATGAAACGCGGCACAGCGGGCGAGATCGACCAGCAAATGGCAGCGGAGGGGGAACATTTCCGCCGCATGCTGACGGCGCCGGAAGCAAAGGAGGCATTCACGGCTTTCTTTGAAAAACGCAAGCCGGACTTCAGCCGCTTTTCGTAGAGCATTTTCATGCTGGCCTGCCCAGCCAGCCTGTAAGCGATATTGCCTATTGCGCGCAGCGACAGTTGCCGTTGCCATTAACGTCCCGCGCAGCGACAGTTGCCGTTGCTTTTGACGCTGCCTTTGACGTGGATCCCCGTTAGACGGCGACGCGTCGCCAGGGACTGAAACGGATAAAGAAGCGTCGGCTGTCTGAGCGAAGCGAGTTTCCGACGCTTCCCGTTTCAGTTCCTGGCGGCGCGTGCAGTCCGCGCA
>CAUQYP010000179.1:0-9523 GCA_963522035.1 uncultured Noviherbaspirillum sp. | reverse complement strand
CTGCGCGGGCAACGGCAACTGTCGCTGCGCGGGCAACTGCAACTGTCGCTGCGCGGAGCAAGCGATATCGCTAAAGGCCGGCTTGGGCAAGCCAGCACGAAACTGCTCTAGCGGCCGCCGCTCTCCATCAGGCGTCCGCCATGGAAGATCAGGCCCGGCTGCGGATTGACTTCGCACTGTTCCACTTCGCCGACGAAAATAACGTGGTCACCTTCCGGGTAGCGGCTGCGGTTATGGCATTCGAACCAGGCGGAGACGCCGTCGAGCACCGGCAAGCCCGTGCGCGAAAGCGTGTACGCAACGCCGTCGAAGCGGTTGGCGCCGCGCCGCGCGAACTGCTCGGCCAGGGCGGCCTGGCGGGCGGACAGCACATTGATGACGTAGTGGGAATTGTCGGTAAATACCGGCAGCGTGCTGGCCTCGTTCGACAGGCTCCACAACACCAGCGGCGGTGACAGCGACACGGAATTGAAGGAACTGGCGGTCAGCCCGACGAAGGTGCCATTGTCGAGGCGGGTGGTGATCACGGTGACACCGGTGGCGAACTGGGCAAGCGCGCTGCGAAAATGCGCGGTGTCGAACTCGGGGTCGAGCGCGCCGGATGGTTGGTTTTGCATTGCGGGCCTGAAAGCATTGGACAGCAAGGATTATGCCGAAAATCTGCACTACATGAGGTTGGGACGGGTTTTTTACGTAAAATCGACAGGTTTGATCAATTGCCTGCCATCCATCATTTCCGCCATGCCATCGTCGCCGCCTTCCGTTGATCTGTTTGACCATCTTGCGCACCATGCGCAGGCGCAGCCGCAGGCGATTGCCTGCGCGTCCCGCTTCCGCCTCGCCAGCTACCGCAAGCTGTTTTCGCGCATCGAGCGCGCCACGGCCAGGCTGCAGGGCGAGTGGGGCGTCATGCCTGGCGACGTGCTCGCCTATTGCGGCGACGGCCATCCCGACGCGCTGGTGCTGTATGCCGCGCTGGCGCGCTGCGGCGCCTTGCTGCTGCCGCTCGAGCATGACGCCGCGCGCGCCGCCCTGCCGCGCCTTGCCGGCGACGTGGCATTGAAGCTTGCCCTGTTCGACGATGAACGCAGCCCGCCGCCCATCGCGCAGCCGGTGTATCCGCTGTCCACGCTGATCGGCACGCCGTGCGGCCACCAGGCGAGGGTGGACAGGCCCGATCCGGACGCCGCCAGCCTGCTGCGCCTGGCGAGCGACGGCAGCCTGGCCTGCTTCAGCCTGCGCCAGCTCGGGGCCGGGCCGGAAAGTGCCGGACGCGACGTGCATGGCGCGCTGTTCGATGCCGCTGTCTTCGGCCCGGTGGTGCTGCCGGCGCTGTGTGCCGGCGACACGCTGCACTGGCGCTGAAACCGGCCTGCCGCCGGTCCCGGGCAATGGCATGCTCCTGCGTGGACGAATTGTTAACTGTCCCGACGTAATTGTGTTGCATCAACAATCCGCGCGCAAGCGTGGTTCCAGGCACCGCAGCGCCGCACATTTTCGGCTACAGTCAAGCCTGATGACGACAGATCAACAGCAAGGGGAACAACATGGCGATTGAAACGGCGACGCTGGGCGGTGGGTGCTTCTGGTGCCTGGAGGCGGTTTACCAGGAATTGAAGGGTGTGCAGCACGTGGAGTCCGGCTATGCCGGCGGGCAGGTGGTGAACCCGCGCTATGAACAGGTCTGCGAAGGCACGACCGGCCATGCGGAAGTGGTGCAGGTGCAGTTCGATACCGGCGTCGTCAGCTATCGCGAGATCCTGGAAATCTTTTTCACCATCCACGACCCGACCACGCTGAACCGGCAGGGCAATGACATCGGCACGCAGTACCGTTCGGTCATCTTTTTTCACGACGATGCGCAGCGCGAGATGGCTGCCCAGGTCATCGCCGAGATGGCCAATGTCTGGGACGCGCCCATCGTCACCGAACTCAAGCCGCTGCCCGACTACTACAAGGCCGAGGCCTATCACCAGAACTACTTCCGGCAGAATCCGATGCAGGGCTACTGCGCCTATATCGTCGCGCCCAAGGTCTCGAAATTCCGCAAGACCTACGCCGACCGGCTCAACCATTAAACCGCCGGCGCCTGCGCCACGTCAGCAGCGCGCTCAGCAGTACATATAGCGGCGCGACCATGGCAGCGCCGCGGCGTCGCGTCCCGCCTTGCCGCAAACGATCTGGTTCAGCGAGATCCAGTCGGCGTTGAACGCATACGCGCAACCGGCAAGGTAGACGCGCCAGATGCGGAAGCGCTTCTCGTCGACGGTCGCCAGGATCTCGTCTGCATGCGCCTCGAAATTGTCGGCCCAGATGCTGCAGGTTCTCGCATAATGCCGCCGCAGGTTTTCGACGTCGAGCGGCTCCAGTCCGCCTTCCTGCATGGCTTTCAGCACCAGGCTCACGTGCGGCAATTCGCCCTGCGGGAACACGTAGGTGCCGATGAACTCGCCGCCGCCATAGGGCGTTTCGCCATTGCCCACATCGGTGCTGGTAATGCCGTGGTTCATGACCAGCCCGTCGGGCTTGAGCAGCTGGTTGATCCTGCCGAAGTAGGACGCCAGGTTGCGGATGCCCACATGCTCGAACATGCCGACGCTGGTGATGCGGTCGAACTCGCCTTCGACGTCGCGGTAGTCCTGCAGCCGTATTTCGACCTTGCCCTCCAGCCCAGCGTCCCTTACCCGCTCGGTGGCCAGCGCATGCTGGTTGGCCGACAGCGTGACGCCGGTGACGCGGGCGCCGTACTGTTGCGCGGCGCGGATAGCCAGCGCGCCCCAGCCGCAGCCGATATCGAGCAGGGTGTCGCCGGGACGCACCATGATCTTGTTCAGGATATGGTCGATCTTGGCGCGCTGTGCGGTGGCCAGGTCTTCCTCGCCGGTCTCGAAGTAGGCGCAGGAATACACCATGTCGGGGTCCAGCCAGAACTGGTAGAACGCATTGGAGACGTCGTAGTGATACTGGATCGCCTCGGCGTCCTTGCGCCGGGTATGGTCGAACAGCCTGCCCACGAAACCGGGACGGGACTCGCCCTTGAGTGTATGGGCTGCCAGCGCATTGGCCACCGAGATCACCGCCTTGGCCCGGCCTTCCACCAGCAGCTTGCCTTCGACATAGGCCCGCCCCAGGTTGGCCAGCGTGGGCTTGAGCAGGAAGGGCAGCGACGACACGTGCGGCACCGTGACCGTCACTTCCGGCGCCTGCTTGCCGAAGTCGAAGCGTTGCCCGTTCCAGAGCTGCAGCCGCAGCGGCAGCGCTGCGTTTTCGCGGATATGGTCAACCCAGTGTTCCAGCTTCCTTTCCCAAAACATGAATGCCTCCGTCAGGTGGTGTCAGTATCCTGGTCATGCGGCAATGCATTGAGTGCAGTCTGCTAGGGTTGCAGCCGCTCCCGGCGCCAGGCGCCGCTTTCCTGGCGGGTATAGACGATGCGGTCATGCAGGCGCGACGGCCGGCCCTGCCAGAATTCGATCCGGTCCGGCACCAGCCGGTAACCGCCCCAATGCGCGGGCCGTACCGGCTGCTCGCCGTGTGCTGCTTCCACTTCCCGGAGCCGCTGCTCCAGCGCCTCGCGGCTGGCAATGGGCTCGCTCTGTTCGGAAGCGAGCGCGCCGAGCCGGCTTTTCAGCGGCCGGCTCTGGAAATAGGCATCGCTCTGCGCGTCCGGCAGCTTTTCGACCCGCCCCTCGATGCGCACCTGCCGCTCCAGTTCGACCCAGTGGAACAGCAGCGCCGCATGCGGCTGGATGGCGAGCTCGCGGCCCTTGCGGCTGGCGTAGTTGGTGAACCAGGTGAAGCCATCGGCATCGACATCCTTGATCAGCAGGATGCGCGACGACGGCCGGCCGTCGGCGCCGACCGTGGCGACGCTCATCGCATTGGCCTCCGGCACCCCGGCCTCCATCGCCTGGCCGAACCACAGGGAAAACTGGCGGATCGGGTCCGGGTCGACGTCAGCCTCGGTCAGGCTGGCGCGGCTGTAGTCCTTGCGCAGGTCGGCGATCGACATCGTTTAGGCTCCTTCCGGGAGCGCGATGCCGCGCCGGGTGCGCATGGCATTGCCGAGCTGCTGCATCTGGCCTGGCGAAAAAAGCCGCTTGGCCATCGGCGCGATGTGGCTTTCTTCCTTGTCCATGTGGCGCAGGTAGAGTTCGCCGAAGGCCCCGGCGTCGGCGCTGTCCAGCGTGGACGACTGGCCCCGGGCAATGGCGGCCAGTTGCGGCTGCAGCCTTTCCCACAGCTGTTCCATCTGCCGATGCTCGTCCAGCACTTCCGGCATCAGACTGGCCAGCAGCGCGGCATCGTCCTCGCGGGCAGTCTCCGTCAGCATCGGCAGCAGGTCGTGCTCCTCGTCTTCGTGATGATGCGGCGCTGCCTTCTCGAAATAGCGCAGCACCGCGCTGGCGGCCTGGCGCACCTCGTCCGGCGTGGCGGCAAGCACGGCCGGGCTGGCCAGCATGTCCATGGTTTTCAGCTGCTTGCGGATGCGGTCGTGGCAGTGTTTCAGTACGGCCACCGGCTGGTCGAAATCGGGCGCGGTGTCAAACAGCGTAGGGTTCATTGCGTGCCTGTGGTAGGGAAAAGGTAGCTGGTGCCGGCTGCGGCGTGCGCGTGGAAGACAGCGTTCGCATCACGCCACGGCAGCGAAGGAAAGTGTTAGCGTTTTATTATTCTAGACGTAAAACCGGCGCGCGTGCTACGGCTGTCTCGCGCTCGCCACGCGATGCGTGCGCTTGCTCTCCGTTAAAATACCGCCATGGAACAACTTGTACCTCCCGTTGCGGCATTGACCGAATTGCCGCATATCCCACTTATTCCGCCGATTGCGCCGGCCGCCGTCGCCGATATCGATTTCGAACGCCGTTTCGGCGGCATCGCCCGGCTGTACGGCGCGCCGGCGCTGGCCCGCTTCCGGGCGTCCCATGTCTGCGTGATCGGGGTCGGCGGCGTCGGTTCCTGGGTGGCGGAAGCGCTCGCCCGCAGCGCCATCGGCCATATCACGATGATCGACCTCGACAACGTGGCCGAGTCCAACATCAACCGCCAGATCCATGCGCTGACCGAGACCGTGGGGCAGGCCAAGGTCACCGCGCTGGCCGAACGCATCGCCCAGATCAACCCGTTTTGCCGCGTCACCCAGGTCGAGGACTTCATCACGCCGGACAACCTGGACGACATGGTAGGGCTGCGCGCCTATGACTATGTGATCGACGCCATCGACGACGTGCGCGCCAAGACCGCGCTGATCGCTTACTGCCGGGCTAACACTATTCCGCTGATTACGATAGGCGGCGCTGGCGGCCAGGTCGACCCGACGAAAATCGAGGTGCGCGACCTGTGCCGCACCGAGCAGGAGCCACTGCTGGCCAAGGTGCGCAAGCGCCTCCGCAGCGAACACGGTTTCCCGCGCGGCACCAAGAACAAGTTCGGCGTCGACGCCGTTTTTTCCACCGAGCCGCTGCGGCAGCCCGACAATGGCGATGCCTGCGACGTTGACGGGCAGGGCGTCACCGGGCTCAACTGCGCCGGCTTCGGTTCGGCCATGGTGGTGACCGCAAGCTTCGGGCTGGTGGCGGCGGCGCAGGTGTTGCGGCGCCTGGCGGAAAAGGCTTGACCGGATTGGCACGACCGCGGCCGCCTGCCTGCCACCGGTTGCGCCCAATACCCATCCCGAGTCATAACATGCCATGAAAATTCGTAGGGTGTAATAAGCGAAGCGCATTACACCATTCGTCGCTTGCAGGCGGTGCTTGTCGACTGACCATGGTGTAATGCGCGCAGCTTATTACACCCTACGAGTTGAGGTGATACCTGGGACGGGTATCATTGCCCGGGGCCCGTTGCGCCAGTACCTTGTAGATCGGCCCGGCCGGGGTCGTGGTCGAATGCACCAGCGCCAATGAAGGCGTGTGCCAGCTGAACCCCTGTTCCACCGGGCCGCTCTCGCACACCGCGTTGCGCAGCAGCGTGATATGCGGCCGAAAAGCCGACGCCTTGTCATGCCCGATGCCGCATTGCCTCAATGCGTCCATCAGGTCTTCATGCAGCAAAGCCAGCGCTGGCGGCGGCCGCCGGACACCGGCCCAGGCAATGCGCGCCCGTGAAAAACAGCCGTAACGGTCGACCTCCAGCGTCAACTCCGGCACCGTGACCCGGTCCAGCACGGCTTCGATGTCGGCCAGCAGCGGCGCCGGCTGCATACCGAGGAAAGCCATCGTCAGGTGCAGGTTTTCCGGCGCAACCGCCCTGGCCCCTGGCGGCTGGCCGAGACGGCGCTGCAGCCCGAGCAGGGCCGCGCGTGCCGCGTCGTCCGGCCACAACGCGAAAAACAGCCTCAGCGACGACGCGGCGGCGGCCATGGCCTGCTCAGGACTTGCCGAAGACTTCGTTCAACTGCTGGGTCACGCGGATGAAGGTGGTGCGCTTGGTCAGTTCCTTCAGCTTGTGCGCGCCGACATAAGTGCAGGCCGAACGCACGCCGCCGAGGATGTCCTGCAGCGTGTCGGCCACCGGCCCGCGTGACGGCACCAGCACTTCCTTGCCCTCGCTGGCGCGGTAGCGAGCCACGCCGCCGGCGTATTTTTCCATCGCCACGCGGCTGCTCATGCCATAGAACTGCTTGAATTTTTGCCCATCGCGCTCGACCAGGTCGCCCGCGCATTCGTCGTGGCCGGCCAGCATGCCGCCCAGCATGATGAAGTCGGCGCCGGCGCCGAAGGCCTTGGCCAGGTCGCCCGGCACCACGCAGCCGCCGTCCGCGCAGATCTGGCCGCCCAGCCCGTGCGCCGCGTCGGCGCATTCGATCACGGCCGACAATTGCGGATAACCGACGCCGGTCATCTTGCGGGTGGTGCAGACCGAGCCGGGGCCGATGCCGACCTTGACGATGTCGGCGCCGGCCAGGATCAGTTCCTCGGTCATGTCGCCGGTGACGACATTGCCCGCCATGATGGTCAGGTGCGGGTAATTGCCGCGCACCCGCTTGACGAAGTTGATGAAGCCTTCGGTATAGCCGTTGGCGACGTCGATGCAGACATAGGCGATGGCCGAGCCGCTCTGCGACATCACCGCCTCGAACTTGTCGTAGTCGGACTTGCCGATGCCCATCGAGTAGAACGCCGTCGACTCGGCCCGGCCTTCGTCCTGCAGCGCCTTGAAGAAGCGCACCAGCTCGTCTTCCGGATAATGCTTGTGCAGCGCCGCCGACAGGTCATGGTCGCCCAGCGCGCGCGCCATTTCCATGGTGCCCGTGCTGTCCATGTTGGCGGCGATGATGGGAATGCCGCGATAGGTGCGGCGCGAATGGTGGAAGGTGAATTCGCGGTGGATGTCGACGTCCGAGCGCGAAGTCAGCGTCGAGCGCTTCGGCCGGATCAGTACATCCTTGAAGTCGAGCTTGACGGATTCTTCGATATGCATGCTGGTAGTTCCTGGTAATGATTGTCGGGTTGTGCGCTTTGCCGGCCAAGTCCAACAGCGTGGACAGCACGGTCAGCGGCAGGGCGCGGCGCCACGGTCGGTATAGGGGGCGGCGCCGGCATCGGACTCATTGCCAACGGCAATAAATTCCCATGTATAGCCATTGTCGAATAAATCCAGCCGCAACACGCCAAGGTTGACGTTGTTGCGCTCTTCGCTGTTATCCGAGGCGAATCGCATCGGCGTCAGCCATGCACCGCCGGTGCCGACCACGAACTGCCGCATGCCACGGGCATCGTCGCGCACGCCATGGGCGTTCTGCGGTGCGAAACGCTCGTAGTGATGGTCATGTCCGGCAAGCGCGAGTTCCACGCCGCCGTCCACCAGCGCCTGCCACAACGGCGCGATGAAATCGTTGTCCGCATGGCCGCCGGAACTGTACCGTGGATGGTGCCAGAACGCCAGCGTGCACAAGGCCGGATGACGTGCCAGGTCCCGCTTCAGCCACGCCAGCTGCTGGTCGAATGCCGCGCCGCGCAGGGTGCTGTTGAGCGAAACGACATGCCATTTTCCTAGTTGGACGCTGTAGTAACCGCCTTGTTCCGGCGCTGCCCTTGCGCCGAAATAAGCGAAGTAGCCGGGTGCGCCAGGGGTGTAATACTCGTGGTTTCCGGGCGTCGGCAGCGTGCGGTCCCGGAACCGGCCCCAGGTCGGCTGGTAGCAGTCGCGGAACTCGGCCACGGTGCCGACCGGGTAGGTATGGTCGCCCAGCGTCAGCACGCGCGCGCCTGGATGCGCTGCAAGCCCGGCTTCGACCAGCCAGGCGGTGGCCGCGGCGCCGCTGGATTCCGGCAGGCGGTAGCGGCAGTCGGCAATGTCGCCGGCCGTGTAAACCGTCGCTGGCGTGCCGCTGAAGCCGTGCGGCGCTGGCGGCGACGCGCAGCCGGAAAGGGCAAGCATCGCGGCCGCAGAGGCGAGGCGGACTCTGGTGCTCTTATATAGGTACTGGGGCATAAGCTCCTCCGTGGGGAGCCAGAGCGTACCCGTTGAACCGCTGTGGGGGCAAGGCGGCATTCGGGCGCCGTCGGCGCGCCGGTTCATGTTAGCCTTGCCGCTTCATTTCCGTAGAGACCATGTACAAGCAATTCTTCCAGCTCAGGCACGCGCCGTTTTCGATTGCGCCGGACCCGCATTACCTGTTCATGAGCGAGCGCCATCGCGAGGCGCTGGCGCACCTGCTGTTCGGCGTCGATGCTGGCGGCGGCTTCGTGCTGCTCACCGGTGAGATCGGCGCCGGCAAGACCACGGTCTGTCGCTGCTTCCTGGAACAGGTGCCGGCCAACTGCAACGTCGCCTATATCTTCAACCCGAGGCTGACCGCGGTCGAGCTGCTGCGCACCATCTGCGAGGAATTCCGCCTCCCGGCGCCGCCTGCCGACAGTTCGGTCAAGGACCTGGTCGACAAGCTCAACGCGCACCTGCTGGCTGCCCACGCGGCCGGCCGAAACAACGTGCTGATTATCGACGAGGCGCAGAACCTGTCGCTCAGCGTGCTGGAGCAGCTGCGCCTGCTGACCAACCTGGAAACCAGCGAACGCAAGCTGCTGCAAATTATTCTGATCGGCCAGCCCGAGCTGCGCGACATGCTGGCCCGGCCCGAACTGGAGCAACTGGCGCAGCGCGTCATCGCCCGTTATCACCTCGACGCCCTGTCGGCGCGCGAAACCGGCGCGTATATTAGCCACCGGCTTGCGGTGGCGGGCTTGCTGGGCCCGACGCCTTTCCCACCGCGCCTGACCGGGCTCATATACAAGATTACCCGCGGCGTGCCGCGCCGCATCAACCTGCTGTGCGACCGGGCGCTGTTGGGCGCCTATGCGATGGGCATGCGCGAGATCGACCGCAGCACCTTGCGGGCGGCGGCGGCCGAGGTATTCGGCGCGCAGGCCGGCGCCCGGCCTTATCGCCCGTATGCCATTGCGGGCGTACTGGCGCTGGCGGCGGGCGGGGCGCTGCTGGCGAACGGATGGCACTGGCGCGACGGCATCGGGTTGCCGGCAACGCCGGTCGTCGCCACGGCGCCCGCGCCAACGGTGGCGAG
>CAUQYP010000178.1:0-9575 GCA_963522035.1 uncultured Noviherbaspirillum sp. | reverse complement strand
CCGTTTCAGTCCCTGGCGACGCGTCGCCGTCTAACGGGGATCCACGTCAAAAACAACTTCACAAGCAAAAGCAAAAGCAAAAGCAACTGTCGCTGCGCGGAGCAAGCAATATCGCTTACAGGCCCGCTTCGGCAAGTCACCGGCTGTTCGACTGCCGAAGGAATTTCGGTGCACCGCCGCTGGCGTTCATGCGGGAAGCGCAAGACCCGGCGTGACAACCCCCGTGGCATCAATCGGATCTGGCATGACGCCCGACGATGCCGGCGCTGCCCAGGGCCTGGGGAACATTGGTCAAAATTCATCCACGCATGTCCGTTCCCGGTGCGTTTACCGAGTCAACTTTAAAGGACACATCATGGATCGTGCAAAAGCCGCTTTCTTCAACGCGAGGCAAGAAATTGCCGGCGTCCTGGCGAAACCTGTCGAGGCGGGCAAGGCTGTCACCGAGCTGATGAAATCGCTAGGCATAGACACCGAGAACCTGTCTTCGTCGTCGACAGACGATGCCACCGCGCTGAGAGCCTTGTCGCTACTTTGGGGAAGCACGGTAAAACATGGCGACAGCGAGATAAGCATCAAAATTGACGGCTACAGGAAGCGCTATGTCGCCGCAAAGGGTGGCGATAGCGGCGAACGTGCTGAAGCAGCGAGCGATTTCGATGAGCGTGTGAAAAAGGGCTTACTGGATTCGCTGGGGCCGAGAAACCGTTCCATTTACGCCAGAGCCTTGGGCCAGCAAGAACAGCGATGGAGAGACGGTAACGTCACCACGGCACAGTTGCATGAAAAAATGGCTGGCATTTCCATACAACTCGTTAGCGATGTTGAAAATGGACCGCCTTTAACTTCCGTCGAAAAAAGCCAGGCATTCTTTATTGACGAAGTAAAAGGCGCGCTTGGATTTGTCGGGAATGAAGACCACTTGATGCAAGCGTTAAATTATTTGTGGGGCGCCGGGTCGGAAAATCGGGAAAAAGATCAGTTCAGACAGTTTGATAACGTGATGAATGATGTTGTTTCAATGATGGTTAATGCCGAGGAGAGAAACGGCAGCGTTGGCAGCACGTCAGGTTTCGACCGGGGCCACGCTATCCAGTTGAAGAAACGTGAATTCATCAAGGAAGCGCGGAACTACCTGGGCAGCCTTCTGCCAGATCGCGGCAAAGTCGCCAGCTATCTGGATGCGGAAGCAAGCGCGAGGGAAAAATACATGCAAGGCGGTCAATCCGATTACGACGGCTACAAGCAGCAGATGTTGAGGCATCTGGCTTCCATGCATGCAGCGGTACTGGAAAGCCCCGCGAAGAGCGAAGAGGCGCGGCTTGCAAGTGCGGTCGACGAGGCGGTCGAAAAGCTGCTTGACGACAGCAAAGGGAAACATCCGAGGTGGGCAGTATTAAGCCTATCCGAGGCACTTGTCGCTTCTTATTCAAATATGACAGCGCATGAATCCGCCGCTCGATGGAAGGAATTTACAGATTGCCGTGATCAATTCGTGGATATCGCCTGGAAAAAAAACGAAAACGGATACCAGAGCGAAGACGCTTTTACGCGCGCAGTGCAAAAAGTATTGATCGGGATGCTGCCCGATGAAACTGTCAGACAGACTTTCAGGGAATTGCTCGTAGAGCTCGATTTTCTGTTTGAAAAAAAATTTATTACACACGGTGTTTATAACGACAGTGCGAAAAAATTGTTAAGAAAGGCCAATGGGAAGGCATTAGCCGATGAAAACCCAAGAAGCGCGGAAACCTTGCAGTTTCAGGCAAAGGTGAGTCATGCCAAATCGGTCGGTGAAGATACGATAGGCACCAGGTCATTGCACGAGGAAGTCACGGAAGCGCTGGAACTGGTGTTAAGGCCGGATTCCGATAGAGCGAAAGTACTCGACTGCCTGAAGTATTTTTGGGGTGGCACGGAAAGCCGCCTGTATCGATCGGACTATACCGAATTTGGCAACAGGAGAAACAAGTATATCCAGGCTCATGGCGGAAAAGCGGTTTCGGCGATTTCAACCGACTGCGAGTTTATCCGTGAGGCACGAAGAATTCTGGTTGGACGCTTGCCGGAGAAATTGCAGGAGGAGTATGCAGTACAGCAGGAAGCACTTGGACGATTCGGATTGAGCGCCACCAGTATTGCTAAAAGTACACAATATTACCTTTATTTATCGTCGCGATAATCGCAATAGAAAACCGCATGGCTTTGGATGGCCGAGCGCTATTGACGGGAAACACCGCTGAACCGGTTGCGACGTGCGAACAGGCGCAGCCGTCTGTCCTTACCGCAGGTGTCGGAAAAGAGCCTTAATCCCGTCGCTGTTCCTCTAATGCAACTTTGCCTGTCTGCTCAATAATCGCTTCCTGGCGTCATCGACGGCGCCGGTGAGCACACCAGGAGCGGATTTGGCAACGATCGAGACATTTTCATTAGCAGGCGCAGGGCAATGAACGGCCTGACTCTCCCAGCCTGGATGCGCGGCGCCAACACCAAGGCGCTGGCCGCGCCGATCATCATCATCATGATGCTGGCGATGATGGTGCTGCCGCTGCCGGCCATGGCGCTGGACATGTTCTTCACCTTTAACATCGCGTTGTCGGTCATTATCCTGCTGACCAGCCTGTATACCATCAAGCCGCTGGACTTCATGGCATTTCCGGCGGTGCTGCTGGTTTCCACGATGCTGCGCCTGTCGCTGAACGTAGCGTCCACCCGGGTGGTGCTGACCGAGGGCCATACCGGCCCGGACGCGGCCGGCAAGGTGGTCGAAGCGTTCGGCCACTTCCTTATCGGCGGCAACTACACGGTCGGTATCGTGGTGTTCGTCATCCTGACCATTATCAATTTCACCGTCGTCACCAAGGGCGCGGGCCGCATCGCCGAAGTCGGCGCGCGCTTCGCGCTGGACGCGATGCCGGGCAAGCAGATGGCGATCGACGCCGACCTGAACGCCGGCCTGATCCCCGAGGCCGAAGCACGCCGGCGCCGCACCGAAGTCGCGCAGGAAGCCGAGTTCTATGGCGCAATGGACGGCGCGTCCAAGTATGTGCGCGGCGACGCGATCGCCGGCATCATGGTCACACTGATCAACGTGGTCGGCGGGCTGATCGTGGGCATGGTCCAGCATGACATGGCCTTCGAGGCGGCAATCAAGAACTACACGCTGCTGGCCATCGGCGACGGCCTGGTGGCGCAGCTGCCGTCGCTGATCATCTCCACCGCGGCCGGCGTGATCGTGTCGCGGGTGGCGAGCGAGCAGGACATCGGCAGCCAGCTGGTAAACCAGCTGTTCGCCAGCCCGCAGGTGCTGTATATCACCGCCGGCATCCTGGGCGGCATGGGCATCATTCCCGGCATGCCGCATGTGCCTTTCCTGTTCCTGGCCGGCGTCATGGGGGGCGGTGCCTACCTGATCAAGAAGCGCAGGGAACAGGTCGCACAGGCCCCATCGGTGGAAGCGCCGGCGGCGCTGCCAGCGCCCGAAAACGAGGAGGCGACCTGGCAGGACATCGTGCCGGTCGACACCCTCGGCCTGGAGGTGGGATACCGGCTCATCGCGCTGGTGGACAAGTCGCAGGGCGGCGAACTGCTCAAGCGCATCAAGGGCATACGCAAGAAGTTTGCGCAGGAAGTCGGTTTCCTGTCGCCGCCGGTGCACATCCGCGACAACCTGGAACTCAAGCCATCCGGCTACCGCATCGCGTTGAAGGGCGTGGAAATCGGCGCCGGCGAAGCGCACTCGGGCCAGTTCCTGGCGATCAATCCCGGCATGGCGACCGGCACGCTGCCCGGCACCGTCACCAGCGACCCGGCCTTCGGCCTGCCCGCGACCTGGATCGACGCCAGCCTGCGCGACGAAGCCCAGGCCATGGGTTATACCGTGGTCGACGCCGGCACCGTGGTCGCCACGCACCTGAACCACCTGATCACGATGCACGCAGCCGAGTTGCTCGGCCGCGGCGAACTGCAGCAGCTGATCGACCACCTCAATAAGGAGTCGCCGAAGCTGATGGAAGACCTGGTGCCGAAAATGCTGCCGCTGTCGACGGTGCAGAAAGTGCTGCAGAACCTGCTGGCCGAAGGCATCCATATCCGCGACATGCGCACCATCGTCGAAACGCTGGCCGAGAACGCCAGCCATTACCAGGATGCCGGCGACCTGACCGCGCTGGTACGCATCGCGCTGGGCCGCGCCATCGTGCAGCAACTGTTCCCGAACGGCGGCGAACTGACCGTGATGGCGCTCGACAACCGGCTCGAACGTTTGCTGATGCAGGCGATGCAGACCAGCGGCCCGGACGGCGCCGGCATCGAACCTGGTCTGGCCGACACGCTGGTGGTGCAAACCGCCGAGGCTGTCCAACGCCAGGAGCAAATGGGCATGACGCCGGTGCTGCTGGTGCCGGGCCAGCTGCGGCCCGTGCTGTCGCGCTTCCTGCGCCGCAGCCTGCCGCAGCTGAAGCTGCTGTCGCATGCGGAGATACCGGATTCGAAGACCATCAAGGTGACGGCGCTGGTGGGCGGGCAGGGCTGACGGCCTGCGCCCCGGATCGCGTTGGGTCCGTAGGGTGTAAAGAGCGAAGCGAATGACACCATTCGTCGACCACGAAAACGGTCGGTTCATCCACGAGTGGTGTAATTCGCCGGCGCTTTTTACACCCTACGGATTTGACCTTATTTCAAGCCCCGCTCGCCTGGATGGGAAAAAGACCCCTAAATCCCTCTTGTTCCTCAGATGCAACTTTTCTGAAATCGCCAATAATTGGTTCCGTAATGACTCCGCTGCGCCACCCGGCGCCGGAAGCGACACAGGAGCGGCTTTGGCTACCACCCACATTCAAGCAGGCAACGCGCAGGTCCAGGTCCTGGCTGGAGGTCTGGCATGAACGTCAGAAAATTCTCCGCGCAGACATCGCGCGAGGCGCTGCGCATGGTGCGCGACGCGCTGGGCGCCGATGCGGTGATCCTGTCCAACCGGTCGGTCAACGGCAATGTTGAGATCCTGGCGCTGGCCAGTGCCGACATGGCTTCGCTGGCCGAGCCGGCAGTGGAAAAGGAAGTGCTGCCGCAGCCGCTGGTGGCGGCGCTGGCCGGCAAGCGGATGGCAGAGAGTCAGCCCAGACCGCCGGCACAAGCGGCAACCGTGGCGAAAACGCTCGCCGGCTCCGCCCTCAGCGCATTCGAACGGCTGCGTCCGACGCCGGTAGCGCCCGCACCAGCGCCCGCTCCAGCGCCAGCACCAGCAGCGCCCGTGGTAGCCGCCCCGGTCGCTCCGCCGGCGGTGCTGCCGCAACCTCCGGCCTCGACCACCATCGACACCCACCAGGCCGAGATGCGCCAGATGATGGACGAGATCCGCTCGATGCGCGGCATGCTGGAAGCGCAGCTGGCCGAGATTTCCTGGGGCGCCCAGCACCGCCGGGAGCCGATGAAGGCGACCGTGATGCGCGAAATGCTGGCGGCCGGCTTTTCCGCCAGCCTGGCGCGCTACCTGACCGAGAAGCTGCCGGAGCAGGGCGGCGACGCGATGGCCTGGATCAAGTCCGTGCTGGTGCGCAACCTGTCGGCCGCTCCGGATGAAAACGCCATCCTCGACAACGGCGGCGTGTTCGCGCTGGTCGGCCCCACCGGTGTCGGCAAGACCACCACCACCGCCAAGCTCGCCGCGCGCTGCGTGATGAAGCATGGCGCCGGCAAGCTGGCGCTGATCACCACCGACGGCTACCGTATCGGCGGCTTCGAGCAGCTGCGCATCTACGGCAAGATCCTTGGCGTGATGGTGCATTCGGTGAAGGACGAAGCCGACCTGCGCATCGCGCTGTCGGAACTGAAGAACAAGCACACCGTGCTGATCGACACCGCCGGCGCCAGCCAGCGCGACCAGATGGTGGCCGAGCAGGTAGCCATGCTGTCCGGCGCCGACACGCCGGTCAAGCGCATCCTGTGCATGTCCGCCACCTCCACCGGCGAAACGCTGAACGAAGTGGTGCGTGCCTACAAGGGCGACGGCCTGGCCGGCGCCATCATTACCAAGCTCGACGAAGCGGCCACCATCGGCGCGGTGCTGGACGTGATCATCCGCCAGAAGCTGCAGCTGCAATACATCGCCAACGGCCAGCGCGTGCCGGAAGACCTGCACCTGGCCCGTCCCAACTTCCTGATCGACCGCGCCTTCAAGATGAAGCGCGAAGCCGCGCCGTTCCAGTACCAGGACGACGAGCTGCCGCTGGTGATCGGCAATACCGCCCGCGTCATGAACGACCAGTCGCTGCGCGAGGTGAACCTTGGCTAGCATCCGCATCGACCAGGCCGAAGGCCTGCGCCGCATGGTGGCGAAACCGGCGCCGCGCGTGCTGACCTTCCTGTCGGCCACGCCCGACCATGAAAAGAGCGCGACGCTGCTGAACCTCGGCGCATCGCTGGCCCGGACCGGCAGCGGCGTGCTGCTGCTGGACGCCTGCGCCACCTCGCGCGGCGTCGGCGCCGGGCTCGACCGACTGCAGGGCGGCACGCTGCTGCAGGCAGCCCGCTCCGAGCGCCGGCTGGCCGACGTCGTGATGGCGATGCCGCAGGGCTTCGGCCTGGCGGTGATGGCGCGCGGCAAGCTCGATGAATTCGAGCGCGAGGACATGGCCGCGCTGTTTTCCCGTTTGTCCGCCGACAACGACATCGTGCTGGTCGATGCCGAGCTCGACGCCGCCAATGCGCTGCCGCTGGCAGCGATGGGCGAAGGCGAGATCGTGGTGCAGGTCGAAGACAGCGCCGCCTCCATTACCGCCGCCTACGCGCTGATCAAGCGGGTCTCCGAGCATTACGGCCGGCGCCCGGTCAGCATCCTGGTCACCGGCGCCGGCGTCCTGCGCGCCGGCATGATCTACAAGAATATCGCCGCCGCCGCCAGCCGTTACCTGGCGCTCGAGCTGCAATCCATCGGGTCGGTCCCACCGGACGAGCACCTGGCGCGCGCGACGCGCCTGGGCCGCACCGTGATCGACGCCTTTCCACTGGCGGGCGCCTCCGTGGCGTTCCGCGACCTCGCCGGCCGCTTTTCCCGCTGCACCAACGCCATGCAGCAGCCGGGCAGCTGGCGCAATGCGCTGCCGGCCGGCGCAACCGCAACCGCAACCGCAACCGCAATATTCGGGGCTTGAAGCATGTACACCGTACAAGGAAAATCCGACCGCAACCACCTGCTGGCGCATCACGCGCCGCTGGTAAAGAAGCTGGCGCACCTGATGCGCGCCAAGCTGCCGCCCAGCGTCGAGGTCGACGACCTGATCCAGGCCGGCATGATCGGCCTGCTGGACGCCATCACCCGCTATGAGGAAACCCATGGCGCGCAGTTCGAGACGTATGCGGTGCAACGCATACGCGGGGCCATGCTCGACGAGCTGCGCAGCAGCGACTGGATGCCGCGCAACATGCGCCAGAACATGCGCAAGATCGAGGTCGCGATGACCGAGGCGCAGCAGAAGCTGGGTCGGCCGCCGACCGAAAGCGAAGTCGCGGCGCGGATGAAGCTGTCGCTTACCGCCTACCAGGAGCTGCTGGCCGACGCCGGCGGCCACCAGCTGGTCTATTACGAGGACTTCCAGGACGGCGACGGCAACGAGCATTTCCTCGACCGCTATTGCACCGACAGCTCCGACGACCCGCTGCAGGCGCTGATGAACACGGGCTTTCGCAGCGCCGTGATCGAAGCGATCGAAGCGCTGCCCGAGCGCGAGAAAATCCTGATGGGCCTGTACTACGAGCAGGAAATGAACCTGAAGGAAATCGGCGCCATCATGGGCGTGTCCGAATCGCGGGTCTGCCAGCTGCATAGCCAGGCCGTTGCGCGCATGCGCGCCAGACTACGGGAGCAGGCATGGACTGGGGTAGCCTAGCAGGACTGTTGCTGGCGGTCGGCGGCATCGTCGCCGGCCAGATGCTGGAAGGCGGCCACGCGAGCTCGCTGGTGCAGCCGGCCGCGATGCTGATCGTGCTGGTCGGCACGCTGGGCGCGGTGCTGATGCAGTCCGGCCTGCGCAACTTCATCCGTGCAATCGCGATGGCGCGCCATGCCTTCATGACGCCGGACGACGACCACGGACGGCTCTCACGCGCCTTCGTATTCTGGAGCAATATGGTGCGGCGCGAAGGCCTGCTGAGCCTGGAGCGGCATTACGAGCGCGAGTCCGACCCCTTCATACGAAAGGGCTTGCGCATGATCGTCGATGGCGCCGATGCGCCGCGGCTGCGGCTGGTGCTGGAGCAGGACATCAATATCTATGAACGCCGCGAGCGTGCGGTGGCCAGGGTCTGGGAACTGGCCGGCGGCTATGCGCCGACGGTGGGCATCCTCGGCGCCGTGCTGGGTTTGATACAGGTGATGGAAAACCTGGGCGACCCGACCCGCCTGGGCGCCGGCATCGCGGTCGCCTTTGTCGCCACCGTGTACGGCGTGGGTCTCGCCAACCTGGTGTTCCTGCCGATAGGCGGCAAGCTGAAGGCCATGGTGCAGAACGAAGTAGGGCGGCGCGAGATGCTGACCGAGGTGATGGCAGCGCTTGCCGCCGGCGAGAACCCGCGCCTGATCGAAGACCGCATGGCCGCCTGGGCTGCCTGAACCGATCATGGCGCGCAAACCCTACGTCGAGGAAGAGGACAACCGGGACCGCTGGCTGGTCTCCTACGCCGACTTCATCACCTTGCTGTTCGCGTTCTTCGTGGTGATGTATGCGGTGTCCTCGGTCAACGACGGCAAGGTCAGGACCGTATCCAACGCGATAACCACCGCCTTCGGCCGCTTGCCTGCCGTCACGCCGCCGGTGCATGACAGGCTGGCGCCCGAGTTGCCGCTGTTGCCGCGCCAGTCCATCTACCGCAGCCGGCTGAACGACAATGCGGTGCGGCGCGAGAAGGAGCAATTGACAACCATTGCCCGCGACTTGCTGACTGCGCTGGCGCCGCTGGTCAGCCAGGGCAAGGTGAAAGTCACCCAGGGCGCGCGCGGCATCACGGTAGAGATCAACGCCAGCGTGCTGTTCGCACCGGGCGACGCGAAACTGTCCTCGCAATCGGTGGAGGCGCTGGCCGCGGTGGCGCGGGTGCTGAAGGACGACGGCCATGCGATCCAGGTGGAGGGCCACACCGACAATGTTCCGATCAGCACGGCGCTTTACCCGTCGAACTGGGAGCTGTCCTCGGTGCGGGCGTCGAGCGTGGTGCGGCTGTTCATCGACAATGGCGTGGCGCCCTTGCGCTTGACAGCCATTGGCCACGGCGCGAACCGCCCGGTGGACGGCAACGACACGCCGGAAGCACGGCTGCGCAACCGGCGGGTGCAACTGATGATCATGTCGAACCTGCCGGATGTGGTGAAGGACGTGCCGATAGAGGGGGCGCGGTAGGGGATTAATGCTGCTGCTTGCGCAGATACAGGCTTTGCTGCCTTCGATGCGCCGCGCAGCGACAGTTGCAGTTGCAGTTGCAGTTGCAGTTGCCCGCGCAGCGACCGTTGCAGTTGCAGTTGCAGTTGCAGTTGCCGTTGCTTTTGACGCTGCCTTTGACGTGGATCCCCGTTAGACGGCGAC
>CAUQYP010000177.1:0-9676 GCA_963522035.1 uncultured Noviherbaspirillum sp. | reverse complement strand
CGCCCGCGCCGGCTGGGACTGGCCGCGCTGGCTTCGCAGCTCGAACTGCTCAATCCGCAGCGCACGCTGGAGCGCGGCTACGCCATCATCACCGACGAGGGCGGCGCGGTGGTGCGCGCACCGGGGCAGCTACGGCCGAGGCAGGCGCTGTCGCTGCGCCTGGCCGAAGGCGGCGCCGACGTCACGCTGGCCAGCGTGCAGCCGACGCTGGACTGACCGGCGCCAGTTGACCAGACAGGATGCGGCAATCGGCCATCCGTTTTACAATGCCTGTTTGGCAAATCCACGTTCAACCCAAAAACCACAAGGACACATCATGGAACATACCCTGCCACCCCTGCCCTACCCGATGGATGCGCTGCAGCCGCACATGTCCAAGGAGACCCTGGAATACCACTACGGCAAGCATCACCAGGCCTACGTGACCAACCTGAACAACCTCATCAAGGGCACCGAATTCGAGAACATGCCCCTGGAAGACATCATCAAGAAGTCCTCCGGCGGCGTTTTCAACAACTCGGCACAGGTCTGGAACCACACGTTCTTCTGGAACTGCCTGTCCCCGCAGGGCGGCAATGCGCCGACCGGCAAGGTCGCCGACGCGATCAACGCCAAGTGGGGCTCGTTCGACGCTTTCAAGGAAGCGTTCACCAAGTCGGCAATCGGCAACTTCGGTTCCGGCTGGACCTGGCTGGTGTCCAAGGGCGACGGCTCGGTCGACATCGTCAACACCTCGAACGCCGGCACGCCGCTGACCACCGCCGACAAGCCGCTGCTGACCTGCGACGTCTGGGAGCATGCGTACTACATCGACTACCGCAATGCCCGCCCCAAGTTCCTCGAAAACTTCTGGAACCTGGTGAACTGGGAATTCGCGAACAAGAACCTGGCGTAAGCGACCTCGCAACACAGGAATCCCCGCGCACTGGTTGTGGCGGGGATTTTTTATTGGCAGGCAACGTATGAGGTCACCGGCTCAGGACTGATATCAGATCTATCGGGAATCGGACTCATCGTTTGGCAAAGGCGCATCGTCATCTGCCATAAGAATATCGGCCCCGTTGCTTGCCGCGCGGGCTGCGGCTTCAATGAGATCGAAGGTCGTTTCCGGTACGCGTAGCGCATATTGCTGGCGTCGATTCCCCGACACGACATCGTTGTTTACCAGACACGACGGTCGGGCTGGCGGCAGCGCGCTGAGTTGCAATGATTCACTTGACATCCTCCCCGCCCTCAGCCCTGGAGGGCTGCCGCTTGCGCGGCAAGGACGGGGATTCCTCCTGCGAGACGGCCATGCCCGGCCGCGAGAATGTTCTTGGCAGCATTAATGTCACGGTGATGTGCCGTTCCACAATAGCTACAAGTCCATTCTCTTACTCCAAGACCTTCCAGGCCTTTGGGGCCAGTGCGCTTTTTACAGCAGCTGCAGGTCTGGGTTGAATAGGCTTCGTTGACCTCGTCGAACCACACGCCTGCGCGATCGCATTTGTACTGCAGCATGGTCCGGAATGCACTCCAGCCCGCGTCCAGAACCGATTTGGCCTGGTTCGTTTTCGCGAGGGCAGAGGCATTCACATTGCCTACGAAGATCGCACCATAGCTGTCGGTTAGCTTGGTGCTGAGCTTGTGATGAAAGTCCTTGCGACGGTTTGCAATCCCGGCATGGATTGCCTTGACCCGATCCTTCTTGTTTGCACGCTGGGCAACTGCCAGCTTTCCTCCCATTCCACGATAGAACTGCTGGGCCTCGATGACGGCGCCGTCGCTGGTCGTTGCGAACTCTTTCAGGCCAAGGTCGATGGCGATTGCATCGTTGAAGAGCGACAGCTGCTGCACTGGCTTTTGCTTCGGCGTGGCGCAGATGTTGATGTACCAGCGGCCGCGCGCGTCCTCGGAAATAGCGCCGGCGCCGAGATCAAAGTCCTTCAGTCCATAGCTGTCCCACAGCGACAGCCAGACCTTGCCATAGCGGATCTGGCCATGGGCATAAGTGATGCCTGATTTCTTGAATGGGACCCATCCCAGCGAGCGCCGGGCGCCGCTGCTCTTGCGCCAGGCCAACCGTACTTTCTTGAATTGCTTGCGCCTCGTCGCGTACTCCGAGGCGATGGCCTGGATCGTTTGCGAGTGCAAGTTGATGCCTTCTTTCGAAGCGCCATCCGTGTATTTTTGCAGATCGTATCCGCTCATGAAGCGACGTTCGCGCTCGAATACCTTGATCGACAAGGCATTGCAGAAATTCCAGACCTGATTTGTGTCATATGCCAGCGCACGAAGAAACTTTGCATGCTTGTCCCTAACACGAATGTGCAGCGTGCGCATCGTTGTGCGCTCGTCCTTTGCATCACCAGTCTCAGTTTTTTTCTCAAGTGGCATGGACTGTGATTTTATACAGCTTTATTTTATTTGCAACCATCCAGGGCAAGGATGCCTTTGGCATCCGCGCTATCCATCTCCGCCCCGAAGAGATGGAGCTTTTTGCGCAAGGCATGGGTAAAACTTGTACCCGACCATCGTCATTTTCTTTACGCCCCCAAAGAAAATCTTCGTTTTTTTAAGTTTAGCGCGGATTTTTTTAACAGGTCGGGGTTTTCCTTAAATGTCGATACCGGACAGGTCTTCCGATTGGGCCATGCTTCAATCGGCCCAAGCGATCGTCGTATTCGTCTCGGTTCGCCTTGAGGTGGCGACAGATGTACAGCAGCGGACTTGTTATTACTTCGCACCCGCCGCAGGCTCCTGGTCCCTCCAGCTCATTACCGCTCCACCGGCGCTACGGTTGGCACCAGCCCATCGAGCGGCTTGCCGAACCGGCGCACGGCCAGCGGTACGATCACCATGAGCGCGGCGCAGATCCAGAGTCCGATCGAGATCGGGCTTTGCCACAGGATGCCCAGCTCGCCGTTGGTAATCGACAGCGCGCGGCGCAGGTTCTGTTCCATCAGCTCGCCGAGCACGAAGCCCAGGATCAGCGGGGCCATCGGCATGTCGCACTTGCGCAGCGCATAGCCCACCATCCCCAGGATCGACATCAGGATCAGGTCGAAGGTGGTGGCATGGACGGCATACACGCCGACCGCGCTGACGGCCAGGATGCCGGGCACCAGCGCCCAGCTGGGCACCTTTAGCATGCGGGTGAACAGGCCCACCATCGGGATGTTCATCACCAGCAGGATCACGTTGCCGATGAACATGGAGGCGATCAGGCCCCACACCACTGCCGGCTGCTGCTGGAACAGCGCCGGACCGGGCGTGATGTTGTACAGCGTCAGCGCCCCCATCATCACGGCGGTGGTGCCGGAACCCGGCACGCCCAGCGTGAGCATCGGGATGAAGGAGGCATTGGCGGCCGCATTATTGGCCGCTTCCGGCGCGGCCACGCCGCGGATGTCGCCATCGCCGAAGGTGCCGCTGCGGCCGGCGATGCGCTTTTCCATCGAGTAGGTGATGGCGCTGGCAACGGTGGCGCCGGCGCCCGGCAAGATGCCGACCACGAAGCCCACCAGCGACGAACGCACCGTGCTCCACCAGGTGTAGGCCATTTCACGCAGGTTGAACAGCGTGCGGCCGGTCTGTGGAATGGGGGACTTGCCCTGCACCGCCTCTTCCAGCATCAGCAGCAGTTCGCTGATGGAGAACAGGCCGATCACCACCACGATGAACTGGATGCCGTCGGACAGGTTGATGGAGTCGAAGGTGAAGCGGTAGACGCCGGAATTGGCGTCCACGCCGACGGTGGCCAGCGCCAGGCCGATCAGCGTGGCCAGCAGCGCCTTCACCGGCTGGTCGCCGAGGAGGCCGGTCAGGCAGGCGAAGGCAAAGACCATCAGCGCAAAGTATTCGGCCGGACCGAATGCCAGCGCCCACCTCGACAGCAGCGGCGTGAGCATCACGATGCCTATGGTGGCGATGATGGAGCCGACGAAGGAGCTCCAGGCCGAGATGGACAGCGCCACGCCGCCCATGCCCTTCCTCGCCATCGGATAGCCATCCATCGCCGTCATGATGGCCGCGGCGTCGCCCGGCACATTGAGCAAAATGGAGGAAATGCGCCCGCCGTATTCGCAGCCGATATAGACGGCCGCCAGCAAGATCAGCGCGGTTTCGGGCGGCAGCTTCATCGCAAATGCCAGCGGCATCAGGATGGCAACGCCGTTGATGGGGCCGAGGCCCGGCAGCAGGCCGACCACGGTGCCGATGAAGGCGCCGATCGCGGCCATCAGCAGGTTGATCGGCTGCAGCGCGACGGCGAAGCCGGAGGTAAGGAAGGAAAGGGTTTCCATCAGAGTCCTATCGCGGTAAAGAGCGGCTTCAGCACGCCGGCCGGCAGTACGACGTCCAGCAGCTTGTCGAACAGCAGGTAGAGGACGACGCCCATGCCGACGCCGGTCAGCACCGACTGTTTCCAGGTGCCGCCAAAAAGGCGGCCCACCGGAATCGACATCAGCGCAGTGGCCAGCACGAAGCCGAGCACCTGGAACAGCACCGCATACAGCACGACGTACAGGCCGCACAGGCCAACGCTGCGAAGCTGCGCGGCGTTGCCGAAATGGGCGCGGTGCGACGGCTTGAACACCAGCCAGGCGCCGCACAGCACGATCAGGCCGGCCAGCAGCAGCGGAAAGGCGCGCGGGCCGACCGGCTCGTACTCCACCGGGGCCGCATAGCCCCAGGCGGTGGCGGCCATGCCCGCGCCCAGCAGGACGGCGAGTACGCCGAGGATGCGGTCGCTGCTCATTTTGCCGGTCCCACCAGGCCGAATTCGCCAGCCAGCGTGCGGTACTTCTCGACCGACGTCTGGATATAGCTGTTGAGCTCGGCGCCGGTCAGGGTCATCGGATACAGGCCGCGCTCATCCAGCAGCTTGGCAAACTCCTTGGTCTTGGTGACCTTGGCAAAAGCCTCCGACCAGGCGTTGTAGTCGGCGTCGCTGACCTTGGGTCCCATGTAGAAGCCGCGCACGATGGCCCAATCGATGTCGAAGCCCTGCTCTTTCGCGGTCGGCACTTCGGCCAGCGCGCCCGGCAGGCGCTTGTCCGACATCACGGCCAGCAC
This sequence comes from uncultured Noviherbaspirillum sp., assembly GCA_963522035.1. GTDB lineage: Bacteria > Pseudomonadota > Gammaproteobacteria > Burkholderiales > Burkholderiaceae_D > Noviherbaspirillum_A. The sequence continues at coordinate 4,621 of CAUQYP010000177.1, read as the reverse complement.
GCGGATGTTGGCGCCGGCCTTGATCTGCGACGAGGCTTCGCCGGCGTCGCCGAAGTAAGCGCCGATGTGGCCGCCCTGCAGCGCGGTGATGGCTTCGCCGCCGCCTTCGAAGGCCACGAAACGCATGGTCTTGTGGTTCACGCCGGCGGCCTTGGCCGTCAGCGCGGCTTTCATCCAGTCCTGGCTGCCCACGGTGCCGCCGGCGCCCAGCACCACCTTGGTGGCGTCGGTCTTCAGGGCCGCCGCCAGGTCCTGCATGGTCTTGTACGGGGAATCCTTGCGCACGATCACCGCGCCGTAGTCGGCGCCGAGCACGGCCAGCCAGCGCACGTCCTTCTCGCTGTAGCGGCCGAACTTGCCCTGGGCGATGTTGAGCAGCGAGCCGCCGGAGAAGGCGACGATGGTGTTGGCTTCGGCCGGGCGCTGGGCGACGATGGCGTTGTAGGCCACCGCGCCGATGCCGCCGGGCATGTAGGTCACCCGCATCGGGTCCTTGATCGCGCCGCTGTCCAGCAGCGCGGTCTGGGCCAGCTTGCAGGTCAGGTCGAAGCCGCCGCCCGGCTTGGCTGCGGCGATGCATTCGGTCTTGTCCAGCGGGCCGGCGAAGGCGCCGCTGGCAGCAGCGGCGAGCGTAAGGACGCAAAGAATTTTTTTCATGCTTGTCTCCAGTAACGGTTGGTATGGCGGCTGGCATGACGCCGGCCCGCTGTTCGAATGGGCGGTATTGCACCGCGCTGATGCGAACTCTAGCAACCGAAGCTGTCAGTCGGCTGTCAGTTCCTGGCCAGGTTCGACAGGCAGCACCAGCGTGGCGCAAAACCCGGTCCCGTCGACCACGCTGGACAGGCGCAGCGCGCCGCCGTGGCGCTCGGCCACCGCGCGGGCGATGGCCAGCCCCAGCCCGGATCCGCCCGGAACGCTGTTGCGGGCACGGAAGAAGCGCTCTCCCAGCAGGGCCAGCTGGTCGGCCGGCACGCCCGGTCCGTCATCGACGATGGTAAAGGCGGCATGGCCGTCGGCCAGCGCCAGGGACAGCGACACATGGCCGCGCTCGGGCGCATAGCGGATCGCGTTGTGCAGCAGGTTGAGCAGCGCCTCGCGCAGCAGGCCGGCATGGGCCGGCGCCACCAGCCTCTGGTCCGGGCCGCTGTAGGCCAGGTCGATGCGTTTCTCGCGGGCCAGCATCACCACGTTGCGCGCGGCCTGCTCGGCAAGCAGGTCCAGGTCTGCCGGCGCCATGGCCAGGTCGGCCGCGTCGGCCTTGGCCAGCGCCAGCATCTGGTTGGTGCGATGTGTTGCGTCGTCGAGCTGGCGCGACACCGCCGCCAGCGCGTCGCTGACATTGGCGGGGTCGGTCTCGCGCAGCGCATAGTCGAGCTGGGTGCGCAGCGTTGCCAGCGGCGTGCGCAGCTGGTGCGAGGCGTCGTCGACGAAGCGGCGCTGGCTTTGCATGAACTGGCGGTTGCGCGCCATGTGCAGGTTGATGGCCGCCACCAGCGGCTGCACATCGGCCGGCACCGAATCGGTGGCGATGGGCGTCATGTCCTGGTCGGAGCGGGCGCTGACCATGTCGCGCAGCCGGGACAGCGGGTTCAGGGTAAGGAACAGCACCAGCGCCAGCATGCCGGCTGCCAGCAGCATGAACAGCAGGTCGCGCTGCAGCGCGCGCGAGAGCAGCCGCCCGATGAATTCCTGGCGCGAGCCCAGCGTCTCGGCAACCTGGATCACCACGCGCTCCGACCCGGCGCCGGCGCCGCCCACGGGCCGCTCCAGGTTGCGCGCGTAGCTGCCGACCCGCACCTTTTCGCCGAAATAGATTGCGTCATAAAACTGCGGCTTGCGGGTTTCCAGCGGCCGCGGCGGCGGCGGTATGGCGGCGTAGCCAATTTCCACCAGCCCGTCCTCGGTGGCCACGCGGAAGAACACCCTGCCGGACGCGGTCAGTTCGAACAGCTCGAACAGGGTGTAAGGCGTTTCCACCGCCAGGCCGCCGCCCGGCGTGGAAATATTGGCGTCCAGCGCCTTGATCGCGCCCAGCAGCGAACGGTCATAAGCCGAATTGGCGGCATCGGTTGCGGTGCGGTGGGTAGCGAACAGTTCGAGCACGGTGATGAGTGCCAGCGTCGGCAGCAGCAGGGTCAGCACCGTGCGCTTGAGGCTCCAGCGAAAGATGGGAGGTTTCCACATCAGGCGAGTTCGAGCAGATAGCCCAGGCCGCGCAGGGTGACGATATGCAGCGGGCTGCCTTCGAGCTTCTTGCGCACCCGGTAGACCAGCACTTCCACCGCCTCCGGCATGGCGTCGACCTCGTCCTCGAACACCTTGTCGTAGATGTCCTTCTTCGGCAGCGGCTCGCCGCTGCAGCGTATCAGTGCATGCAGCAGCGCATGTTCACGCTTGGAGAGCGACAGCGGCTTGTCGTCCAGCGTGAACTGGCGCGTGACCGCGTCAAAGGCCAGCGGCCCGCAGCTCAGGCGCGGATGCTCGCTACCGCGCGCGCGCCGGATCAGCGCGGTGAGCCGGGCCTCCAGCTCGTCGATCGAAAACGGCTTGGCCATGAAATCATCCGCGCCCTTCTTCAGCGTGCTGACCCGTTCCAGCAGCGAGTCGCGGGCCGTCAGGATCAGCACCGGCAGCCTGGCGTCGATCTCGCGCAGCCGGGCCAGCACCCGGTGGCCATCCATGCCGGGCAGGCCGAGGTCCAGGATCAGCGCGTCATAGCTGACGGCGCCGACGCTCTTTTCCACCAGGCGGCCATCGTCGACCCAGTCGACGATATAGCCGTTCTGCTTCAGCGCGCGGCACAGCCAGTTGGCCAGTTCCGGCTCGTCTTCCGCTAGCAGCAGCCTCATCGCGCCATTTCTCCTTGATCGTCATGCGAGCACGACCGGCTCATCCGGCGCTCAACCCCGGCATTGTGCGCAGCCAAGCTGTCAGCAGGCTGTCATCGGCGCCAATCGACGCCGGTGCCGGGTTTGGCCTATTCTATTGCAGCCAAAGCCAGCCGCCCGAGGAGAACGCATGGAGAGCCGAGATCAGGAAACGCCGCCGGATGCGAGGGACGCGCTGGCCGCGCTGTGGAAGCTGTCGGGCGAGCGCGACGCGGCGCTGGAATGCGTCCGGCTGACGGGGCAGGAACCCGCATTGCCGTCGTCGTTCGCCGTCGGCACCGCGGCCCAGGCCAGCATCGCGGTCTCCGCGCTGGCGGCGGCCGAGCTGCACTGCCTGCGCGGCGGCATGCCGCAGCAGATCGACGTGGACATGCGCGAGGCGGCCATTGAATTCCGGGCCGAGCAGTACCTGCGGGTCGACGGCGCGCCGGCGCCGGAATTCCGCGACAGGATTACCGGCACCTTCCAGTGCGGCGATGGCCGCTGGGTACGCATCCATGGCAATTTTCCGCATCACCGCGACGGCGTGCTGCGGATCTTGCGGTGCAGCCATGATGCCGCGGCGGTGGCGCGCGCGCTGCAGTCCCGCGACGCCTTCGGCTTCGAGCAGGAGGCCGCCGCGGCCGGCATGGTGGTCACGGCAATGCGCTCGTTCGACGAATGGGATGCGCATCCGCAGGGACAGGCGGTGGCCGGCCTGCCGCTGCTGTCCATCGAGCGCCTGGGCGATGCGCCGCCCCGGCCGCTGCCGCCGGCGGCACGGCCGCTGTCCGGCGTACGGGTGCTGGACCTGACCCGGGTGATTGCCGGCCCGGTCTGCGGCCGCACGCTGGCCGGGCACGGCGCCGAGGTGCTGCTGGTCAGCACGCCGCATTTGCCGTCGATCGAGCCGCTGGTGATGGAAACCGGCCTGGGCAAGCGCGCCTGCTTCCTGGACCTGCGCGCGTTCGACGGCCAGCAGGCATTCGAGGCGCTGCTGGGCGAGGCCGATGTGCTGGTGCAGGGCTACCGGCCGGGCGCCCTGGATGCGCTGGGCCTGGGTCCGGAAGCGGCGGCGCGCAGGCGGCCCGGCCTGGTCTACGTCAGCCTGTGTGCCTACGGCGAGGCCGGGCCATGGGCGGCGCGGCGCGGCTTCGACTCGCTGGTGCAGACGGCCAGCGGCTACAACCATGCCGAGGCGCAGGCCGGCGGCGCCACCGGGCCGGCGCCCTTGCCGGCACAGGCGCTGGACCGCGCCACGGGTTACCTGATGGCGTATGCGGTGATGGCCGCGCTGATGCGGCGCAGCCGGGAAGGCGGAAGCTGGCATGTGCGCCTGTCGCTGGCGCAAACCGGCTACTGGCTGCGTGGGCTGGGGCGCGTTGGCGGTGGCCTGGAGGCGGCCATGCCTGGCTTCGACGACATCGCGGGCCTGACCGGACAGCATGCTTCCGGCTTTGGCGTGCTGACTGTGGTGCGCCATGCGGCTCGGATGTCGGGCACGCCGGTGCGGTGGGATTTGCCGGCGATGCCGTTGGGTAGCCATGCGCCGGGCTGGCTTGCCGGCGCCGCCGGTTGAGCCGGCTATGGCGGGAGCAGTTTCGTGCTGGACTTGCCCAAGCCGGCGTGTAAGCGATCTTGCTTGCTCCGCGCAGCGACAGTTGCCGTTGCCCGCGCAGCGACAGTTGCAGTTGCAGTTGCAGTTGTTTTTGACGCTGCCTTTGACGTGGATCCCCGTTAGACGGCGACGC
>CAUQYP010000176.1:0-9682 GCA_963522035.1 uncultured Noviherbaspirillum sp. | reverse complement strand
CCGATTTCGGCACCAGCGACGTGGCGCCATCAACGGGGACCCACGTCAAAGGCAGATTCAACGGCAACGGCAACGGCAACGGCAACTGTCGCTGCGCGGGGCTTAATGCAACTGCAACTGTCGCTGCGCGGAACGTCAAGAGCAACCGCAACTGTCGCTGCGCGGAAATGACGCATATGGCGCAAGCCAGCATGAAAATGCTTCAGGCAGCCCGCCCCAGCCGGCATGGCTGGTCAGGCAGTCGACTGGGGCATCTTGCGATAGATGGTGTTGCGCGAAACGCCCAGCGCGCGTGCGGTGGCGGAAACATTGCCGCCATGGGCCTTGAGCGACCTGGAGATCACCGTCGCTTCCACGTCTTCCAGCGTGCTCATCTGGCTGACGACCCGCTCGACGCTTTCCGTCTTATCCTGCTGCAGCACGGCGCTCAGGTCTTCCAGGAAATCGTCGGGCAGGTGCTCGGTGCCGATCGCTTCCTCGTCATCGCCCAGCATCACGACCGCGGTCCGCAGCAGGTTGCTGAGCTGGCGGAAATTGCCCGGCCAGTTGTGCTGCTTGAACATGCGCATGACGTCGGCCGACACCTTGCGCGGCCGGCCTTCCGACTCCGCCAGCAGGAGGCGGTTGACGACGACTTCAAGGTCCTCGCGCTCGCGCAGCGGCGGCAGCTTGACCACCAGGCCGTTGAGCCGATAGTAGAGGTCTTCGCGGAAGGCGCCCCGCAAGATCATGTCGCGCAGGTTGCGGTTGGTGGCGCAGATCACGGCGACATTGACCGGGATGGACTTGCTGCTGCCCAGCGGCATGACCACGCGTTCCTGCAGCACCCGCAGCAGCCGGGCCTGCAGGCTCACCGGCATGTCGCCGATCTCGTCCAGGAACAGCGTGCCGCCGTTGGCCTGCTGTATCTTGCCGATGCTGCCCTTCTTGCGCGCGCCGGTGAAGGCGCCGTCCTCGTAGCCGAACAGCTCGGACTCGATCAGTGTCTCGGGAATCGATGCACAGTTGACCGCCACGAACGGCCCGCCGGCGCGCGGCGAGTCGTTGTGGATGGCTTGCGCCAGCAGGTCCTTGCCGGTGCCGGTCTCGCCGGTGACCAGTATCGAGATGTCGCGCCCCAGCACCTTGCCCACCTTGTCGATGAGCCGCTGCATCTGCGGGTCGCCGGTATTGAGGTAATGCAGGCTGGAGAGCTTGCGCGCCGCACTGGCAGCCGGCTGCACCCGCGCCGCGGCTTCAGGCTCCCCATGCTGCACGTTCTGAAACACCATGTTGGAACGGCGCACTTCGGCCCGCGCATGGACTCGCACGCCGTTGTGCAGGCACATGGTCAGCAGCGACGGCGAGGTGGTCCGGTAATGGTCGAACAAGGCGGAGACGGGCATGCCGAACAGCGAGCTGAAGGTATGCGCCTGCAATGCCGGCAGCGGCAGGCCCAGCTGGACCAGGCCGATGCGGTTGGCCGAAAGGAAGCGGCCACCGGGCGTGAAGGAGGCGATGCCTTCCATCAGCGTGCCGATGAATTCCGGCCGGCTGTGGAAATGCAGCGTGATGCCATCATCGAACGCCGCCGAAAACAGCTGGTTCTCTATCATCTGCGCCGACATGCGCACCAGCGCCATCGTGTGCTGGTGAAAGCTGCGCTGGTCGCCGGTCACGTCGAGCACGCCGACAAGCTTGCCCTGGTGGCTGAAGATGGGCGCGGCCGAGCACGTCAGGAAATGGTTGGAGACGAGGTAATGCTGGTTGGCATGCACCAGCGTCGGCTTCTTTTCGACGATCGCGGTGCCGATGGCATTGGTGCCCTTCCCTTCCTCGGACCAGTTCACCCCGGGCTGCAGCGCGACCCGGTTGGCTTTTTCCAGGAAGTCGTCATCGCCCAGGGCTTCGACGATCAGGCCGTTGGCGTCGGTCAGCACCACCATGTTGTGGGTGTTGACGATCTGTTCGTACAGGTTTTCCATCACCGGCAGCGCATGCGCATGCAGCACGCGATTCTGTTCGACCAGCACGGAGAGGTCGCTGCGGCCCAGCGGGCTGAAGTCTGGCCGGGCGTTCTCGGACAAGCCATAGGAAGCGCAGCGTCGGTGGGATTCATTGAGCATGATGCTGGAACATGCTGCAGGAACCATGCCAAGGCTTTCCTTCATTGCCTTGCCGCCAGCGCCATGATGGCCGGGTGTGTCTCCAGTCATTATCTCCGCTCCTTTATCAGTAAGGGCGTGTTGCAGTTTGAGTCGCAATTTTTCCGGCAATGGTACACCTGTTGACAAATGGCGCAACCATTTCGCACTAATGGTCGAATACCGACTGGCACGGCATTTGCGGTAGGGAGCACAAGCGTTTTTACACACTCCCGGAGACCTGCTCATGCCTACGTCCACCTTCCTCGCCGCCACCGTTCTTGCCGTTGCCACGCTCGCCGCGAGCGCTGTTCATGCCCATGGCGATGTCACGCCGCAAGCCGTCGATACCAAGTCGCTGCCTCCGCTGGGCGAAAAATGGGTAGCGGAAAATCCTTACCGCGACAACAAGGAGGCGCAGAAGATCGGCGCTTCCGCCTTTGGCGCCAACTGCGCCCGCTGCCATGGCATCGAGGCCGTTTCGGGCGGCATCGCGCCCGACCTGCGCCTGCTCGACCGCGACTGCATGACGCAGAAAGTCGAGGCCAAGAAGAAGATGTGCTTCAAGGACAACGACGACTATTACGCCAACAGCGTGAGAAAGGGCAAGGTGCGCAACGGCGCGGTCTACATGCCGCCATTCGACGGCATCCTGAACCAGGAAGCGGTCTGGTCGATCAAGGCCTACCTGGAAACCCGGCGCGAAATGAAATAGGCACGGCAGACGACAACACCAATAACGGAGACCATCATGTTTTTCCCCTTTATACGCAGCACCGCAGCGTTGTTGCTGGCGGCCGTGGCGCTGGCCATGCCCGAGTCGGCCTTTGCCGACATGGGCAAGATTAGGCAGTCGGGTTCGCTCAAGGTCGCGGTGTACAAGGACATGGCGCCGTTCTCGTCCGAGGCCGGCGGCATCGATGTCGACCTGGCCGAGGCGCTGGCAAAAAAACTCGGGCTGAAGCTGGCGCTGCTGCCCTTTCCCGCCGGCGAGGATCTCGGCGACGACTTGCGCAACATGGTCTGGAAGGGCCATTACCTGGGCTATGGCCCGGCCGACCTGATGCTGCACGTGCCGGTGGACCGGCGGCTGATGGCGCAGCAGGACAAGGTCGAAATCTTCGCGCCCTACTACCGCGAGACCGTGCGGCTGGCGCGCAGCAAGGACGCGGTGCCGCGCTACGACGGCCTCGATGCGATGCTGGGCCGTGACATCGGCGTGGAAAAGGTCTCGCTCGCCGCAATGCTGCTGCTGGGCGAGGGCGACGGCAGGTTCCGCGGCCATGTGCGGATCTATCCGACCGCGGTCGACGCGCTGCAGGACCTGAAGGCCGGCAAGCTGGCAGGCGTGCTTGCGCACCGTTCCGAGATCGAGTCGGTGGTCGGCGCCGATGCCCGCTTCGACGTGCAGCAGGTAGCGTTCCAGCGCTTGCCGCCGCAGGGATGGGCGATCGGCATGGCGGTCAAAAAGGACGCGCGGGACCTGGCCGAGGCCTTGCAGCAGGCCGCGGCCGAACTGACCGCGTCCGGTGAAATGGCCCGTATCTTTGCCAGGCATGGCGTACAGCCCGTGGCGCCCTGAGCGGCCGGGGCGGGCGCTCGCTCTGGCGCTGGCGGCGGCACTGTCCTGGCTGCTGCTGGCAGCCCTTGCCTTTCCTGCCGCGGCTGGCGTGATGACCAGGGAAGCGCTGGCAAAACGCTTTCCGTCGCCGTTGATGGTCGGCGCCAAGGACGGCGCGCTGCCGATATGGCCGCTGCTGCGCCAGAACGGGACCGCCATCGAACTCGTCGGCTATGCATTCGAGTCGATCGACTTCGCGCCGGTCCCGGGCTTTTCGGGCGTACCGGTCAACCTCCTGGTGGCGATCGACCCGAAGGGAAGCTTTCTCGAAGTCCAGGTGCTGTCCCACCATGAACCGGTGTTCCTGGACGGCCTGGGCGACGCGCCGATGTTCCGCTTCGTCGAGCAGTACAAGGGCTTGTCGCTGGCGCAAAGCGTCGCCATCGACACGGCGCCGCGCGGCGGTCCGCGCAACGAAGGAAGCCTGGTGCATATCGACGGCGTGGCCAAGGCCACTGCGTCGGTGCGCATCATGAACCAGAGCGTGCTGTCGGCGGCGCTGAAGGTGGCGCGGGCACGCCTGGGCTTTGCCGGCGCGGCCGACCCGGACCGGATCGCGCGGCTCAACCCCGATGTATTCGAGCAGAAAAGCTTCGTCGACATGCAGGAGGAAGGCATGGTCGGCCATGTGAGCCTGAGCAACCGCACAGTGGAAGCCGCGTTCGCCGGCAGCGCCGGCGAGGGCCAGGATCCGGAAGCGCTGGCGAGGCCGGACGAGCGCATGAGCGAATTTTATGTGGCGCTGGCGTCGGTGCCCAGCATCGGCCGCACCTTGCTAACGCCGGCTGCATGGAACAGGCTTGCCGGCCGTCTTGAGCCGGGCGACCATGCGCTGCTGGTGGCCTATGGCGGCCGCTACGGCGTGCTGGGCGACGACTACGTGGCCGGCACGCCGCCGGACCGGCTGATGCTCAGGCAGAACGGCCTGGCGATCGAGATGCGCGACCTCGACCTGGACCTGAAGACGACCGAGCCGGCGCTGCGCGGCAAGGCGCTGCGCGTGTTCCGCATCATCGGCCAGTCCGGCCTCGACCTCGCGCAACCGCTCGAGCTGTCCTTGGTGGTCAGGCGAACCAGGGGCATCATTTATCCCGAGCGCATCAACCGCGAGTTTTCCAGCAATCTGCAACTGCCTGCGCGTTTTTATACGGCGCCGCCCGGCGCCGACAAGACCTGGGTGACGATCTGGCGCCAGCGCCGGGCCGAACTGGCGTTGCTGGCCGCCGGGCTGGCCGTGCTTGCGCTGGCGCTGGCGCAGCAAAAGGCCCTGACCGCCGACGCCCGCCGCTTTGCCTGGTTCCGCAAGGGCTACCTGCTATATACCCTGCTCTTCATCGGCTGGCATGCGCAGGGCCAGCTTTCCATCGTCAACCTGACCGGCCTGCTGCAGGCGCTGCGCGACGGCCGCAGCCTGGAATTTTTCCTGTACGACCCGATGACGGTGGCGCTCTGGGCCTTCGTGCTGGTCTCGCTGCCGGTCTGGGGCCGCGGCACCTTCTGCGGCTGGCTATGCCCGTTCGGCGCGCTGCAGGAATTCGTCGGCAAGCTGGCGCAGCGTCTGCGCCTGCCCCAGCTGAGCATCGGGCGGCAATGGGATGCGCGCCTGAAGCGGCTGAAATACCTGGTGCTGGCCACGATCGTCGGCAGCGTATTCGTCTCGACCGAACTGACCGACAAGCTGGTCGAGGCCGAACCGTTCAAGACGGCGATCACGCTTGAATTCGTGCGCGCCTGGCCCTTCGTGCTGTATGCGGTCGGCCTGCTGGCAGCCAGCGCAGTGGTGTACAAGGCCTTCTGCCGCTACCTGTGCCCGTTCGGCGCCGGGCTGGCGGTCCTCGGGCGCATCCGCCTGCTGGACTGGCTGCCGCGGCGCAGCGAATGCGGCAAGCCATGCCAGACCTGCCGCCATCGCTGCGAGTACGAGGCGATCCGGCCCGATGGCGGCATCCGTTACGACGACTGCTTCCAGTGCATGGATTGCGTGGTCATCCATCACAGCGCCGACTTGTGCGCGCCGCTGATCCTGGAGAAGAAGCGTGCGCGCATCGTTCCCATCCATACCGTTTCAGCGCCGCCCTGAGGAGCCGATATGCAGCGCCGTACCTTTCTTCACGCGTCACTCGGGCTGGGCGCCGCCGCAGCCTCCACCGGCGCCTGGTCCCTGATGCAGCCGGCCGCAGGCAAGCTCGTGCGCGCGCCGGCCGGGCCGCCGCACAGGCAGATGCAGATGCACGTGGCCGCCGACCTGGCTTTCGGCACGGTAGTCAGCATCAGGGTGCTGCACGACGACGCCCGCCAGGCCGAACTGGCGCTGGCCGATGCGATGGCCGAGGCCAGGAAGGTCGACGCGCTGATGAGCATCTACCGTCCCGGCAGCGAAGTGCATACCCTGAACCGCGACGCGCGCCTGGCGCGGCCCGGCCCACACCTGCTGGCGGTGCTGAACCAGGCGCGCCGGCTTTCTGCGCAAACCGGGGGCGCTTTCGACATCACGGTGCAACCCTTGTGGGAATTGGCCCGCTCGGGCAGCAGCCGCGCGCATGCGTTGCCGCTGGTCGGCTGGCAGCGCATGCGCATCGACGCGGCCGCTGTCACGCTGGGCGCGGGCATGGCGATCACGCTCAACGGCATCGCCCAGGGCTACGCGGTGGACCTGGCGCGCGCCGCGCTGCAGGCGCGCGGCATACGCCATGCGCTGATCGACACCGGCGAGTTCGGCGCGCTGGGTGCGGGCGAAGGCGGGCGCCCATGGCGGCTCGGCGTGCGCGATCCGCGTCGCCAGGATGCCTATGCCGGCACTGTGCAGATGGACGGCCGCGCCGTTGCCACCTCGGGCGACTATGCGATGGCATTCACGCCGGACTTTTCAACGCAACATATTGTCGACCCGGCTACCGGCGCCTCCCAGGCCGAACTCGCCGCGGTCACCGTGGCTGCACCCAGCGGCATCCTGGCCGACGGCCTGTCTACCGCCTTCATGGTGATGGGCGCCCAGCGCTCACTGGCGCTGGCAGCGGAAATGCCGGGCGTGGACCTGGTGGCGGTGGACAAGCAGGGCCGTCGCTGGCACTCGCCCGGGATGCAGTGGCAATTCTCCTGAAACCGAAAAGCGGAATGCAGCATGCCAATTTCCATGGAGACAGGGTATTCTTGGCATTTGAACATCAACCCAACCGTTTTCAGGAGCAATGAATGAGCACCTGCAGCCGCTGTCAGAAATTCTTTGAGTGCGGCATGGTCGAGGCGACCGAAAGCCCGTGCTGGTGCGCCACGCTGCCGCCGCTGCCGGCCGACGCGCTGGACGACGCCGACGACACCGTTTGCCTGTGCCCGGACTGCCTGAAAACGCGGATTGCAGAACTGGCTGCAGCAGCGCCCGATTAACTGCAGGGCCGCGCCTCGAGCCGCGGGAATTCGGCGGTGGCGCGCGTGACCTGGGCCTCGGCAGCCGGGTCCAGCGCGCGCATCTGGATCGCCAGCCGCGCCGGGCCGGAGCCGACCTCGGCAATCCGCGCGGTCCTGGCGCCGCGCCGGATCATGGTTTCCAGGTGCGCCTGCGCTGCATCCTGGCTGCGGAAAGTGCCCAGCGCAATACCATAACGGCGCGCCGAATTGTCCTGGATGATAAAAGAATCGGTAATACCCATGCCGCGCAGTTCCACGGTCTTCTGGTCGGCGGCGTCGCGGCTGCCTTGCGGCGGCAGCATCACCATATAGCTCGACGGCGTTGGCAACTCGCGGCGTGACAACTGGCTGACAAGACCCAGCGCGTCGATGCGGTTTTCGAAACGCGCGGCTTCGCCCTGCGTAAAACTCAGCAGTTCGATGCAGGCCAGCTGCACCGGAGGCGCGGCTGCCGCAGCCGGCGCCGGCTCGGTTGCCGGCACGGCAGGCGCAGGCTCAGGGACCGGCGGCGCAACGCTGGCCGCCGATGCCGGCAGCAGCCTGATGCGTTCCGGGTAGAGCTGGTTGTTCATCCGCGCCGGTTCATGGCCCGATGGCTGGCCGCGCTGGGCGGCGAACAGCGCCAGGTTGGCCAGCAGCAGCGCGCCGAGAACGAATTTCAGCATGATGCGTGCTGCTTCATGACGGCGGCCTGCAGGCCCATCAGCACCAGGTTGTCGATGGTGACGCTGGGATGGGAAATATGCGGCGCCAGCATGTGCCCGGCGCCGCCCGACAGGATGCAGCGCACCTTGCCATGGCTGGCGCCATGGGCGGCCAGCGCCTGGCCGATGGCGCCGGTCTGCGCGGCCACGCAGCCGCTGATGATGGCGTCGGTGGTGTTGTCGGCAAAGGGCGTAACGATTTCGACGCGGGCGCCGACCTGCGGCAGCTGCGCGGTATTCTTCGCCAGCGAGCTGGCCATCAGGCCGAGTCCGGGCAGGATCATCCCGCCGAGGAAGACGCCGTCGGGCGTGATCGCGTCGACCGTGGTGGCGGTGCCGCAGGTGGCGACGACCAGCGCCTCGCCCGGGTACAGCGCATGCGCGCCGATGGCCGATGCGAAGCGGTCGGCGCCCAGCTGCAGCGGATTGCGGTAGCCGTTCTGCACTCCGGCAAGCGCCGGCGCCGACCGGAACCATTCAATCGCGATCGGCCGCGCGCCGAACGCGCGCAGCAGCAACTGGTCGAGTTGTTCGCGCATTCCTTCGCCGGCGACATTCGACAGCAGCACCCGCGCTACCTGGCGGCCGCGCCAGGCTTCCACCAGCCGGCCCAGCGCCTCGCGCTCGACCACGCCGTTCGCGTCCCAGTTCCCCAGCAGGGCCGGGTCGAAACGGTCGCATGCGTAGGTGGCGGTATTGGCCAGCGCCCACTTGACGCGGGTATTGCCGGCGTCGATCAGGAGCAGCAAGGCAGCTCCCCCACGCGGCGCAGCGAGACGTCGCCGGACAGGACCGCGACCCGGCCGCCGGCGGTGTCGACCAGCAAGCGGCCGCTGTCGTCGATGCCGACGGCGGCGCCCTGCTGCCGCACCTCGCCGCGGTCAAGCACCGCGACCTGTTCGCCGACCCAGGCATGCAGCGCATTCCAGCGGCCGGTGAACGGCGCGAGGCCGGCGTCGCCAAACTCGGTCAGCGCCTGCGCCAGCGCGTCGAGCAGGGCCGCCAGCAAGTCGTCCGGCGCCACGGCCAGCGGCGGCAGCCCGGTTGCCGCACTGCCGATACGCTCGGCCAGATGGGGAGGCAGCGCCAGGTTGATGCCGATGCCGATAATGGCCCACAGGCCGTTTTTCGCCGCCGCGGTCTCGATCAGGATGCCGGCCAGCTTGCGGCCGTCCAGCAGCACGTCGTTGGGCCACTTGAGGCGGGCGTCGACGCCGCAGGCATGCAGCGCCTCGGCAATGGCGACGCCGACCGCCAGCGGCAGCCCGACCAGTTGCGGCAGCGCGCAGTCGAATTTCCAGGCCAGGGAAAAGGTCAGGCTGGCGCTGGGAGCAGACTGCCACGGACGGCCCGCCCGGCCCCGGCCCGCAGTCTGGCTGCCCGCCACCAGCAGCACCGGGCCGGTCAGGCCGGAGGTGGAGCTGGAGGTGGAGGCGGCGGCCCGCGCCAGCAGGTCGGCATTGGTCGATCCGGTCTCGGCGACGAACTCGATCGCCACCTGGCGGGCGGCGCCGGTCGCGCGCCTCGCGATCTGCTGCGGGGAGGGCTGCTGGTTCATGCTGCAGGGCGGCTGGTTCATGCTGCGCATTGTAGCGGGAGGATGGCGGCTGCGGAACCATGCTGCGCGTCATGGCCCGGCGCTGCCGGGCTGCCCCAAGCGGCGCTTGTCCCTTACACTGGCGCCATGTCCGATTCGCAAGCCTTGTCCACCGCCCGCCCGGCCAGCCCGTCCCGGCCCGTGCTGCAGCTCGATACGCACCGCCCGTCCACGGTGAGGGCCAGCGGCGCGTGGCAGGTGCAGGCGCTCGCGCAGCCGGCCGCGCTGCGCG
>CAUQYP010000175.1:0-9689 GCA_963522035.1 uncultured Noviherbaspirillum sp. | reverse complement strand
CCAGCGACGTGTCGCCATCGACGGGGGCCCACGTCAAAAGCCGCGTCAACGGCAACGGCAACGGCAACGGCAACTGTCGCTGCGCGGAAGTGGTGCTTCCGGTGCAAGCCAACATGAAAATGCTCTGGGAGCCAGTGCTTCTGCCGCGCTGGCCCCCTGGGCGCCAACGTCAGGAAACGCCGGCCCCGTGCGCCTGCTGGTCGGCATGGTAGGAGCTGCGCACCATCGCACCCACCGCAGCATGCACGAAGCCCATCTTGTAGGCTTCCTCTTCGAACATCTTGAACGTGTCCGGATGCACGTAGCGGCGCACCGGAAGATGGTCGCCGGACGGCATCAGGTACTGGCCGATGGTCAGCATGTCGACGTCGTGCGCGCGCAGGTCGCGCATGACCTGGAGGATTTCCTCATCGGTCTCGCCCAGGCCCACCATGATGCCGGACTTGGTCGGCGTCTGCGGATGCAGTTCCTTGAAGCGCTTCAGCAGGCTCAGCGAGTACTGGTAATCCGAGCCGGGACGGGCTTCCTTGTACAGGCGCGGCGCGGTCTCCAGGTTGTGGTTCATCACGTCGGGCGGCGCGGCCTTCAGGATTTCCAGGGCGCGGTCCATGCGGCCGCGGAAGTCAGGCGTCAGGATCTCGATGCGGGTACTGGGCGACAGCGCCCGCACGCGCTCGATGCAGGCGACGAAATGGCCGGCGCCGCCGTCGCGCAGGTCGTCGCGGTCGACCGAGGTGATCACCACGTAGCTGAGCTTGAGCGCGGCGATGGTCCTGGCCAGGTTTTCCGGCTCGTCCGGATCCAGCGGGTCGGGCCGGCCGTGGCCGACGTCGCAGAACGGGCAGCGCCGGGTGCACTTGTCGCCCATGATCATGAAGGTCGCGGTGCCCTTGCCGAAGCATTCGCCGATGTTCGGGCAGGACGCTTCCTCGCACACCGTCACCAGCTTGTTGGCGCGCAGGATGTCCTTGATTTCATAGAAACGGGTGGTCGGCGACGCCGCCTTGACGCGGATCCAGTCGGGTTTCGGAAGTCGCTCGGCGGGAATGATCTTGATCGGGATGCGCGCGGTTTTGCCGGCGCCTTTTTGCTTGTCGTTCGGATTGTAGGTCGAAGAAGCAAGTTCGATCGGGTTCGATGCCATGGGGTGCGAGGCGCCGGGCGGCGCCCCTATCCTTTCAGTCGGTCTGTGAGTTGGCGGGCCAGCGCCTGCTGCACGTCGGCCAGCGGCGCGTCCACGCCCAGCGTCTTCATGTCCACCGTCGCCAAACCGGCATAACCGCAAGGGTTGATCCAGCCGAAGGGCGCGAGATCCATGGAAACATTGAGGGAAACGCCGTGGTAGGTGCAGCCGTTGCCGCGTATCTTGAGGCCCAGCGCGGCAATCTTGGCGCCAGTCCAGGCGCCCTCGGCGATGTAGATGCCGGGCGCGCCGGCCCGGCGCTCGCCCGGCAAATTATACGCCGCCAGCGTGTCGATCACCGCCTGCTCGATGGCGTGGACGAATTCGCGCGCGTACAGCCGGGCATCGCGCCGCCGGCGCTTCAGGTCCATCAGCAGGTAGATCACGGCCTGCCCCGGCCCGTGGAAGGTGACTTCGCCGCCGCGGTCGGTCTGCACCACCGGAATGCCATGCGCATCGAGCACATGGGACGGGTCGGCGCCCAGGCCCAGCGTGTAGACCGGGGGATGTTCGACGATCCATAGCTGGTCATCGGAGGCGGCATTGCGCGCGTCGGTATAGTCGCGCATCGCGGCCAGGCTGGCGACATACGCCTCCTGGCCGCGATGCAGGACCACCGGCGTGCCGGCTGCCTGGTCCGTCACGGCTAGAGCACCACCTTGACCATCGGGTGCGCACTCAGCGCCCGGTACAGGTTGTCGAGCTGTTCACGGCTGGTGGCGCGCACGGTCGCTGTCAGCGACAGGTAGTTACCCTTGGACGAGGGTCGCATTTCCAGCTTGCCGGTATGGAATTCCGGATCATGCTGCGTCACCACGTCGACGATGACGGCGGTGAATGTCTCGTGCATCGGCCCCATGATCTTGATCGGAAAGTCGCTCGGATACGTGATCAGGCTTTCCTCGACAGGAATATCCCCGAGGTTGACCAGGTTGCCGGTTTTGTTCAGCTTGTCCATCGTGCGCTCCTTGTGGTTCAGGCAGCCTTTGCTGCCTGGTAGGCCTCATACAACTTAGCGTAGATGGGGCCGGGCGCGCCGTTTCCAACCGGCTGGCCATCGATGCGCACGACCGGCAGCACTTCCTTGGTGGCCGAGGAAAGCATGACCTCGTCGGCGGCAAACACCTCTTCCCGGCTGATGCGGCGAACCTCGAAAGGAATACCGTTCGACGCGCTCAGTTCCTGGATCAACCCGTACCGTATCCCTTCGAGGATCAGGTTGTCCTTCGGCGGGCCGGACAGCACGCCGTCCTTCACGATCCAGACGTTGGACGACGAGCCCTCGGTCAGCATGCCGTCGCGGAACTGGATGGATTCGGTCACCTCGTTCTCCGCCGCATATTGCGCGGCCAGCACGTTGCCCAGGAGCGAGATGGACTTGATCTCGCAATGCAGCCAGCGCTTGTCCTCCATCGTCACGCAGGACACGCCGGCCGCGCGCACCGCGCCCGATGGCAGCACCAGCGGGTTGGTCATGATGAAGACCGTCGGCACCACGGTTGCCGGAAAGGCATGGGCCCGCTTGGCGACGCCGCGAGTGACTTGCAGATACACCATCTGGTCGTCGTCCGGGTAGGCAGCAACGACTTTGTTAATCAGTGCCATCCAGCCGTCGAAGTCATGCGGATTTGGAATGCCGATCTGGTCCAGGCTGCGAAACAGCCGCGCCATGTGCTGTTCGGCGCGGAACATTTTGCGCCGGTAGATCGGAATGACCTCGTACACGCCATCGCCAAAAATGAAGCCGCGGTCCAGCACCGGGATGCGCGCTTCGGACAGCGGTGTCATTTCGCCATTGAGGTAGACCAGGGAATCATTCATGTTTTTTCCGGGAAGAAGTGGGAACGGTATTTTTGCATGGGCGCAAGGATAGGCCGATGCCGAATCGGCATGGGCGGCGAAGTTAGCCGGGAAATAGCCGTGGCTGTGCCGGCGCTCATGCAAATTCCGGTGTTAGTATGTGTATTCTTTCGATTCAAGATACACATCATGCGGACCAATATCGTGATAGATGACAATTTAATGGAAGAGACCTTACGTGCAACCGGCCTCAAGACCAAGCGGGAAGTCGTCGAACTTGGGCTACGAACCTTGTTGCGGCTTCGTCAACAGGAAGATATCCGAAAATTTCGCGGCAAGCTTGCATGGGAAGGTGACCTTGGCCAAATGAGAACCGAACGATGATTCTCATCGACTCCAGCGTCTGGATCGATTACTTCCGCGGCACGTCAACGCGAGAGTCGGACAAACTGGACAGCTTGTTGGGAACCGAGCCGGTGTCGATTGGCGACCTCATGCTGACGGAAGTGCTGCAAGGCTTCAACAGCGAACGCGAATTCAACCAGGCCAGGGCCTTGCTGACGTCGCTGGAAGTGGTGCCGCTTGTCGGGCAGGATATTGCGATCAAGGCTGCAAGAAACTTCAGGACATTGCGCGCCGCAGGCATTACCGTGCGCAAAACCATCGATACCATCATTGCGACCCGCTGCATCGAAAGCCGCTATGCGCTGCTTTTCAGCGACCGGGATTTCGATCCCTTCGTCCGTTATCTCGGATTGCGGCCAGTGCTTCTGCATTCCTGAAAGACCAGGGACTGGCAGCTGCTTTCGCGCCTGTCCCGGAACCACCTGCACTACTGTACCCTTACTTCATCCAGAGCCGCACCGAATCCCATGCACGGCCAAAGATGCTGGCTTCGTTCACCTGTTCCAGCGCCAGCAGCGGCGCCTCGGTGATGGTCTTGCCGTCCACAACCATCTTCAGGGTGCCGACCTGGCTGTTCTGCGCAATCGGCGCCACCAGTGGGTCGCGGCGCTCCACCACCGGTTTCATCTTGTCCGCGGTGCCTTTCGGGACGGTGACGAAGATGTCCTGGTTGAAGCCCAGCTTGACCTCCTTCTGCGCGCCTTTCCAGACTTCCGGCGTCGCCACTGCCTGGCCTTTCGCATACAGCTTGACCGTGTCGAAATTCAGGTAACCCCAGTTCAGCAGCTTCTGGCTTTCCTGCGCGCGCACCGAGTCGGACTTGGCGCCGAGCACCACCGACACCAGCCGGCGTTCGCCGCTGGTGCCGTTCGGACGATGCGCCGAGGCAATCAGGCAGTAACCGGCAGCCTGGGTGTGTCCGGTCTTCATGCCGTCCACGGTCGGGTCCAGCCACAGCAGGCGATTGCGATTGGGCTGGGTGATCTTGTTGTAGGTGAAGCTCTTGGTCGAGTAGATCTTGTACATGTCCGGGAAGTCGCGGATCAGGCGCGAGGCCAGGATGGACAGGTCGCTCGCGGTCGAATAATTGTCCGGGCTCGGCATGCCGGCGGCGTTGGCGAAACGGGTGGACTTCAGGCCCATGCGCTCGGCTTCGCGGTTCATCAGCACCGCGAATGCTTCTTCGGTGCCGGACACCGCTTCGGCCAGCGCCACCGCGGCGTCGTTGCCGGACTGGACGATCAGGCCATACAGCAGGTCATTGATCGACACCGGCGTGGACGGCTCGATGAACATCTTGGAACTGTCGCCCGAGACTTTCCAGGCGCGCACCGACACATTGACCTTCTGGTCCAGCGCCAGCTTCTTTTCCTGGATCGCCTGGAACACCAGGTAGGCGGTCATGATCTTGGTCAGCGACGCCGGCTCGATGCGCATGTCCGGCTCCTGCGACGCCAGCACCTGGCCGCTGGTGGCATCCAGCAGCAGGAAGGAGCGGGCGGCGACGGTAGGCGCCGGCATGGTCTGCGCGATGGCGGCGGACAGGGACAATACGGAGGCGGCGATGGCCGCGATGATCTTTTTCATTGGATAGGCAAGGATGAAGGCGCGAGGCGCGCAGTGCGGTTGGAAGCGGTTGAAATAACAGGGTCGCATTATAGCCTTGCAGCACGGCGTGGAAACGCCGTGTACCTGCAATTGCCCATCTAGCGGTGCCACATTTCGGTAACGAGGTTCTTGATGTGCTGGAGCTTGCGGTGGAAGAAGTGGTCCGCGCCCGGGATGACGATGACGGGCACGTCCTGCGGCCGCAGCCAGTCCAGCACCGCGGACAGCGTGATGGTGTCGTCCTGCTCGCCATGGATCAGGATGGAGTTGGCCGGTATCGCCGGCATCGCCCATTTGCCTGCGGCGGCGCCGACCAGCACCAGCCGCTCGGCCGGCTCGCCCTCTGCCAGCAGGCGCTGCTGCAATTGCGCCTGGACGAAGGTGCCGAAAGAGAAACCGGCCAGCGCCACCGGCACGCCCGGATACCGGCTGCGCATGTGGGCCAGGAACAGCGCCATGTCGTCGGTCTCGCCGGCGCCGCCGTCATGCGTGCCGGCCGACGCGCCGACGCCGCGGAAATTCATCCGTGCGCTGGCGTAACCGAGCGCGACGAAGGCGCGGGCCAGGGTCTGCGTGACCTTGTTGTCCATGGTGCCGCCGTACAGCGGGTGCGGATGCGCAATCAGGGCAATGCCGCGCGGCTCGGCGAACTGGCCCGCGTCGGGCAGGTCGAGCGCGCATTCGATCGTGCCGCTGGCGCCGTCGATGGAAAACCGCTGGGTATGTGCATTCATGGCCGCCTCAGATTTTCAGGCGTTCGACGACCTTGCCGCCGACCAGGTCGGAATCGATGATTTCGTCGATATCGCTATTGTCGACGAAGGTGTACCAGGTGCCCTGCGGGTAGACCACCAGCACCGGTCCTTCCTCGCACCGGTCGAGGCAACCGGCCTTGTTGATGCGGATCTTGCCCTCGCCATTCAGGCCAAGCTTCTTGATGCGCTTTTTCGCATGCTCCTGCGCGGACTGGGCGCCGCGGTCGGCGCAGCAGGGGCGGCCATCTTCACGGGCGTTGAGGCAGAAAAAAACATGTTTCTCGTAGTACGGCTTGTCGGCTTGATCACTCATGGAGGTTCGATTCGGCTGGCTGCTAAGGCGGAATGGGGATGATACACCGGGGGGAATGGGGCTGCAGGGGGCGGCTGCCAGGCAATCATGCAAGTCCGTATCAATGCATGGGCTCGGAAATCAGGCTTTCGGCTGGTATGCCAAGTCCGGCGTGCAGCCTGCGTATCATGGGCAAAGTCAAAGGACGTTTGCGTGCCAGTACTTCGTAGACCCGATTCATCCTGCCTATCATCGGTTCGAGATCCTTCGGTGTAAGTCCTGTTTGTTCCATACGAAAACGGATGGCATCGACCGGGTCAGGAGGCGAAACCGGCAGGTTCTTTTCCTCATATGCCGCAATCAGCATGATCAGCATTTCAAAGTGGTCGCCTTCCCGGCTTCCCGGGTCCGGCTCATTATCGAAATACGCCGAAACGATGCGCAGGGCAGCCTCGTAATCGGCAGCGCTGCGTAATGGTTTCAATGTGAAATTCAGTCCGTCTTCGGATTTCATTGCTTACTCCATTTCTACGGTTGCGGCATCGATCTTGTCGTAGTCGCCGTGGGTGCCGACGAACTTCACGTAGATAGCGCCAAATCGATAGGCAACTGCCACGATGAGCCGATAATTATTACCCTTGATATTGAACACGACCCGATTCCGGCCAATGAAACTGGCGCTGTTGTATTGCGCCTTGATGTCCTGCGGGGTCAGCCATTGGGCCTTGTCTGCTTCGTCATACCATGCTTTCAAGGATTGCTCGACATCCGGGTGCCTTTCCCAGAACGCAATCAGATTTTTTCTCGATATGACTCTCATCGTCAAATAATAGTCCCATTTTGGGACTGGAGCAATGTGTGCCGTTTTGGGCAGTGGCACTTCTCTGTGAAACAGTGATGACAAATCTTCATACAATGGCAGGCAGGTCAGGTCAGGACCAGACGAGGCCTCAACCGGCAGCCTGATTGCGAAGGTGGCCGCCAAAGGGTGAAAATTTTTAAAGCCCCGGCATTGCAGCCGGCTATCTCTTCATCTCCAAGACAAGGTGAACGCCATGCCATCCACCGACGCCTTCATCGCCGCCCGCGATTTCCTGCAGCGGCACCGCACCGACTACGCCACCGCCTGCCGCGACTTCCAGGCGCCCGTGCTGGACCGCTTCAACTGGGCGCTGGACTTCTTCGACGTCCAGGCGCGCGGCAACCACGCACCGGCGCTCTGGGTCGTGGAAGAGGACGGTACGGCGCAAAAGATTTCCTACGCCGACATGTCGATGCGCTCCGCCCGCATGGCCAACTACCTGCGTTCGCTGGGCGTGGCGCGCGGCGACCGGGTGCTGCTGATGCTGCCGAACCGGGTCGAGCTGTGGGAGCTGATGCTGGCCTGCATCAAGCTCGGCGCGGTAATGGTGCCGACCACCATGCTGGTCTCGGGCGACGACCTGGCCGACCGCCTGCAGCGCGGCGCGATACGGCATGTCGTCGCGCAGTCTTCCGAGGCCGCCAAGTTCGAGGGCCTGGCAGGCAATTACACCCGCATTGCGGTCGGCGAACCCGTCAACGGCTGGCACAGCGTGGCCGATGCCGCTGCCGCGCCGGACGCCTACACGCCGGATGGCGAGACCCTGGCGACCGATCCGCTGCTGCTGTATTTCACCTCCGGCACCACTTCCCGGCCCAAGCTGGTGCTGCACAGCCACCAGAGTTATCCGGTGGGCCACTTGTCGACGATGTACTGGATCGGCCTGCAGCCGGGCGGCGTGCACTGGAATATCAGCTCGCCCGGCTGGGCCAAGCATGCGTGGAGCTGTTTCTTCGCCCCCTGGAATGCGGGCGCCGCGGTATTCGTCTACAACTACGTCCGCTTCAACGCGAAGCAGGTGCTGGACGTGATCTGCCGCTGCGGCGTGACCTCGCTGTGCGCGCCGCCCACCGTCTGGCGCATGCTGATCCAGGAAGACCTCGCCGCGTTCAAGGTGCCGCTCTGCGAACTGGTCGGCGCCGGCGAGCCGCTCAACCCGGAAGTCATCGAGCAGGTTGAGCGCGCATGGGGGCTGACCATACGCGACGGCTTCGGCCAGTCCGAAACCACGGCCCAGGTCGGCAATCCGCCGGGCCAGCCGGTAAAGCCCGGTTCCATGGGCCGGCCGCTGCCGGGCTACCGGATCGTGCTGCTCGACATCGACGGCCAGCCGGCGGATGAAGGCGAAATCTGCATCGACCTCGCCCTGCCGCCGCAGGGCCTGATGCTGGGCTACGAAGGCGACGACGGCAAGACTGCCGACGCCATGCGCGGCGGCTACTACCACACCGGCGACATTGCGCTGCGCGACGCCGACGGCTACTTCTTCTATGTCGGCCGCAATGACGACGTGTTCAAGGCGTCGGACTACCGCATCAGCCCGTTCGAGCTGGAAAGCGTGATGATCGAGCACGAGGCAGTGCTGGAGGCGGCAGTGGTGCCCAGCCCGGACGCGTTGCGGCTGTCGGTGCCCAAGGCCTACATCACGCTGCGTTCCGGCTACGCGCCCGACCAGGCCACGGCGGCCGCCATTTTTCGTTACTCGCGCAACAAGCTGGCCGCCTACAAGCGCATACGCATCATCGAGTTCACCGACCTGCCGAAAACCATTTCAGGGAAGATCCGGCGCGTGGACCTGCGGCGGCAGGAAGAAGCCCGGGCGGCGGGCCGGCCGCTGGAGTTTCGGGAAGAAGACTGCGAATGACCGTTTGGACCACAACCATGTATATACTGTGCATACATTTTGGCATGGAGGCACTATGGCGCCGAGCAATGGCAGGTCCAACAGCCGCGTTTTCAAGAGCGGCAATTCGCAGGCGGTGCGCATCCCGCGTGAACTCGCCTACGACGACGTAGGCCAGGAAGTCGAGGTCGAGCGCAAGGGCGACACGTTGCTGATCCGCCCGGTTTACCGGAAAAAGCTGGCAGGCATTGCGGACGTATTTGCGATGTTCAGCCCGGATTTCATGGCGGACGGCCGCGACCTGCATGAGCAGGAGGAACGCGACTGGAGCGGCAAGCGATGAAATATATGCTGGATACGAACACCTGCATCTACCTGATACTCAACCGTCCTCCCGAAGTATTGAAAAGGCTGGAGCAGCAGTTCGAAGGCGACGTGGTGATGTCGG
Source organism: uncultured Noviherbaspirillum sp. (assembly GCA_963522035.1). Classification (GTDB taxonomy): domain Bacteria; phylum Pseudomonadota; class Gammaproteobacteria; order Burkholderiales; family Burkholderiaceae_D; genus Noviherbaspirillum_A. The sequence continues at coordinate 493 of CAUQYP010000175.1, read as the reverse complement.
CGATCACCTATGCGGAATTGCGCGCGGGCGTGGAAATGAAGTCGGCCGATCGCGCCCGTGACGATGCCGCGCTGCGCGCCCTGATCGCGCGCATCCCGGTGCAGCCTTTCGGCGAAGCCGGCGCCGATGCGTATGCGATTGCCCGCAAGATGCTGCCCGAACGCCGGCGCGACGCGATGGACCGGCTGATTGCCGCGCATGCGGGCAGCCTGGACCTGGTGCTGGTGACGAATAATGAAGCGGATTTCAGGGATTATCCGGGCATCGTGATGGAAAACTGGGTGGCCTGTCCGTAGGCAGGTGGCTAGAACATTTTCATGCTGGCTTGCGCCAGATGCGCCACTTCCGCGCAGCGACAGTTGCCGTTGCATTAAGCCCCGCGCAGCGACAGTTGCCGTTGCCGTTGCCGTTGCCGTTGCCGTTGCTTTTGACGTTGTCTTTGACGTGGTCCCCGTCGATGGCGACACGTCGCTGGTGCCGAAATCGGATAAAG
>CAUQYP010000174.1:0-9698 GCA_963522035.1 uncultured Noviherbaspirillum sp. | reverse complement strand
GTCAAAAGCAGCGTCAAAAGCAACGGCAACGGCAACGGCAACTGTCGCTGCGCGGTGCTCAATGCAACGGCAACTGTCGCTGCGCGGAAGCAGCGCTGCTGGTGCAAGCCAGCATGAAAATGCGCTAGCGCCGCTCGACGCTGACATGCACCTCCATCGATTCAACCCCGCCGCCGCGCCGCACGCCCCGCACCGGCGCCGCCGAATCGTAATCGCGGCCGATAGCCAGCCGGCAGTACTGCGCATTCTGGAAATTTGCATGGGTGACGTCGATGCTGACCCAGCCCGCGAAACCGTGGTCCTCGACCCAGACATCGACCCAGGCATGGCTTTCCGCGTGGTCGCTATTGCCCGGATCGATGTAGCCGGACACATAACGGGCAGGGATGCCCTGCACATGGCAGCAGGCCAGGAACAGGTGCGCATGGTCCTGGCACACACCCTTGCCCAGTTTCAGTGCATCCTGCGCCGTGGTGGTGACTTCGGTTGCACCGGTCAGGTACGACACTGCACCGGTAATGGCTTCGGCCAGGCCGATCGCGGCGCGGCTGTCGCGGCCACCGAGGTGGCGCCGCGCGAAATCGGCCAGCACGGCGTCGGCTTCGGTCAGGCGGGTGGTCACGGTGTAGACCAGTGGCGGCAGTGTGTCCTGGTCGTCCAGTCGGCCGCGATCAAGCTCATCCACTTCCAGGCTGCCGGCGGCGACGATGCGGATCTCGTCATGCATGCCGTTGACGGTCAGGATATGCGACTGGTTGCCGTACGCGTCCAGGTAGCCATGGCAGCTGCCCGGCGCCTTCACCCGCCAGTCGCGTATGCGCTGGTGGGGTTCGGAGCGCGGCGTCAGGCGCAGTTGCTGGATGGTGTAGGACATGGGCGCGGTGTAGCGGTAGATCGTTTCGTGCCGGATAGCGAGCATCATGGCGTCATGTCCCCAGGGGCAGCAGGAAGTCGCGGCTGACGCGATTTCCCAGCTCGTTGATGTCGGCCAGGAAGCGGTCCAGGTAGTCGTGCAGGCCTTCCTCCAGGATGTCGTCGATCGACGCGAACTTGAGTTGCGCGTGCAGCCGTCCGGCGAAGCGTTCGGTGCCGGCGGAGCTGTCGTTGCAGACCTGCTTGAGGTTGACGACGACCTCTTCCATGCAGCCCATCAGCGAGCGCGGCATATCGGGGCGCAGCATCAGCAGTTCGGCTACCCGCGCCGGGGTGATCACGTCGCGGTAGACCTTGCGATAGATCTCGAAGGCCGATACCGAGCGCAGGATCGCCGCCCAGTAGTAAAAGTCGCGCTGCGCATCCTGGCCGGCGCGCTCGCCGTCCTCGCCGTCGCCGGCGCCATGGAACTTGACGTCGATGATGCGCGCGGTATTGTCGGCCCGCTCCAAATGGGTGCCGAGCCGGATGAAGTAGAACGCCTCGTCCTTCAGCATGGTGCCGATGGTGACGCCGCGGGACAGGTGGGAGCGGTACTTGACCCATTCGAAGAAGGGGCTGGGGTCATTCTTCAACCGGTTGCTGCGCAGCTGGCTATGGAGGTCCAGCCAGGTGGTGTTCTGCGTTTCCCATACTTCTGTCGTCAGCGTGCCGCGCACCGCGCGCGCATTCTCGCGGGCGCTGGCCAGGCAGGAGACGATGGAGGACGGGTTGGCCGGGTCGCGCGTCATGAAGTCGATCACGTCGCGCGCAGTCAGCTTGGGGTACTTGCGGTCGAAGTCCTCCTGCAGTTCGGAAATGCCCAGCATGGCGCGCCAGCCGCGCTCGGTGGATTCGGCCGATTGCGGCAGCAGGGCGGTCTGAACGTTCACGTCCAGCATGCGGGCGGTATTTTCAGCGCGTTCGGTATAGCGCGCCATCCAGAAAAGATGGTCGGCGGTGCGGCTCAGCATGTCATTCCTCCAGAATCCAGGTGTCCTTGGTGCCGCCGCCCTGCGACGAATTCACCACCAGCGAGCCTTCCTTCAGCGCCACGCGGGTCAGCCCGCCCGGCACCATGGAGACCGTCTTGCCCGACAGGACGAAGGGCCGCAGGTCGATATGGCGCGGCGCGATGCCCGACTCGACATAGGTCGGGCAGGCCGACAGCGCCAGCGTCGGCTGCGCAATATAGCCTTCGGGGCGGGCGATGATGCGCTGCCTGAAGTCCTCGATCTCGGCTTTCGTCGAGGCCGGGCCCACCAGCATGCCGTAGCCGCCGGCGCCGTGGACTTCCTTGACGACGAGTTCCGGCAGGTGCGCCAGCGTGTAGGCGAGGTCGTCCTTCTTCCGGCATTGCCAGGTCGGCACGTTGTTGAGGATGGGTTCCTCCGACAGGTAGAAGCGGATCATTTCCGGCACGAACGGGTAGATCGACTTGTCGTCGGCGACGCCGGTGCCGATCGCGTTGGCCAGCGTGATGCGCCCGGCGCGGTAGACCGACAGCAGGCCCGGCACGCCCAGCGTGGAGTCGGCCTTGAAAGACAGCGGGTCGAGGTAGTCGTCGTCGATGCGGCGATAGATCACGTCGACCCGCTTGGGGCCGCGCGTGGTGCGCATGTAGACGAAGTTGTCGCTGACGAACAGGTCCTTGCCTTCCACCAGTTCAACGCCCATCTGCTGCGCCAGGAACGCATGCTCGAAGTAGGCCGAGTTGTACATGCCCGGCGTCATCACCACCACGGTTGGGTCGGCCACGCCGACCGGCGCCACCGAGCGCAGGTTGTCCAGCAGCATGTCGGGATAATGCGCGACCGGGGCCACCTTGTAGCGGGCGAACAGCTCGGGGAAGAGCCGCATCATCATCTTGCGGTCTTCCAGCATGTAGGACACGCCGGACGGCACCCGCAGGTTGTCTTCCAGTACATAGAACTCGCCTTCGCCGGCGCGCACCAGGTCGATGCCGGCGATATGCGCATAGATGTCGGAGGCGACCGAGATGCCCTGCACCTCGGGCCGGTATTGCGCGTTCCGAAACACCTGCTCGGCCGGCATGATGCCGGCCTTCACGATGTTCTGATCGTGGTAGATGTCATGGATGAACATGTTCAGCGCCGTCACGCGCTGCACCAGCCCGGCTTCCATGCCCTCCCATTCGCGGGCGGTGATGATGCGGGAAATAATATCGAACGGGATCAGGCGTTCGGTGCCGGCGTCGTCGCCGTAGACGGCGAAGGTAATGCCGACACGGCGGAAAATCAGGTCGGCCTCGGCGCGCTTGCTGGCGATGGTCTCGGCCGACTGCTCCGACAGCCATGCCTGGAATTCGCGATAGTGCTCGCGAACCTCGCCTGCGCCGTCGGCATACATTTCATCGAAAAACGTTGGCATGCTTGCTCCGCTGTGATTTGCCGGTTGGCCTTTGCGTACTGTATCAAGAAACATGCCAGCAGGAAGCGTCATGGCGACCGAAGCTGGTCAATGAATGCCTGCGTGCGTTCGTCCGGCGCGTCGGTAAGGAGGCTCACCAGCACCAGCGCGGCGCAGCCGGCCGGCACGCCGAACACGCCGGCCGAGATCGACGCGATGTTGAACCATTGCCCGGCGGCGGAACCGCCCAGCGACGGGTTGGTGTGCAGCATGTAGTAGGCGCAGACGGCGAAGCCGGTCAGCATGCCGGCGATGGCGCCCGGCTGGTTGGCGCGGCGCCAGAACACCCCGGCGACCAGCACCGGGAACAGCGTCGAGGCCGCCAGCGAGAAGGCCGCGCCCACCAGCGACAGGATGTCGCCCGGCTTCAGCGACGCCGCATACGCCGCCACCAGCGCCACCACCAGCAACAGCAGCTTGGAAATCGTCACCCGCTTCTGCGTCGACGCCTTCGGGTCCAGCGTCTTGTAGTAGACGTCATGCGACAGCGCATTCGAGATGGTGAGCAGCAGGCCGTCGGCGGTCGACAGCGCGGCCGCCAGCCCGCCGGCGGCGATCAGTCCCGACACCACGTAGGGCAGGCCGGCGATTTCCGGCGTGGCCAGCACCACCATGTCGCCGTCCATCGCGATCTCGGCCAGCTGCACGATGCCGTCGCCGTTGATGTCGGTGATCTGCACCAGCGGGTGCAGCCGGTCGATGCTGGCCCAGTAGGAAACCCATGCCGGCAGCCTTGTAAAGTCGGAGCCGACGAGCGAGCTGTAGATGTCGTATTTCACCAGCACCGCCAGCGCTGGCACCGCGGTATAGATGAGCAGGATGAACAGCAGCGTCCAGAACACCGAGCGGCGGGTCTCGGCCACCGACGGCGTGGTGTAGTAGCGCACCAGCACATGGGGCAGGGCGGCGGTGCCCATCATCAGGCACAGCACCAGCGCCAGGAAGTTGTTGCGGCGGATATCGGAACTGGCGCGGTCGGGACCGGGAAAGGGCTGCACATGCGGCGTGACCGGCGCGGCGCGTGCGAGGTCGGCCGCCCGCTCCTCGCTCCAGATGCGCTTCGCCTCGGCGCTGTCCTTCGGGTAATTGGCCAGCGCACGCGACGCCGCGCGGATGTCCAGCAGCGACGCATTGCCGGTCCGGGCCGCTTCCACCCGGCGCTGGGCCTGCATCCGGCCGTCTTCCCACGAGTGCGGAAGGCCCGCCAGCCTGACCTCGTTGTCGTCGGCACGCTTGCGGAACACGGCGCGCACTTCTTCTTCCGCCGGGTCGGCTGCCAGCACCGCTTCCCGGTCCGACAGCTTGGCCAGCGCCTTGCCGTAGGCAATCTGCGGCACCGGCACCGTGGTGTGCTTGGCCGCCAGCCACACCACCGGGATCATGTACGCCGCCAGGATGATGATGTACTGGGCGATCTGGGTCCAGGTAATGGCCCGCATGCCGCCCAGGAAGGAGCAGACCAGGATGCTGGCCAGGCCCAGGAAGATGCCGATGGAAAAGTCGATGCCGGTGAAGCGCGAGGTAATCAGCCCCACGCCATAGATCTGCGCGACGACATAGGTGAAGGACACGATGATGGTGGCTGCCACCGCCAGGATGCGGATGACGTTGCCGCTGTAGCGGCCCGGGTAGCGCGCGGCCAGGAAGTCGGGAATGGTGTACTGGCCGAAGCGGCGCAGGTAGGGCGCGATCAGCAGCGCCACCAGCACGAAGCCGCCGGTCCATCCCATGATGTAGGCCAGGCCGTCGAAGCCCTGCAGGTAAAGGCCGCCGGCCAGGCTGATGAAGCTGGCCGCGGAGATCCAGTCGGCAGCGGTGGCCATGCCGTTGAACACCGCCGGCACCCGGCGCCCGGCGACATAGTATTCGCTGACGTCGGCAGTGCGGCTGATCACGCCGATGCCGGCATACAGCACGATGGTGGAAAAGATGAACAGGTAGCCGATCCAGACGCGCGGAAAACCTTCCTGTTCCAGGATGGCCAGCGCCACCAGGAACAGCGCGAAGCCCGCCGTGTAGAGCAGGTAGTAGCGCGTGAGCTTGCGGGTATAGGCCTTATTCGCCATGGCTGTCGCTTCCGCCGCGCGCGTCCTGCAAGCGCATGGCCAGCGCATAGATGCCGACAATGGCAAGGTAGACCAGCAGCGCGCCCTGGGCGGCGATATAGAACGAGACAGACCATCCGAACAGCGTCAGCCCGGCCAGTTCGCGGGCAAAGAAGATCGCGGTGAAGGTCACGCCGAACCAGACGGCCAGCAAGGTCATGGTCAGGTTTCGCGTGCGGCGCCAGGCGGCGGCGCGGCGCTGGGCATCGCGGTGTGGCATGTCAGGCAATCTCCCGGGCAGGCAGGTTCGAATCGCTCATCGGCAGCGACACCCGGAACAGCGAACCGGGCGCCGACTTGTCCAGGATGTGCGGGTTGTTATAGATCTCGACTTCGGCGCCGTGCTGCTGCGCGATCTCGCGCACGATGGCCAGTCCCAGGCCGCTGCCCTGGGTATGGCTGCCGAGTATGCGGTAGAAGCGCTCGAACACATGGGCCCGCTCCGACGGCGCAATGCCGGGGCCGGTGTCCTCGACCTCGAGTATGGCCCGGTGGCGCTCCGAATCGGCCCGCACCCGCACCGTGACCGTGCCGCCGGCCGGCGTGTAGTGGAGCGCGTTGTCGATCAGGTTGACCAGCAGCTCGCGCAGCATGGTCGGGTTGCCCTGCACCATCAGCGGATGGCCAGGCTGCTCGAAGCCCAGGTCGATCTGGCGGGCGAAGGACATCTGCACCCATTCCTGCACGACGCCGCGCGCCAGTTCCGATAACTCGATCGGCAAAAGGGGGCTGGTCTGCGGCGACTGGTTCTCGGCGCGCGCCAGGGCCAGCAGCTGGTTGACCAGGCGGGTCGCCGACTCCGAGCTCTTGGCCAGCTGTTCCAGCGAACGGTGGATCTCGTCGGCGCTGCTCTGGCGCAGCGCCAGCTCGGACTGCATGCGCATGCCGGCCAGCGGCGTCCTCATCTGGTGCGCGGCGTCCGCGATGAAGCGCTTTTGCATCTGTATGCTTTGCGACAGCTGCTCCAGCATGTAGTTGAGCGAGCCGACCAGCGGCGTTATTTCCTCGGGCACGTGGCTGGAGTCGATCGGCGACAGGTCGTCGGTGCGGCGTGCCCTGATGTGCTGCTGCAGCTCGGCCAGCGGCTTCAGGCCGCGCGACAGCGCGAACCATACCAGCGCCAGCGCAATCGGCAGGATGATGAACTCCGGCAGGATCACCCCCTTGATGATCTGGTTGGCGAGTTCGACCCGCTTGTCCAGCGTCTCGGCCACCTGCACCAGTGCCAGCCGGCTTTCTGCATCGGGCGCATTCGCGGGCAGGTTGACATAGACCGCGGCGACCCGCACCTCGGCATTGCGCATGGTGTCATAGCGCAGCCGCACCGACCACGGCGGCTCGTCGTCCTCCACCCTCGGCTTCGGCAGGTCGCGGTCGCCATCGACCACTGCCCCGTCCGGCGCGCGCACCTGGTAGTACACGGTGTCGACATCGTCGGCGCGCAGCATGTCGCGCGTCGACGCCGGCAGCGGCACCGTGAGCCGGCCGTCGACTTCCTTGACCTGCTGGGCCAGCACCGTCACCCGGTCGTCCAGCGCCCGGTCGAACGGCTGGTTGGCGATATTCTTCGCCACGACATAGGTAATGGCGATGCTGATGGGCCACAGCAGCAGCAGCGGCACCAGCATCCAGTCGAGGATTTCCCCGAACAGCGAGCGCTGGATCTGCTCTTCGGGATGGTCGAACCCGGCCCTGGCCGGCGCAGGCGTTGGCGTGGGCGCGCGGTCCATCACGCGTCAGCCGGCAGCGGCAGGGGGAGCGGACGGTTCGCTGAATTTCTCCAGGCAGTAGCCAAGGCCGCGCACCGTGGCGATGCGAATGCCGCCGGTCTCGATTTTCTTGCGCAGCCGGTGCACATACACCTCGATCGCGTTGTTGCTGACTTCCTCGCCCCATTCGCACAGGTGGTCGACCAGCTGTTCCTTGGACACCAGCCGGCCGGTGCGCTGCAACAGCACTTCCAGCAGCCCCAGTTCGCGCGCCGACAGGTCCAGCATCTGGTCGTTGATGGTGGCGATGCGGCCCACCTGGTCATAGCACAGCGGACCATGGTGGATCAGCGTGCTGCCGCCGCCGACGCCGCGCCGCACCAGCGCGCGCACCCGGGCTTCGAGCTCGGACAGCGCAAACGGCTTGGCCATGAAGTCGTCGGCGCCGAGATCCAGGCCCTTGACGCGCTGGTCCACCGAGTCGTTGGCGGTCAGGATGAGCACCGGCAGCCGCGAGTTGCGCGCGCGCAGCCGGCGCAGCACTTCGAGCCCTGCCAGCTTGGGCAGGCCGAGGTCGAGGATCAGCAGGTCGAACTCCTGGGTGGACAGCGCAGAATCGGCTTCCTGGCCGTTCTTCACGCAGTCCGTGGCATAGCCGGACTGGCGCAGGGACCGGGTAAGGCCATCGGCCAGCACACTGTCGTCTTCGGCGAGCAAAATTCGCATGGTAGAAGCGGTCCCCTCCAGGTTGGCGCGAGTCTGTTGGTATTCTTGTTACGCGGCAAGTAAAATGCCGCCTTTTGACGGCGGTCAGCGAACGAATAGTGTACTGGCAGACTCTATAAAAAGCCGAGGTTTCGCTTGCATAAAGTACTGGATTTTTGTACAGTACTGGCTGTGAAATAAATTCGTTGAAGCCAACCTTATTGAAGTATTTATTGAAGTTGATCTCACGCTGAAAGATATTTATGGACGATAAAAAAGCAGCAGTATCCGGCGCGGACAAGACCAAGGCGCTCGCCGCAGCGCTGGCCCAGATTGAAAAGCAGTTTGGCAAGGGTTCCGTCATGCGCATGGCCGACGGCGCCGTGGCTGAAGAAGTCCAGGTCGTCTCGACCGGCTCGCTCGGTCTCGATATTGCGCTCGGCGTGGGTGGCCTGCCACGCGGCCGCGTGGTTGAAATCTATGGTCCGGAATCGTCGGGCAAGACCACGCTGACGCTGCAGACCATCGCACAAATGCAGAAGATGGGCGGCACCTGCGCGTTCATCGACGCCGAACATGCACTGGACGTCGGCTATGCGCAAAAGCTCGGCATCAACCTGCAGGAACTGCTGATTTCCCAGCCGGACACCGGCGAGCAGGCATTGGAAATCTGCGATGCGCTGGTGCGTTCCGGCGGTGTCGACCTGATCGTCGTCGACTCGGTTGCCGCGCTGACGCCGCGCGCCGAGATCGAAGGCGACATGGGTGATTCGCTGCCCGGCCTGCAAGCCCGACTGATGTCGCAGGCGCTGCGCAAGCTGACCGGCTCGATCAACCGCACCAACACGCTGGTGATCTTCATCAACCAGATCCGCATGAAAATCGGCGTCATGTTCGGCAACCCCGAAACCACGACCGGCGGCAACGCGCTGAAGTTCTATGCGTCCGTACGCTTGGACATCCGCCGCACCGGCTCCATCAAGTCCGGCGACGAAGTCATTGGCAACGAGACCAAGGTCAAAGTCGTCAAGAACAAGATCGCACCGCCATTCAAGGAAGCGCACTTCGACATCCTGTACGGAGAAGGCACGTCCCGCGAAGGCGAGATCCTGGACCTGGGCGCCGACGCGAAAATCGTCGAAAAGTCCGGTGCCTGGTACAGCTACAACGGCGAGCGCATTGGCCAGGGCAAGGACAATGCACGTAATTTCCTGAAAGAGCGCCCCGAGCTGGCCCTGGAAATTGAGAACAAGGTCCGCGCGTCCCTGGGTGTGCCGCTGCTGCCAGTGCCGAAAGGCATGGAAACCGGCAAGCCTGGCCGCGAGGCAAAGGAAGCCAAGGAAGTGAAGGAAGCCGGCGCAGCCGAGTAAAAGCGCCAGCCAGGAAGGGCATGCGATTCTGTGCCCAGCCTGTCTCGACGGGTATGGAAGTAAAGGGCTTGCCGGTGACGGCAGGCCCTTTTGCGTTGGGCCGGGACTATTTGTGTTTAGTCATTTGATCCAGTGACTCGGGAAAATGACAACGACGATCTGGCCCAATAAAGATTGGCCCAATTATTTTGTTGAAAAGAAAGCAAAACATATAGCAACAAAAGTCGACCATGAAAAATGCTGGTTGCCCCAAAATCCACTGCCTTACCTCAAAAAACAAAAAAATAGCGTCCACCATCACTATTCCCAGCATTTTCGCGCAGCGACCATCGCATTTGCCCGCGCAGCGACAGTTGCCGTTGCCGTTGCCCGCGCAGCGACAGTTGCCGTTGCCGTTGCGGTTGCTTTTGAAGCTGCCTTTGACGTGGGTCCCCGTCGATGGCGACACGTCGCTGGTGCCGAAATCG
>CAUQYP010000173.1:0-9756 GCA_963522035.1 uncultured Noviherbaspirillum sp. | reverse complement strand
TATCCGTTTCAGCCCCTGGCGACGCGTCGCCGTCTAACGGGGATCCACGTCAAAGACCGCGTCAAAAGCAACGGCAACGGCAACGGCAACGGCAACTGTCGCTGCGCGGAACGGCAACGGCAACTGTCGCTGCGCGGAACGGCAACGGCAAACGCAACTGTCGCTGCGCGGAACAAGCGATATTGCCCACAGGCCGACTTGGGCAAATCAGCACGAACCTGCTGCAAGGACCAGCTTCAGCCCTTCGCCACCGCCCACGCAAGGCAGGCCCATGCCCCCAACCATGCCAGGCCGCCCAGCGGCGTAACAGCACCCAGCCACCGGATGCCGGTCAGGCTCAGCACATACAGGCTCCCGGAAAACAGCAGCGTCCCTACGATGAACAGCATGCCGGCCGCGGTGGCCGCGCCCCCAGGCCAGCGGCCGGCGATCCATGCCGCCGCGATCAGCGCGAACGCGTGGTACATCTGGTATCGCACCCCCACTTCAAAAACAGCCAGCAGGTCGGGCTGGAGGCGCGCCTTGAGCGCATGCGCGCCGAACGCGCCTGCAGCGACGCCGATGAATGCCGAGACCGCGCCGGCAATGATGAATAGTTTTTCCATGCGCGCATTATAGGGATGGCGCGCAGATCTGCAGGAGGCTGTCATGACAAGCGGCCTGCGACAGGAAAAACAGGTCGCAGAACAAATCCGGATTTGCGCAATCAGACCCATAACAAGCTATTACGAAGGAGCATCAATGGAGACAGACGCCGGCGCAGAAGCCTGGTACACGCTCTCGGGCGATGTCAACGATTCGATGGTGCGGCGCATGTTCGACGCCAGCGCCCAGATGGCGCAGGACGGCATACAGGTCGCGCACCTGCTGCTGCATTCGCATGGCGGCTACATCAGCGATGGGCTGTGCCTGTACAACGTGCTGTCGGCGTCGCCGGTGCGCTTCATGATGTACAACGCCGGCGTGGTGGCGTCGATCGCGGTTACGCTATTCTTGGCTGGGGAGCGCCGTTATGCGTCGGATACCGCGCGTTTCATGATCCACAAGTCGCATGCCTCGCCGGGCTCGGGCATCGGCGCGGACGAACTGGCGGTCGTGGTGGAAGGCTTGCGCGCGGACGACAGCCGCACCGAGTCCATCATGCGGAAATTCCTGCGACTTACGCCGGAACAGGTGCAGGCGCATGCAAGAACCGACCTGCACCTGAGCGCGCGTGACGCCCTCGGCGCTGGCCTGATCGACGAGATTCGCGATTTCAGCCCAAGGCCAGGGGCGCGACTGGTCAATATCTGAGTAAGCGGGCTGGCGCCGCGCGCCGCGCCAACATCGCCGGTCTATTTGCTTGTCGTATCGCTTGCCTCCTGTGCGCTATCGCCGCGATTGCCGGTCGCCTCGCGCCCACGGTTGGCGCTGTTCTTCCGGCTCATGCTGCCGGCCCGGCGCGCTTCCTCGGACGTGAATTCATGCGCATTGCCGCTGCGATGCGCGGCGCGTCCACCCAGGCTGGCGATTGCGCGCTGCTGGTTCGGGTCCATCGATGCAAAGCCGCGGCGGCTGGTGCGGTCGCCCTGTTTGCTTTCCTGCTTGTCGCCCTGCTTGCTGGAGGTCATGATGCGTTCCTTTCAATCGTTGAATGAATACCGTATGCCTGCAGGGCAGGATCGCGCAATACGCTGCCGTGGACATGAATTCATGCTAACCAAGGCGGCACGGCGTCTCTATAGGACGAAAGCTGAGCCGCGTGTCAGAAATGCGCACCATGCCGGCGCCATGGCACGACCCGGGATGGCATCGGAACCGCCCTTGCCAATGACAGCATCGTGCATGTCGCTGTCACCATTCGTGGAGAAGCATTGCGCAAAGCGCTGTCCCGCTCTCATTGTTTGAACTCCATCGTCAGCGCGCTTCTAACGTGCATGCGGCTGGCGCGACACCGCGCGGCCAATCTTTTCCCGTTTTGAAGGAGATTCGAATGCACAAGCCATCCATCGCCATCCTGCTCTCTTCCATGCTGCTCGCAGGCAGCGCCGTTGCGCAGGTCAATCCAACCGCGCCGAAGGACCGTTCCGACCATGGCGCCGGGCATGCCGCGTCTGGCAACAAGGGTCCCAGCGGCATCAGCCGCGATGGGAACGTGCCATCCATTAATCGTCGCAACGATGCCGCCGGATCGCCTGGCGCCACGAACAACAGCGATCGCCTCGCCACACCATCCGGCGCATCGAGTTCGGGTGCGACCGGCGCCGGCAACGGCAATGGCGGCGGCAGCATCCAGCAGCCAGGCTCGGGAATGAAATCGTCGGGAACGGCAGGCTCGGCGGCCGGCAGCGGCGCATCCGACGCCGCGGGCTCGGGCGGCATGGGCGGTGGCGCGACCGGCGGCACGATGCGATGAAGGCGATGCGCTAAATGCGCTTCACGAAGTGCGCCGGCCCTGCAGCGTTTTTGACGCTGCTGGGCCGGCGGTGTTTATAGCATTGACCTGGATAGTTGCAAATCATCTGGAACGAACCTGCAGCCTAAATCGGCTGCTGGGGTAATTCCGGCAGCAGCGTGCTGCCTACCAGCGCGCCGTCCATGGTCTCGATATGCAGCATGAACCAGCCGGGCATCAGGCCTACCACGTCGCGGCCCGCAGCCAGGTCGCCGGCCATGACCTGGCGTGCCACATGATGCAGGCCGCCGAGCATGCGCGCGTGCTGCTCCCGGTGGGCAGGCAGCCCCGGGAATGCGGTGCGTTCCATCAGCTCCTCCTCCTCGCGGAAGTCGCGTTCGACGCGCGCCACGAAGCGGATATACCCTTCGGCAAAAACCTTGTCCGGCGCATCCTCCAGGTTCGCCAGCTCCTCCATCAACTCACGGTGGCAGGCGTCCACTGACGGCATGCCCAGGCGCATGCGCGGCGACCAGTAGCGGCCAGGCCCCTGGAAAACGACCGCACTCATCGGAACACCATCACGGGTAGCGTCGTGTGCGCCAGCACTTTCTGGGTCTCGCTGCCGACGAACAACCGGTTGATGCCCTTGCGGCCATGCGAGGCCATGAAGATGGCATCGCATCCCAGGTCCTTGGCCGTGCTGACGATTTCCTCGTAGGGGCTGAAAGAAAGCCCGACCCGGGTCTCGCACGGTACGCCGGCGGCGCCGGCCATCTCGGCTACTTCCCTGACGAAGGTCTGCGCATGGTCCTGCATTTCCTTCTCGTAGCGCGTCTGGTCCGGCAGATAGGCCGCCTCCGCCAGCGCAGAATACGGGTACGGCTCCGCCACCGACAGCGCGGTCAGCCGGCCGCCCACTGCCTTGGCGAACTCGATCGCCGCCCGGACTGCCTTGTTCGACAGGGGCGAGCCGTCGGTGGGAACCAGCAAATGGTTAAACATGGTGATCTCCTCGATGAAACATTGGCTACCGATGGAAGCCAGCACATGCTAGAACCCTGCCCCTGGCCTTCCCTTGAGATACATCAAAAATTGCCGGTTCGCGATCGGAGCATGGCCCGCCCTTCATTAATACGGCGGGCAGCCGTAAATAGCGGAGCAGCCCCGCACGCAGGCACCCGGCCATCGATTGCCGGCCTGTGCTGACCACCGGACAAAGCGATACGCGCATGAGAAAAAGAATGATCGACGTCCCTGCCCTGCTTGCCGCCATCCGGCGGGTGCCGCCACTTGCCATCGTCCTCTTTCTGGCGTGCGCCCTGCTGATCGGCCTGGTATGGAGCCTTGAAGGCACGCGGTCGACGGGCAGGCACGCGCAGGCAGAAGCCGCGGCGCAGGCGCAGGCGCAGGCACTGTCCCGGGCCTATGCCGAGCAGTTGCGCCGTAGCGTGGGCGAACTCGACCAGATCACGCTCACGCTCAAGTATTACTGGGAACATGCCCGCAGCGCGGTCTTGCTGGAAGACCAGGCCAAGAACGGCTTGTATCCAGAGTCGGCCGGGTTATATGTGCTGATCATCGACAGCAACGGCGACAAGGTCACCGGCACGCTTCCAGGCGCGCTGGTCCTGGCCGACCGCGAATATTTTCGTATCCACAAGGAAGGCCGCCAGGTCGGCCTTTATATTTCCGAACCGTATGTCGGCCGTACCACCGGCAGCGCGGTGATTGCCTTTTCGCGTGCGCTGCACAAGCCGGACGGCAGCTTCGACGGGGTGGTCATGGTAGCCGTCGAGCCTGGCTACATTGCCGCCTTCTACGACCGGGCCAGCCTGGGCCGGCAGGACTTCCATGCCGTCCACCGGGCCGACGGCGTGTTCCTTTCGGGCAAGGCAGGCGGCAGCCTAGACGCCACGGCGAGCAGCCTGATGCCGGCGCCGCCGCAGGCCGACGAGCCGGCGGGGTCGGCTTTCATCGACGCCGGCCGGTTCGCCGACGGCGCGGCGCGCCTGGTTGCCTGGCAGCGACTGTCCGGCTACCCGCTGACAGCCACTGTCGGCCTGTCCTCGGCCGACATTCATGCAGCGGCGAACGATGCGTCCCGCCATGCGCGCCAGAGCGCGATCGGCGCCACCGCGCTGCTTGCCGTCGCCGGCCTGGGCGGCATTCTCGCCACGCTGCGGGCCGCAGGCCGCGCCAGGCGCGAGGCGCGCATCCAGGAAACCTATCGTCTCGCAACCGACGGCGCACGCGAGGGTTTTTTCATGATAGGCAGCATTGCGCTCGCCGACGGCCAGGTCGCCGACTTCGCCGTCCAGGACTGCAACGAGCGCGGCGCCGCCTTCGTCGGATTCAGGCGCGACGCGCTGCTGGGCATGCGCTTCACCGAGCTGTATCGCGGCGCGGCGCTGTCCCGGGTCATGGGCATTTTCCGGGAGGCGATGCAGTCGGGCTTCTACGAGGACGAGTTCATGGTCCGGCGCGACTGCGGCGAGCGGCCGCTGTGGCTGCAGCGCAAGCTGGTGCGTTCCGGCGACGCGCTGGCAATGACGGTGCGCGACATATCCGACGCCAAGGCGCATGCGCAGGCGCTGTCCCGGCTTGCCAGCGAGGACGCGCTGACCACGCTGCACAACCGGCACTGGCTGATGCAGCACATGCCGCAGTCGGTCGCCGCGGCAAAAGCCGCCGGGCACATGCTGGCGCTGCTGTTCTTCGACCTGGACGACTTCAAGAACGTCAACAACACGCTGGGCCATGCGGCCGGCGACGACCTGTTGCGGCTGACGGCGCAGCGCCTGCGTTCGGCGCTGCGTCCGGGCGACCATGCGGTGCGGTTGGGCGGTGACGAATTCACGGTGATCCTCGAGCAGGTGGACAGCGCCGGACAGGTGGCGAAGGTGACCGAACGCGTGATCGCCGCGCTGCGTGACCCTTTCGTGCTGTCCGATGGCAGCCGCCACACGGTCCACGCGTCGATCGGCATCAGCATGTTTCCGGCCGACGGCGACGACGCCGACACGCTGCTGAAGCATGCGGACATCGCGATGTACGCGGTCAAGGCCAGCGGCAAGGGGCAGTACCATTTCTACAAGCCGGCGCTGTCGGCCAGCCTCATGCAGCGGCTGGCCCTGGAACAGGCGCTGCGGGAGGCGGTCGACGGCGACCAGTTCGTGTTGCATTACCAGCCACGGGTCGACACCGCAACCGGCGACCTGCGCAGCATGG
This sequence comes from uncultured Noviherbaspirillum sp., assembly GCA_963522035.1. Taxonomy (GTDB): domain Bacteria; phylum Pseudomonadota; class Gammaproteobacteria; order Burkholderiales; family Burkholderiaceae_D; genus Noviherbaspirillum_A. Next base: position 4,151 of record CAUQYP010000173.1, on the reverse strand, counting down.
AGGCGCTGGTGCGCTGGCAGCATCCGCAACGCGGCCTGGTCGGGCCAATGGAGTTCATCGAGGTGGCAGAAGCCATGGGCCTGATCGAGGCGCTGGGGCAGCAGGTGGCCGACAAGGTGTGCGTCCAGCTCCGCGCTTGGGAAGCGCAAGGGCTGAGGCCGGTGCCGGTGTCGATCAATGTGTCGGCCGAGCAGTTCAACCATGGCGACGTGCCCGGCATGATTGCCGGCTGCATCGCCCGCCACGGCATCCCGCCGGCGCTGCTGGAAGTGGAGTTGACCGAGTCCTGCATGCTCGTCACCGACCGCCCGGTGGCCGACCAGCTGGCTGCCATCAAGGCGCTCGGCGTCAAGCTGCTGGTGGACGACTTCGGCACCGGCTATTCGTCGCTTTCGCAACTGCAGCAGCTGGACCTCGACGTGCTCAAGGTCGACCGTGCTTTTACGGCGCAGCTCGGCCGTGGGCACGAGGGCATTGCCTTCTTCCATGCCATCGTGTCGATGGCGCATGTGCTGGGCATGAGCGTGGTGGCCGAAGGCGTCGAGACGCTCGAAGAGTTGCAGATCCTGGCCGGCATGGGCTGCGACGAGGTGCAGGGTTATTACATCTCGCGGCCCCTGCCCGCCACCGACGCGGCCAGGCTGCTGCGCGGCGGCAGCCTGTTTCCGGCCCTGCAGCGCAGCGCCTGAGCGCCTGACGTGAGCCTGATCAGTCGACCTTGGCGCCCGAGGCCTTGATGACGGCCGCATACTTCTTCAGTTCGGCCTGGATCAGGGAGCCGAACTGCTCCGGCGTGTTGGGCGACGGCTCGGCGCCGAGCCGGGCCATGCGTTCGCGCACGTCGGCCGACTGCAGCGCACGGCGGATTTCCGCATTCAGTTTTTCAACGACCGGGGCCGGGGTATTCGCCGGGGCGAGCACGCCGAACCAGGTGTTGATGTCGAAGCCCGCCAGTCCGTAGTCCTTGCCCGCCTCGGCCACGGTCGGCAGTTCCGGCAGCCCTTCGGCGCGCTTCGCGGTGGTGACTGCGAGCGCCTTGAGCTTGCCCGCGCGGATGTTCTGGCTGGCCGAGGCAAGGTTGTCGAACATCAGGTCGGTCTGGCCTGCCAGCAGCCCGAGCTGGGCCGGCGCGGCGCCTGCATAGGGTATGTGGAGCATGCTGACCTTTGCCATCGACTTGAACAGCTCGCCGGCCAGGTGCCCGGCGCTGCCGTTGCCGCCGGAAGCGAAATTAAGCTGGCCCGGATGGGTCTTTGCGTATTTCACCAGGTCGCCCAGCGAGTTGATGCCGTTGCGGGCGGCGACGTCCGGGCTGATCACCAGCACATTGGGCACGCTGGCTACCAGCGAGACCGGCGCAAAGTCGCGCACCGGGTCGTAGGGCATCCTTGAAAACAGGGTCGGGTTGATCGCATGGGTCGCCACGGCGCCCATCACGATGGTGTAGCCGTCAGGCGCCGCCTTGGCCACGATGTCGGCGCCAAGATTGCCGCCGGCGCCGGGCTTGTTGTCGACGATGACCTGCTGGCCGAGGCCGTCCCGCATCTTTTCCGCAAGCATGCGGGCAATGGCGTCGAGCGGGCCGCCGGGCGGGTATGGCACGACGAACCGAATCAACTTGGTCGGATAGGGCTGTGCCTGTGCCAGCGCCAGCGGCGTGGTGGACAACAACATGGTTGCGGCCATGCCGCATAGCAAAGAACGACGCAGTTTCATGATGTGTTTCGTTGTTGGAATGAACGTCATTTTAATCGGTGCACCGGGGAAGTGCGACGATCCCGTGCCGGCAAGCAACCGGCCACGCTGCTAAAGCGCAGCGCGGCGAAGATCTTCGTGCCAGTCAGCCTGCGTTAGGCAATGGGGAGTTAATGCGCCGTCGACCGGGTTCGGGCGCGGCGAGCGCCTCGACCGCGCGCATGGTGTCGCGCGAACGTCGGGCCAACGCAATGTAAGCCTCGGTTTCCCGGGTTTTCTCGGCGACTTCCTCGTCGCTCAGCTGCCGCAGCACCCGCGCCGGCATGCCGACCACCATGCTGCGCGGCGGCACCTGCATGCCGGCACGCACGAAACTCATGGCGGCCACCAGCGAGCCCGCGCCGATCAGCGCGCCATCCATGACCACCGCATTCATGCCGACCAGCGCATTTTCGCCGATGCGGCAGCCGTGCAGGATCGCGCCGTGGCCGATGTGCCCGTAGCGCTCGATGACTGCGTCGCTGTCCGCATAGCTGTGCATCACGCAAGCGTCCTGCACATTAACGCCCTCTTCCAGTTCGATCCGGCCGAAGTCGCCGCGCAGGCAGGCCGCCGGCCCGACGTAGCAGTGGGCGCCGACGATCACGTCGCCGATCAGCACGGCGCTGGGGTGCACGAAGGCGGTCGGATGCACCACCGGCACGATGCCGTCGATTTCGTAGACCTTGACCATGACCATGACACTTTCCGCTGACGCCAAAATGCCGGATATGGTAACCGATCGCCTTGCGCGTTTCCACGCGCAACGGGACGCCGCCTGAGGTGCATGGCGCCGCCCCGTTGCCGGCTGGCTTACAGCGAAATCTTCTTGTGCTCGCCGATGTCGCGTGGCGCCTTGCCGGTAAGGGCGGACTTGGCCAATGCGTAGAGCTGGGTCATCTTGCTGGACTTGGTATCCCAGTATTCGGCGCTGTTGACATGCACCTTGATCAGTGACAGGTGCGGGTCGTCCTTGCCGCCGTCGAACCAGGCTGCCACCAGCGGACTCCACAGTTCGTCGATCTTGGCACGGTCCCGCGTCAGCTCGGCGTGGCCGGCCACCGAGACATACAAGCTGTCGTCCGGGTCGGAGAATGCGACATTGACTTCCGGGTGTTCGTTCAGGTGGCGCACAAAATCGGTGACATCGGACGTGAAGAACCAGAGATTGCCGCCATCGTCGAGCTGCTGGCTCGTCATCGGGCGCGACGACAGCTTGCCGTCAGGGTCCAGCGTCGTGAACATGCCGAACTTCACATCCTTGATTTTTTCCTTCAGGTCTTCCAGTTGACCGGCAGCAGCGTGACTCATGGTGATTCCTTATGATTGGGCAGACAAAAAGGGTAATGGCGCGGTGCAGGCACGTCGGTGCGCCAAGTCACACAGCCACGCCGAGCAAGTCGAATTAATTGCCGATACAATGACCCGCGCCTGCAGCAGGCCAGGATCACCCTTGCAACATCGTTCATTCCAACATCAATCAGGAGCAAGCATGCATTCACGATGGATCGACATCGACACCAGCAATGGCAACGCCTTCCGTGGCTACCTTTCACTGCCGCCCAAGGGCACCGGCCCAGGCATCGTGCTGATCCAGGAGATCTGGGGCGTCAACAGCCACATCCGGGCTGTCGCGGACCAATATGCGCTGGACGGCTACGTGGTGCTGGCACCGGACGTATTCTGGCGCCAGAAGCCGGGGGTCGATTTGCAATACGACGATGCCGGTTCGGCCGAGGCGTTCGCCTACATGAAGAAGGTCGACTTTCCACTGGCGGTGCAGGACCTGACGCAAGCGGTCAACATGCTGCGCGGCATGCCTGAGGTGAGCGGCGGCGTGGCGTCGCTGGGCTTCTGCATGGGCGGCCTGTTGTCCTACCTGTGCGCAGCCAATGCCGGCGTGGACGCTGCGGTGTGCTACTACGGCGGCGGCATCGACAGCCAGTTGAACCAGGCCGGCAAGGTGACCTGCCCGATCCTCTTTCACTTTGCCGAAAAGGATCACTACATCAGCAAGTCGGCAGTCGATGCGGTCAAGGCGGCATTTGGCAACGCCCGCAATGCGGTTATCGAGACCTACCCGGATGTGGACCATGGTTTTAATTGCTGGGAGCGGCCTTCCTACAACCAGAAGGCGTCCGCCGTGGCACATGGCATGTCGTTGTCCTTCCTGGGGAAGGTGCTCTGACAAGGCAGTCAGCTTGCTTAAGTTAATCTGCTTTAGTTAACCTGCTTAGGTTAGATCAGCTTCGTGCCGACTTGCTCAGGCTGGCCTGTAAGCGATATCGCTTGTTCCGCGCAGCGACAGTTGCTTTCGCCGTTGGCTCCGCGCAGCGACAGTTGCCGTTGCAGCTGCCGTTGCCCGCGCAGCGACAGTTGCAGTTGCAGTTGCAGTTGCAGTTGCAGTTGCAGTTGCT
>CAUQYP010000172.1:0-9771 GCA_963522035.1 uncultured Noviherbaspirillum sp. | reverse complement strand
TCGCTTCGCTCAGACAGCCGACGCTTCTTTATCCGATTTCGGCACCAGCGACGTGTCGCCCTCGACGGGGACCCACGTCAAAAGCAACTTCAAAAGCAACTGCAACTGCAACGGCAACTGCAACGGCAACTGTCGCTGCGCGGAACGTCAAAGCAACGGCAACTGTCGCTGCGCAGAAGTGGCGCTTCTGGCGCAAGACAGCATGAAAATGCGCTAGATGAAATGCGCTTAGCTTATTACACCCTACAAATCACTCCGCGGTTGCCGCGTCAACGCAGCGCCAGTCGCCCGTCTGTCAGCTTCATTCGTCTCACGCCCGGCAGTCCTATCAGGTCCCGGTCGTGGCAGGCCATCACCACGCTGCTGCCGCTGTGCACCAGCGTCGGTATCAGCGCAATCACCGCTTCGCGCGCCCGGCCGTCGAGGTTGGCGGTTGGTTCATCGAGCAGCAGCAGTTTCGGCTTCAGTACCCGCGCCCGCGCCAGCGCGACGCGTTGTTTTTCGCCGCCGGACAGGGTCTGCGGCGGGCTGTCGCGCAGGTGGCCGATGCCTGCCCAGTCCACCGCTTCCTCGACCCTGCTTCGTATTTCATCGCGCGGCAGGCCGCGGGCCTTCAGGCCATACGCGATGTTGTCGGCAACGCTCGTTGAAAACATGACCGGATGCTGATGCACATAGGCGATTGCATCCCGCATGCTGCGCGGGTATGGGGCAAGCGTGAATGACTCGCCAAGAAAGCGAACGGCCCGGACTTCCGCCCGCTCCAGCCCGCACAGCACACGCAGCAGCGTGCTCTTGCCCGCGCCATTGGCGCCGGTCAGCACGTACGCAGCGCCGGCCTCGATGTCCATCCGGTCGATATCGAACAGCCGCCGCTCGCCAAATCGCTTGGTCAGGCCCTCGATCGTCAGCAGCATGTTCATCGCACTGCCGGCGCCGCATGGGCGTCGCCCTGCAGCAGCATCAGGCCGGCATTGATCACCAGCGCGATGCTGACCAGCACGATGCCCAGCGCAATGCCCTGCGCGAATTCACCCTTGCTGGTTTCCAGCGCGATGGCGGTGGTGATGGTGCGGGTCTCACCGGCGATGTTCCCGCCCACCATCATCGCGCAACCGACTTCGGAGATCACGCGGCCGAAGCCGTTGATCACTGCGGCCATTACGCCGAAACGCACTTCGTGAAGGATGGTCAGCATGACCCGCCAGCGCGACGCACCCAGGGTGATGGCGGTCTCGGCCAGGCGCACGTCGGCGGCTTGCACCGCTGCCAGCGTAAAGGCAACCAGCACCGGCAACGCAATGATCACCTGCCCGGCCACGATGCCGGTCTGCGAAAACAGCCAGCCCAGTTCGCCCAGAGGCCCACGGCGAGACAGCAGCAAATAGAGCAGCAGGCCGATCAGCACGGTAGGCAGGGAAAGGGAAACTTGCGCGAGCCAGATCAGCACGCGACGGCCGGGAAAGGCATGGGAAGCGATCGCATAACCACAGCCCACGGCAATCGGCGTGGCGATGAGCAGCGCAAGCAAGGTGGTCTTGACCGACACCCAGATGACTTGCCACAGCGCGGCATCGCCCGAGACCAGCAGCACGAACGCGTCCTGTACGGCCTGGATCAATGCCATTGCATCGGCGAACGCAAGTCAGGCAAGGCGACGCGTGTCTTCCAGCAGCGCCGGCTCGAACACCAGCCGCTCCTTGCCGGTCAGCAGCAGGAAGTGCTTGCCGCTGCAGCGCGCCAGCAGCGACATGCCGACGCGTTCGGCCACCATGTGGCCCATCTGCGTGGTCCCGGAACGCGACAGCAGGAAGGGAATGCCCATCTGCGCGCCCTTGATCACCATCTCGGAGGTCAGGCGGCCGGTGGTGTAGAACACCTTGTCGGCACCGCCCATGCCGTCGAGCCACATCTTGCCGGCGATGGCGTCGACTGCGTTGTGGCGGCCGACGTCCTCGACAAAATGAATCAGCTCGCCCTCTTCCGAAAACAGCGCACAGCCGTGGACGGAGCCGGCCTGCTTGTAGATCGATTGCAGCGTGCGTATGGTGTCGACGATGCGGTACAGCGTGGACTGTTGCAGCCGCGCGTCGGGGTCGAGCACAATGCTGTCGACCTCGTCCATCAGTCCGCCGAACACCGAGCCCTGGCCGCAGCCAGTGGTGACGACGCGCTTCGCGGTGCGCTCCTCGACGTTGGCAATGCCGTTGCGGGTCTTGACCGCCACCGCTTCGACCGTCCAGTCGACCTGTACCGACTCGACCTCGTCGAGCGACTTGACCAGCCGCTGGTTACGAAGATAACCCAGCGTCAGCGCCTCGGGCGCGCCACCGAGCGTCATCAACGTGACCAGCTCGCGCTTGTCGACGTAGACCGTCAGCGGTCGTTCCGCGGGAATATGGATGGTCGAGGCGCGGCCGCGCTCATCCAGGATTTCCACTGCGTGGGTAAGAGGAACGGCGGCATTGCTGAGTTGTGGACGGCGACTGGGCATGACGGGAGTGTAGCAGGCCGCTATTTTTTTGCCTCGGCTGGCGTGAGAGGCTTGCCGGCGGCCGGTACCGGCAAGGAATCGGCGACGCCGACCTTGGCAGCCTCGGCGGAGGCGGCAGCGGCATATGGGCCGGGGTCCTGGCAAGTCGGGATGGCGGGCGCCGCGCTAGCCGCGACCGGCGTTGCGCCTGATGCGGCTGTTGTCGGTGCGGCTGCTGCAGGTGCGGCTGCTGCTGCTGGGGCTGCTGCTGCTGGTGCGGCCACCGCTGTTGGCGCTCCCGTTGCCGTCGGTGCGGGCGTACCCGCGGCAACCGCGACCGGAGCCGCAGGTGCGGCTGAGGCTGGCTCACTGCCCTTCTTCTGCCGGTACGCAGCAGCAACCCTGTCCTGTGCCTTGCACAGCTGGTAGGCCGCGACCTTGTCGGACCATGCGGTCTTCTGCTTGGCTTCCTCGGCTTTGGCCTGCGCCTCGGCGCTGAGCGCCGGCAACTTGGCGCCGGCCGCGCCTGCAAGGGCCATGCCCAGCATGGCGATCAATAATCTATTCATCCACCTGTCTCCTCGAACCTAAACCGCTTTGACCGGTGCGCCGACCCGGGCAGCGCCTTCGGGACTGCGTACGCGTTTTACCCGCCCGGCAACGACGTCATCGTACCAGAGCTCATGGTGCTCCTTGGCCCAGGTATCGTCCACATAGCCATGGCGCATCGCGGCGTACGCGCCTTCCATGCCGACGGTCCCCAGGTAGATATGGCCGAGCGACATGGCGCTCACCAGCACCGCGCCAACCAGGTGGATTACGTGGGCCAGCTGCATGTTGCCGCGGGTGTAGAGAACGCCTGGCACCAGCATGTCGAGCACGAAACCGGACGCGCTGACGATCAGGCCCAATGCCACCACGCCGAACCAGAACCATGCCTTCTCGCCACCATTGAAGCGCCCCGCCTGCGGATGGCCCTTGCCCAACAGACCGCCCGCGGCAGTCAGCCATTTCAGGTCGACCAGCGTCGGCAGGTTGTCCCGGACGTAGGTGACGAACATCACCAGCAGCGACACTGCGAAAAGTGGACCGACGAAATTGTGGATGTTCTTGGCGGCATAGGCGATCCATCCGAACACGGTATGCCCGAGCAGCGGCAGCACCACGTACTTGCCGAACAACATGGCAATGCCGGTAAAGGCCAGTGCGACGAAGGTTATGGCAACGGTCCAGTGGACGATGCGCTCGAACGAGGTAAAGCGCTCGATCAGCCTGCCGGTCATCGGCGCTTTCATGCGGATCTTGCCGAAAACAAAGTACGCCAGCGCCAGGCCCAGCACCGCGGCGATCAGGAGCCACCCGCCGTAGGTCGTCAGCGGGCCATTGCGATATTGCCGCCATGCCTCGCCAGCGGTGGTTGCGCGCGCCTGGCCCAGGAACTGCGCCTTGGGCTGGATCAGCACGCCCGACTCCAGCGCCGGCAGGCTGGAATAGTTGTGCGTGCCTTCCTTGATCACGCGCCAGGTCGGCGCTGCGTTGCCCGGCTGCACCTCGGTGCGCTGGGCCTGGTTCTGCTTCAGGATGTCGTCGGACTCGACGCCCGGGAAGCCCGGACTGGGGGCCGACGTGACGCCAGGCGGCACCTGCGGCGGCGTGCTGACGACGATGCCTTCCGCGGGAACCGGGGTTTTAGTGTCGGCAACGGCCGCACCTGCCGCCAGCAGCGACAAGCCCAGCGCCAGGCCGGTCAGGAATTTCTTCATGGGCACCTCCCACTGTCGACAGCGGTCGACATCATCAATTGGTATTGTTGTACTCGTTCTGGCGTTGCGCCCGCTGGCGCAGCTGGGTTTCCCAGCCTGCCTTGTCGCTCGGCGTCCAGGTCTTGACCACAAAACCGTTTTTCGCGCCACGCCATGGCTCGTCGGGCGAACCGTGGCGGCCAGCAGACATCGCCTGGTCGCGCTCGCCGCAGGCGGACAGCGCCAGCACCGCCAGCAGCGCGGCGGCAGACCACAGCGGCCGCGTCACGATTTCTTCCCTTGCGGCGCCACCGCGGCCGGCGCTGCGCCGCCGTTCGGCGCACGGCCGTAGGCCGTGCCCCAACCCCACACTTCGCTGCCCTTGCCGCGCCGCAGGACGCGGTTGCGGAAGATGTCCGCCACCACGTCGCCGTCGCCGCCCAGCAGCGCCTTGGTCGAGCACAGCTCGGCGCACGCGGGCAGCTTGCCCTCCGCCAGCCGGTTGCGGCCGTATTTCTCGAACTCGGCCTTGGAACCGTCGGCTTCCGGGCCGCCGGCGCAGAACGTGCACTTGTCCATCTTGCCGCGCAGGCCGAAGGTGCCGTTGGACGGGAACTGCGGCGCGCCGAACGGGCAGGCATACGAGCAGTAGCCGCAGCCGATGCAGATGTCCTTGTCATGCAGCACCACGCCTTCGTCGGTGCGGTAGAAGCAGTCGACCGGGCAGACCGCCATGCAGGGCGCGTCGGAGCAATGCATGCAGGCGACCGAGATCGACTTTTCCTGGCCGACGACGCCGTCGTTCATGGTGACCACGCGCCGGCGGTTCACGCCCCATGGCACTTCATGCTCGTTCTTGCAGGCGGTGACGCAGCCGTTGCACTCGATGCAGCGCTCGGCGTCGCAGATAAATTTCATTCTTGCCATTTGATGTCCTCTTTTCTCGCGCGTCTATCCGGCGGGTCGCCTTCAGGCGACAATCTTCTCGATGTTGCAGATCGTGGTCTTGGTTTCCTGCATCATCGTCACCGAGTCGTAGCCATAGGTAGTGGCGGTGTTGACCGCTTCGCCGCGCACGATGGGCGCGGCGCCGTCCGGGTAGTACTCCTTCATGTCGCGGCCCTGCCACCAGCCCGAGAAATGGAAGGGAATGAACGCGGTGTCCGGACCGACCCGCGGCGTCACCATGGCCTTGACCTTGATGCGCGCGCCGGTCGGCGTGGCGACGATCACGTACTCGCCGTCCCGTATGCCGCGGTCGGCCGCCGCCTTCGGGTTCATCTCGACGAAGTTCTCCTGCTGCAATTCGGCCAGCCACGGGTTGGAACGGGTTTCCTCGCCGCCGCCTTCGTATTCGACCAGCCGTCCCGAAGTCAGGATGATCGGGAATTTTTCGTGGAGCTTCTGCTCGACGTTCTTGTCCTGCACCGACTTGTACAGGGTCGGCATGCGCCAGAATGCCTTCTTGTCTTCGTGGGTCGGATACTTGGCGACCAGGTCCGGCCGCGTGCCGTACAGCGGCTCGCGGTGCTTGGGCACCGGGTCGGGAAAATTCCAGACCAGCGCCCGCGCCTTGGCGTTGCCGAACGGGTGCACGCCATGCACTTTCATCGTCACCCGCTGGATGCCGCCGGAAAGGTCGGTCTTCCAGTTCTTGCCTTCGGCCGCTTTCTTTTCGGCGTCCGTCAGGTCGTTCCACCATCCCAGTTTCTTCAGCAGGATGTGGTCGAACTCCGGGTAACCGGTAGTGATGTCGGAACCGACCGAGTGGGAGCCGTCTTCGGCCAGCAGGCTCACGCCGTCGCGTTCCACGCCGAAGTTGGCGCGGAAGCAGCCGCCGCCGTCCATCACGTGGCGGGTGGTGTCGTACAGATTGGGCGATCCGGGATGCTTCATTTCCGCCGTGCCGAAGCATGGCCATGGCAGTCCGAAATAATCGCCGGTGATGTCGTAGCCGGTTTCCGCATCCTTGCCGCCCTTGGCGCGCAGGGTCTTCACGTCGAACAGGTGCATGTTGCGCATGTGCGCCTTGAGCCGGGTCGGCGACTGGCCGGTGTAGCCGATGGTCCAGGTGCCGCGGTTGATCTCTTCCAGCATCGACTCCGGCTCCGGCTCCATCATGCCGCCCTTGCCCGGCACCATCTTCAGGCGCGCGACGAGTTCCTTGGCGAAGCCCAGCTTCTCGGCCAGCTGGTACATGATCATGTGGTCGGTGCGCGACTCGAACAGCGGCTCAATGACCTTCTCGCGCCACTGGATGGAGCGGTTCGACGCGGTGACCGAGCCGGACGTCTCGAACTGGGTCGCGGCCGGCAGCAGGTACACCGCGCGGTTGGCGTTGAGCTCCTGGCCGTCGACCTTCATCGCCGCCATCGCCGCGGTGGCCGACGGATACGGGTCGATCACCACCAGCAGGTCGAGCTTGTCGAACGCCTTCTTCATTTCCAGGCCGCGGGTCTGCGAGTTGGGCGCGTGGCCCCAGAACACCATGGCCTTGACGTTGTTGTCCTGGTCGATCAGCTCGTTCTTTTCCAGCACCGCATCGACCCAGCGCGACACCGTGGTGCCGGACTTTTCCATCATCGCCTGCGACGCGAACTGCTTCTTCACCCATTCGTAGTCGACGCCCCAGACCGTGCACCAGTGTTTCCAGGCGCCGGTCGCCAGGCCGTAGTAGCCGGGCAGCGAGTCCGGGTTGGGGCCGACGTCGGTTGCGCCCTGCACGTTGTCATGGCCGCGGAAGATGTTGGTGCCGCCGCCGGACAGGCCGACATTGCCCAGCGCCAGCTGCAAAATGCACGAGGCGCGCACCATCGCGTTGCCGATGGTGTGTTGGGTCTGGCCCATGCACCAGACCACCGTCGACGGCTTGTTCATCGCCATCGTCTGCGCGGCCTTGAAGACTTCGGCTTCCGGCACGCCGCAGGCTTCCTCGACCAGGTCGGGTGTCCACTTCATCACCTCTTCCTTGACCGCTTCCATGCCGTAGACGCGGTCGTTGATGTACTTCTTGTCTTCCCAGCCGTTTTTGAAGATGTGGTACAGCATGCCGTACAGGTAGGGAATGTCGCTGCCCGAACGGATGCGCACGTACTGGTCGGCCTTGGCCGCGGTACGCGTGTAGCGCGGGTCGACCACGATCATCTTGCAGCCGGTTTCCTTCGCATGCAGCATGTGCAGCATCGACACCGGGTGCGCTTCGGCCGCATTCGAGCCGATGTACATCGCGGCCTTCGAATTCTGCATGTCGTTGTAGCTATTGGTCATTGCGCCATAGCCCCAGGTGTTCGCCACGCCGGCGACCGTGGTCGAGTGGCAGATGCGGGCCTGGTGATCGCAGTTATTGGAGCCGAAGAACGAGACGAACTTGCGCAGCAGCTGCGCCTGTTCATTGTTGTGCTTGGAGGAGCCGACCCAGAACACCGAGTCCGGGCCGCTGGTCTTGCGCGTCTCCAGCAGCTTGGCCGCGATCTCGGCGTAGGCCGTATCCCAGCTGATGCGCTGGTACTTGCCGTTGACCAGTTTCATCGGGTACTTCAGACGGTATTCGCCATGGCCATGCTCGCGCAGCGCCGCGCCCTTGGCGCAATGCGCGCCGAGGTTGATCGGCGAGTCGAACACCGGTTCCTGGCGCACCCAGATACCGTTCTCAACCACCGCATCGACCGCACAGCCCACTGAACAGTGGGTGCAGACCGTGCGGCGCACTTCGATCTTGCCGCTGCCGTCCGCAGTCTTCGCACCGTCGGCCGCGTTCGACTTGCGGATCAGGCCGAGTTGCGCGGCCGCGATGCCGGCGCCGACGCCGATGCCGGAACGCTTCAAAAACTTGCGCCTGTCCATGGTAGGCAGGGCACGCGACAGCGTGTCAGCCAGGCTGGACGAAAAACGCGTGGTCGAACGCTGGCCTGACTGGCCCTTGCGAGTCAACAGCATGGAGTCACCTCGAAATCAAATAGTGGTAGTGCGGTAGTATTTCTTGACGTGCTCGCTCAGGCGATAGCTGTTGCCTTCGGGCTCTTCCGGTTTTTCGGAGAGTGCCTCGACTGCCGCCGACGGCGCCAGCTTGACCGCGACGCCTGCGGCCGCGACCAGGCCCAGCCCCGCAAAGAAGCTTCTGCGTGCGATCTTCGTTTTTTCTGACATGGTAGGTCCCCGGTGGATGAGCAGACTTATTGTTGTAGCGCCTGCACGCATGCGATGCATGGCCGGCATAATTTTGGCGTTTTTTGCTAATTCTTTTTGACTGGCACCATTGTAGGGAGAAACCGTACAAATGCAACTATGCAACCCATGCAGTACGTAGAAACCCTTAAAGGTTTCAGCAGCCAATGACGGCGGAGCCAAATGGCGAACGCATCAGGCCATGTCGAAAGCCTGCATCTCCACTTCAAAGAAAACCCGCGCAAGTCCATTAACGGCGCGGTAAAAACGCGATGACGGGTGTTCGTCTATTGCATCGCACAATCTGATCAGCCATGGTTGCATGTGCGCTGCGAAGAACGCCTGCTGGCTGGCCAGGCTGGCCTGCTCAATTTCATTGGACGCAATTAAATAACGCATTACTTCACACAGCATTGCAATATGGTCTTCGGTTTCGGGCACCGATTCATCCCGTTCTAGGCCAAGATGCGCAAGGTCCGTGCGCAGCGCCGCCAGCGGCTTTTCCATCAGGAAGCCTGACAGGTAATAGGAGCCATACAGCATGACCTCGGGCTTGCCGACGCCGATGAACAGCGTTTCGTATTCGTCGCGCACTGCCTCGGCTTGTGCGGTGCGGCATGTGCGCACCAGCTCGGCCCACGCATGCTGGAGCACGCCGTCGCCTTCGCTGCGAGCCGACGCAATGGTGTCGATCAGGTCCTGCGACGGCGGCGCGCTGAACAGCGTGGCCAGCAGGCCGTACAGGTCGGCGCGGGCGGTTTCTTCTCCCTGGTCGGGCGTCTCGAATTTCAGCGTCTGGGTTGTCGTCATTACGGTCTGTTCTTGTGCATGGGGCTAGTGGGGCCGCGTCAGGCTGGTAATGGTGGCTTCGTTCCGGTTTTCCATCATGTCCACCACGCGGCAGTCGGCGCACATCTTGATGCGGTTGATGTTGCCGGCGAACGCGCCATGCTGCGACAGCTTCGACACCATGTTTTCTATCATCTGCAGCGTGCCGAACGGCGCGTTGCAGCGTACGCAGTGAAAGGGCTGCGCCTCGTTCAGGACGACAGGCTGGCGCACGGCTTCGGTCAGCAATAGCCGCGGCGTCAGCGTGATCGCGTTTTCCGGGCAAGTCTTCTCGCACAAACCGCATTGCACGCAATTCTTTTCGACGAAGCGCAGTTGCGGCGCATTGGCATTGTCCATCAGCGCCGACTCGGGACACGCGCCGACGCAGGACATGCACAGCGTGCAGGCCGCCTTGTCGACATTGACGGCGCCATACAGCGCGCCGGCCGGCAGCGCAATCTGTTCCGGGCGCTGCGGCGCTTCCCTCATCAGGTGGTCCAGCGCGAGGTCCAGGGTGCCGCGCTTTTCCGCGGCGCCGTTGAAGGTGGCGCGGCGTGCCGG
>CAUQYP010000171.1:0-9788 GCA_963522035.1 uncultured Noviherbaspirillum sp. | reverse complement strand
AGCGACGTGTCGCCATCGACGGGGACCCACGTCAAAAGCCGCGTCAAAAGCAACGACAACTGCAACGGCAACGGCAACGGCAACTGCAACGACAACTGCAACTGCAACTGCAACTGCAACTGTCGCTGCGCGGAACGGCAACGGCAACTGTCGCTGCGCGGAAATGACGCTTCCGGTTCAGGCCGGCTGCCTTACAGGCCCTACCGCAACCTGATCGAACAGCTCTTTGCCAAGCGGGCACCGCTTGTCTCCCCTCCCGATGCGGTAACATCGGCCACTCGCGCGCCCCGGAGCGGCCACGGTCGGTGCGCAGCGTCCACAATTTTACCGGGCAGACAGGCATGCCGAAGCCGGCTCCCGAACGGCAGGGCTGAACGTGCCTGCGCCCCATAAGGAAACTGACTATGAAATGCGTGCTGGTAGGATCCCGTTTTTTTGGCGCCACCGTGTTCGAGGCGCTGCGGAAGGAAAAGGGCGTCGAGATCGCCAATGTCGTGGCGCCAGCCGCGGACGACCGCCTGGCCATTGCGGCGCGGAATGCGGGCGTTGCGGTACACGTGCTGGAAAACCCGAAACTGGTGCCGGGCGAGGCCATCGCCGAGGGCACCGAGCTGATCCTTGCCGCCCATACGCATGCGCGCGTCAGCGACGAAGCGCTGGCGCGTTCCCGTCTCGGCGGCGTGGGCTACCATCCTTCGCTGCTGCCGCGGCACCGCGGCATTGCTGCGGTCGAATGGACGATACTCGAAGGCGACCCGGTCGCAGGCGGTTCGGTCTATCACCTGTCCCATGGATGGGACGCCGGCGCCATTGCTGCCCAGGACTGGTGCTTCGTGGAGAAGGGCGAGACCGCGCGGGAATTGTGGGAGCGCGCGCTGGCGCCGATGGGCCTGTCGCTGCTGACGGGCGTGGTCCAGTTCGCGCGCATTAATGGCTACCTGGTGGCCGAAGAGCAGGACACCCGCTTCGCCACGAAGGCGCCGATGATACGCAAGTCGGTGGTGCTGACCGAGGACAACGACGCCACCACGACGTCGCTGATCGTCACCCTGGTCGGGCCCGACCGCCATGGCATCGTGAGCCAGTTGTCGGAGAGGGCCGAGCGTTACGGCGCGAACTGGGCGGCAAGCCGGCTGACCCGCCTCGCCGGCGAGTTCGCCGGCACCGTGCACCTGGAAGTGCCGCACGAGCATGCGGACGCGCTGGTGGCGGCGCTGCGCGAGCTGTCGTCGAGCGGACTGCAGGTCGTCGTCGCCCGGAGCAGCAGCGCCAGCGTGCCGGCGGCGCTGCGGGCAGTGGAGCTGGAACTGGTCGGCGACGACCGGATAGGCATCGTCAGCACGCTGACCAGAATCCTGGCGGAACGGGGCGTGAGCATCGAGAACCTGCATACCGAGATCCTGCGCAGCGGCGTTTCCGGCAAGCAGACCTTCAAGGTTGGCGCGCACCTGCTGCTGCCTGCCAGCTTGTCGGTCGATGCGCTGCGCCAGGAACTGGGCGCGCTGGCGCATGACATGACGCTCGACATCGCGCTGGGTGAGCGGCAAGGGTAAGGGCGCGCCCCGATCCTGGCCGGGCGATGCCGGCATCGCCCGGCCAGGACGACCGGTCTTCAAGCGCTGTGCAGGACGCTGGATAAATTCTGGTATTCGCAAGAATGGGCTGCGATAAAATTTTAAATAGTTTCATTTTTTAGAACATTTTGGAAAGTTAGCGAGCATAATTGCTCCGCAACACCTATCCGATCCTGCAGCATTTCCGGAAACTGCCTATGTCCGGCAAGAGAAAGAAATCCTTTCGCGGCCTGGGCTACGCCGGCCCGGCTCCTGCCGACGCAAGCAGCAATCCCGATAGTGCCGGCTACGATTTCCAGGCGATCATCGAAAGTTCCGATGACGCAATCGTCTGCAAGGACCTGGCCGGGCGTATCACTGTCTGGAACGACGGAGCGAAGGCCCTGTTCGGCTATACCGCGCAAGAAATGATCGGCCATTCGATCAAGGTGTTAATTCCCACCGAACGACGCGACGAGGAAAGCCTGATCCTCAATAAAATCATGGCGGGAGAAAAGGTCGCGCATTTCGACACCGTGCGGCGACACCGCGCCGGCCACCTGCTTCACGTATCGGTGGCCATCTCGCCGATACGCGACAGCGCAGGCTGCATCGTCGGCGCCTCGAAAATTGCACGCGACATTTCCAGGCAGAAGGCATTGGCTGCCGCTGCCCGGCAGTTCGAAGCCATCGTCGCCTCGTCGGATGATGCCATCGTCAGCAAGTCGCTCGACGGCACCGTCCTTAGCTGGAACGCCGCCGCCGAGGCCATCTTCGGCTTTTCGGCAGCAGAAATGATAGGCCAGTCCCTGCATGCACTGATTCCTCCGGAGAAATCCGGCGAGGAAGACGACATCCTGCGCCAGCTGCGTGCAGGCCAGAAGGTCGACCATCTTGAAACCGTACGGCGCTGCAAGGACGGCCGCCTGGTCGACGTGTCGGTGACGAGTTCACCGATTTTCGACACGCACGGAAAGGTCATCGGCGCTTCCAAGATCGCCCGCGACATTACGGCGCGAAAACGCGGCGAGGCACGGCTGCGGCTGACGTCGCAAGTGTTCGGCAGCACGCATGAGGGCATCCTGATTACCGATGAGAAAGGGCTCATCGTCGAAGTCAACCAGTCGTTCCAGCGAATCTCGGGCTATCGTCGCGACGAGTTGCTGGGACGTTCCCCACTCATGTTCAGTTCGTCGCGCCAGGGACCGGAAGCGCAGGCAAGAATGTTAGCCGCGCTGGCGGAAACAGGCGCCTACCAGGGCGAGGCATGGAGCCGGCGGAAAGATGGGCAGGCGTATGCAAGCCTGTTATCCGTGAGCGTCATCGCCGACGCAGCCGGGAAAGTGCAAAACTATGTCGCGCTGATCGCAGACATTACGCCGCTGCGCGCCAAGCAGGAGGAACTGGAACGGCTGCTGCACTTCGACCCGCTGACCAAGCTGGCCAACCGGATTCTGCTGGGTGACCGCCTGCAGCAGGCGATGTACCTTGCCCATCGCAACGGCCAGTCGGCCGCCGTGCTGTACCTCGACCTGGACTGCTTCAAGCAGATCAACGACAAACATGGTCACGATGTCGGTGACAAGGTGCTGATCGCTGTTTCGCACAACATGAAGGCGGCGATCCGGGAAACCGATACGCTCGCACGCATGGGGGGCGACGAGTTCGTGCTGGTGCTGCAGGACGTGGGCTCGGCCCAGTGTTTCGACGAACTGATCGACCGCCTCATTGCTGCTTTCGCACAGCCTATCGTCATCGGGCCGCTCGTCCTGCAGGTGTCCGCAAGCATAGGCATGACCGTCTTTCCGGCGGATGCCGCGGAAGCAGACCAGCTGATACGCCACGCCGACCAGGCCATGTTCGTGGCCAAGCGCGAGGGCCGTAACCGTGTCTGCCGGTTCGACCCGGCGCTCGAAGCCGGTATACAACAGCACAAAGTGCACATGTCGCGCATTGCGCAGGCGATCGAAACCGATGAAATGCTGTTGTTCTACCAGCCGAAGGTGAACATGCGGCTGGGCACGGTCATCGGCATGGAGGCGCTGGTACGCTGGCGGCATCCGGAACGCGGCTTGCTGGAGCCGGCTGCATTCCTGCCGGCCCTGCAAGACGATCCCCTTGAAACCGTGCTTGGCGAACAGGTGCTCCTGCAGGTGCTCGGCCAGATCAGCCGCTGGCAAGCTGCCGGCCTGCACATGCCGGTCAGCGTCAATATCGCCGCCAGCCACCTCGGCAACCCTGATTTTGCGCCGCGCCTGGGCGTTTTACTGGCGCGCTGTCCCGAGGTGGCGCCCGGCGACCTGGAACTCGAAATTCTTGAAACCAGTGCGCTGAACGACCTTGAAGCGGTAGCAGCCACGATGCAGGCTTGCCACGCGCTGGGTGTCCATTTTTCAGTCGACGACTTCGGCACCGGCTACTCTGCGCTGACGTATCTGCGTCGTATGCCGGCTGAAACACTGAAGATAGACCAAAGCTTCGTGCGCGACATGTTGACCAGCACCGACGACCTGGCCATCGTCCAGAGCGTTATTGCCCTGGCGGGCGTGTTCCGGCGCTGCGTCGTCGCCGAAGGCGTGGAGCGCATGGAGACCGGCGAGACCCTGCTCGATCTTGGATGCGATGTCGCACAGGGATACGTGATCGCGCAGGCAATGCCGGCGGACGCGGTAGCCGAATGGCTAAAGACCTGGCGTCCTTTTCCAAGCTGGAAAGGACGGACCCGTCTCGCGTGAACCCGGCCGCGCAGGTTGACCAGGTCGCCAGTCGCCAGTCGCCAGTCGCGGACCCTGCCATTGGCCGGCGCGGGCAAGCTCAGAGTGTCTGGCCCGGGCTGGCGTCCTTGCCGGCACGCCCTTCGATGATTTCGCGGCCTTTCAGGAAACCCATGTTTTCCGCGATCGCCTGCGTCGAGTAGAAAATCCCGTCGTCCGAGCGCACCGTCTCGGCGTCGGCCGATTCCGCGCCGGCGCCGCCCGCCGTCACCTTGAGGAGGAAATCCCACTGGTCGCCGTGGCCGGGAAGATCCGGATTCTCATGCGCCCGGCGCTGGGCCATCACATGCATGCCGTGGCCGTGGTATTGCTCGGTTTTCCATTGTCCGTCGGGGTTCATGGCGTCTCCTCGCGTGTTTGCCGGGACCAGCGTATCGCCAAACCGCGCGAACGCGAGGGCGACATGCGGGTTTCATGACAAATAACAAATAGCCATCTGCCGGCAGGCTCAGGCACTTTCCCTGGCCATCAGCGTGAACCCGAGATCGATCTGCTTCGCCGCCACGACTTCGCCTTCGATGATCTGCCTGAGCAGCTTCGCCGCCTCGAAGCCGATCCGGTAACGCGGCGTGGCAATGGTGGTGACGGTCGGATTCATCCACGCGGACAGCGGAAGGTCGTTGAAGCCGCATACCGCGAGCTGGTCCGGCACCGCGATGCCGCGGCGCTGGCACTGGTAGATTGCGCCGTAGGCCAGGTCGTCGTTGCAGCAGAAAATGGCGTCGCAGTCCGGCGCAATGGCCAGCATGCGGCCCAGCAGCTCGGCGCCCAGCGCCACGGTGGAAGGATCCGGCACCAGCAGCTCGCGGCGCGGATCGTGCAGGCCGGCTTGCTGCATCGCATGGCGAAAGCCTTCCGCCCGCTTCAGCGTGCGGTCGTCCAGCTGCGCGCCGATGAAGCCGATCCGGCGGTAGCCTTTCTGGATCAGGTGCCGGGTGATGGCAAACCCCGCCGCATGCTGCGAGAAGCCGACCGCCGGCCATTCGGGATCGTCCGGAATGTCCATCAGGGACACCACCGGGACGCCGCTGGCCTGCAGCATGTCGCGCACTTCCCTGCTTTGTTTTACGCCGGTCAGCAGGACGCCGTCAGGATTGGATTGCAGGTGGATGCGCAGGAACTTGGCTTCCTCCGCATCCGAATAACGGGTGTTGCCGATCAGCAGCTGGTAACCGCCGGCGTCCAGCGCTTCCTGGATGCCCGCCAGCGTGTCCGTGAACACCGCATTGGAAATGGACGGGATCAGGACCGAGATAACGTTCGAACGGGAAGACGCCAGGCTGCGCGCCGCGAGGTTGGGCACGTAGCCCAGCGCGTCCACCGACGCCAGCACGCGCAGGCGCAGCGCGTCGGACACCAGTCCCGGCTTGGACAGTGCGCGGGAAGCGGTCATCAGCGCGACACCGGCATGTTGGGCGACATCGGCCAGGGTGACGCGCCCGCGGGACCGGCCTTTGGGGCCAGGCTGTTTTTTCAATTCCATGCGATGGATCTACCCCGGCATCAGGTTGTCGATGCCCGCAGATCGAGGCGATCCGCGGGCGTCGATGGCAGCCAGCTTATTTGCGTACCTTGGCGATTTCGGCTTGCAGTTCCTTGACCACCTCGGCGCCGCCTTCGGCTGCAAACTTGTCGAAAGCCGGCTTGGCCTTCTCGCGCATGCGCGCCAGCTCGGCGTCGCTGACCGTCGTCACCTGCATGCCCTTGTCCTTCAGGAAGTCGATGGCCTTGACCGACGCTTCGCGGCTGTCCTTGCGCTCGAAGTCGCGCGACGCGGCAGCCGACTCTTCCAGCGCCTTCTTCTCGTCGGCCGACAGGCCGTCCCACCACTTCTTGCTGGCCAGGACGATCCATGGGCTGTAGACGTGCTTGGTGATGGACAGGTATTTCTGCACTTCGTAGAACTTGCTCGACTGGATCGTGTTGACCGGGTTTTCCTGGCCGTCGACCGTCTTGGTTTCCAGCGCCGTGAACAGCTCGGAGAAAGGCAGCGGCACCGCGTTCGCGCCGAAGCTGTTGAACATGTCGATGTAGACCGGGTTCTGCATCACGCGCAGCTTGATGCCCTGCATGTCTTCCATCTTCGCGACCGGGCGCTTGGTATTGGTCAGGTTGCGGAAGCCGTTTTCCCAGTAGACCAGGCCGACCAGGCCCTTTTCCTGCAGCCTGGCAGCCAGCTTCTGGCCGAACGGGCCGTCGAGGACAGCGTCGGCTTCCTTTTCATTGTTGAACAGGAAGGGCAGGTCGTACACGCCGAAGTCCTTGACAATGCCGACCAGGGTGGCGGTCGAGCCGACCATCATTTCCTGCGCGCCGCCGATCAGCGCGTTCTGCATCTGGGTGTCGCTGCCCAGGCTGGCGTTGCCGAAGCCGCGCGCCTTGAGCTTGCTGCCGGTGCGCTTGGCCAGGTCGTCGGCGAAGAACTTCACCGCGCGGCCCTGGTTGCTGTCTTCGGCCAGGCCGTAGCCGAAACGGATCACGCGCGGCTTGTAGTCGGCGGCTTGCACGGCAGCGGATGCGCCGGTCATGGCCAGTGCCAGGACGATGGATTTAACGAGAAACTTCATGACTCCTCCAGTTTTATAAAAGATTGAACAGTGCACATGCAACAAACGATCAACGCAACCAGGCCAGCGGCCCGGTAATGATTACAGGAAAAGCAATGAACAGCGCCAGCAGCGCGGTATAGGCAAGCAGGAATGGCCAGATGCCGCGGGTGGCGCTTTCCATGGATATCTTGGCGACGCCGCATACCACGTTCAGCACGGTGCAGATCGGCGGCGTGATCAGGCCGATGGTGCCCACCAGGATGAACATCACGCCGAAATAGATCGGGTCGATGCCGGCCTTGACCGCGACTGGCAGCAGCACCGGCCCCATCACCAGGATGGTCGGCGTCAGGTCCATCACGATGCCGACCGCGAGCAGCAGCAGCATGATGGCGACCATCAGCATCGTCGGGTTGCCCATGAGAGGCTGAAGCAGTTCGATGGCCAGCGCCGGCAGGTCGGCCAGCGTCACCATATAGGACGAGACGACCGCGGCGGCGCACAGGAACATCACGATGGCGGTGGTGTTGGCCGCGCCCACCAGGAGCCGGACGACGTCCTTGAACTTCACTTCACGGTAGACGAAGACGCTCACCAGCAGCGAATACACCGCCGCCACCACGGCAGCCTCGGTGGGCGTGAAGAGCCCGCCGCGCAGGCCGCCCAAGATCAGCACCGGCAGCATCAGCGCCCAGACGCCGTCGAACAGCGCATGCCGCCGTTCGGCCCAGGTGGCTTTCGGCTGGGCCTGGACGTTCATCTTCGGCACCAGGCTGGCCCAGACCGCGATCAGCGTAATGCCCATCAGCAGGCCGGGCACCACGCCGGCCAGGAACAGGCTGCTGATCGAGGTGTTGGTGGTGACGCCGTAAATGATGAAGGGCATGGACGGCGGGATGATCGGCGCGATGATGCCGCCCGAGGCCACCAGGCCGGCGCTCTGCGGCACCGGGTAGCCATGGTCGCGCATCATCGGTATCAGCAGCGTGGCGAGCGCCGCGGTATCGGCGATGGCCGAGCCGGACAGGCTGGCCAGCAGCACCGAGGCGGCAATGGCGACATAGCCGAGACCGCCGCGCAGGTGGCCGACGAAGCTGACCGCCAGGTTGATGATGCGCTTGGAAATGCCGCCGGCATTCATCAGTTCGCCGGCCAGGATGAAGAAGGGCACCGCCATCAGCGGGAAGTTGTCGGCGCCTGCCAGCAGGTTCTGCGCGACGATCTGCGCATCGAAGAAGTCGAGGTGGAACATCAGCACTACGCCGGTCAGCACCAGCGCGAAGGCGATCGGCATGCCCAGCACCATGAAGGCGACCAGGGCGCCGATGAAGATGGCGAGCGTCATTCGATCACCCCGGCAGGCATGTCGGCACCTTGAATATCCCCGGGCACGACCGCCTTGGCGCTGCCTGTGAGAATGCGCACCAGGTTGGCGGCGACGATCAGCGTCATCGATGCGGCGCACAGCAAGCCGGCGGACGCCATGAAGGCAGTGGGGAAGCGCAGCACGGTGGAATAGGTGTCCAGGCCGATGACCGTCTGGTTCCAGCTGCCGTACAGGAACAGCCACAATGCATACAGCATCAGCAGGTGGCTGAGCACCGCGCAGGCAAGCCTGGCCTTGCGTGGCAGCCTCGCCTGCAGCATTTCCACGCCGATATGGGCATGGTGGCGCAGCGCCAGGATCGCGCCCAGGAAGATCAGCCACACGAACATCAGCCGCGCCACTTCCTCGGCCCAGGCGATGCCGGAGTCGAACGCATAGCGCAGCACGACATTGCCGAACACCAGAACGACCATGACCGAGAGGGCAAGCGCCATCAGCCATTCGACGATCTGCTCCAGCCGGAAAACCAGGGTTCTCATTGCATCTCCTTCTTGTATGCCGCGTTATGGATGAAGCGTTATTTCACTTCTCGAATCGCTTTACGATTTGCCCCACCAGCGCGTCCGGCGCGTAACGGATATCCGCCTGGAATCCCTGCTCGTCAGGCTGCAACGGCTCCAGGTCCCGCAGCTGGCTGTCCAGCAGCGCCGGCGGCATGAAATGGCCGGGGCGGGATTGCATGCGTGCCGAAATGGTGTCGCGCTCGCCGTGCAGGTGGACGAAGACCAGTTGCGGATCGCCGGTCCGCAGCAGGTCGCGGTAGCGCCGCTTCAGCGACGAGCAGGACAGCACCAGGCCCTGGCCGTCGCGCCGGGCCGCCGCCACCTTGTCGGCGAGCACGCCAAGCCAGCCGGAGCGGTCCTCGTCGTCCAGCGGTGTGCCGGCGCTCATCTTGGCGACGTTCGCTTCCGGGTGGAAAGCGTCACCTTCCAGGTAGGCGATGCCGAGCCGGTCAGCCAGGCGCTGGCCGATCTCGCTCTTGCCGCATCCGCTGACGCCCATGACGACGAGACGGAGCCCGCCGCTGCCGGCGGCGGGATGCTGGACGGCACCGCGCAGGTCCGATCCGTGGATTCCTTCTTTATTCACTGGGCACCTGCCTGACTAAATGATAACGCTAACAAGTCGGAATGATAATGGTTTTGAAAACAGAGTAAAGCTTTTTTGATGATGCGCCGCACAAAAACTTGCTTTGGCCCGCGAGCGGCCTCTTTCTGCGTACAACGGCGTGCTTGCACTGGATTATCACTTGCGCCTGCGCCGTGTAAAAATCCATGATGCCGCAGGGACCGGATTAATGTGAGCGTTATCGTCTAGAGCAGTTTCGTGCTGACTTGCCCTAGCGGGCCTGTAAGCGATATTGCCTGCTCCGCGCAGCGACAGTTGGCGTTGCCGTTCCGCGTAGCGACGGTTGCCGTTGCCGTTGCCGTTGCCGTTGCCGTTGCCGTTGCCGTTGCCGTTGCCGTTGCCGTTGCCGTTGCCGTTGCCGTTGCCGTTGCCGTTGCCGTTGCCGTTGCCGTTGCCG
>CAUQYP010000170.1:0-9995 GCA_963522035.1 uncultured Noviherbaspirillum sp. | reverse complement strand
CTGTCAGCGTCCCCAGCGCATGTTCGAACTGCAAGCGCTGGCGCTTGAGCAGGTCGACCTGGGTCAGGGTGGTGTCGAGCAGCGCCTGCTGCTGGGCCACGTCGAGGCCGGAAACGGCGCCCAGGTCGTGGCGCGAGCTTGCCAGCTCGAGTGCGCGGCGCTGCAGGGCGACCGACCGCTCCACCACGTCGAGCTCGGTGTCGACCGAGCGCAGGTTGAAGTAGGCGGTGGCAAGGTCGGCGCCCAGCAGCAACCTGACGTTTTCCAGGTCGGCGCCGGACTGCTGCGCCGCCGCGGCAGCCACCGCGATGCTGCTCTCTACGCGGCCGAACAGGTCGGTTTCGTAGTTCACACTCAGCGACGCCAGCGCATCGTTCTGCACAGTGGCGAAATTGGACGCGTTGTAATTGGTCAGCGGCCGGTTGGCCGAAATGCGTTGCCGCGTCCCGCGCAGGTTCAGGTTCAACTGTGGATAACGGCTGGCCAGCGCCGCCTCCAGCGTCGACTGCGCCTGCGTCAGCCGCGCGCTCGCAAGCGCCAGCGTCGGGCTGTTTTCCAGCGCCCGGTCCTGCAGCGCATCGAGCACCGGGTCGCCGTAGCGCAGCCACCAGCGGCCTTTCGCCGCGGCGTCGTCGGGGCGGCCCTCGCGCCACGGCGCTTCCGTGGTCCAGGCGGCCGGCATCGCAAGCGCAGGCTTCTGGTAGTCGGGAGAAGTCGCGCAGCCGGCGAGCAACATCGCGGCGAGGGCAAGGCCCGCGCGCCGGTACAAGGGCATCATGGCGCCGGCCGGTTGCCGCCGGCAGCAGCCGTGTTCTGGGCGGCCGGCGCGTCGGGCGCGAATTCGACCAGGTCGTTGTCGGCCAATGAATCGGGCGGGTTCTGCACCAGCCTGTCGTTCGGTCCGACGCCCTCCAGCACTTCCACTGTCTGGCCGAAGTTGCGGCCGATCTTCACCGGCTTCAGGCGCACCCGCCGCTCCTGGTCCACGACGGCGACCTGCGGGCCGCTGCTGCGCAGGATCAGCGCATTGGTCGACATGGTCAGCGTCGAGCCGGCAGCCACCGGCAGCGATACCAGCACGTAGGCGCCCGGCAGCAGCGCATTGTCCGGGTTGGCCAGGCCGATCTCGACCTGCATGGTGCGGGTGCTTGCATCAATCGATGCCGCGGTGCGGGCGATGTTGCCCTCGAAGCTGCGGCCGGCCAGTTCGGGCTGGCTGATCTTTACCGCCTGGCCGGACCTGACCACCTGCGCGTACGACTGCGGCACGTTGACATAGATGCGCAGCGGGTCGGTCTGCGTGAGCACGAACAACGCACGGCCGCTGCCGCCGCCGGCATCGATCAGGTCGCCCACTTCCACATTGCGGCGGGTGATCACGCCAGCAAATGGCGCGGTCACCCGCTTGAAGGCGCCAAGCTGGCGCAGGCGCTCGATATTGGCGTCGACCGAGGCCAGGTTGGCCTGTGCCTGCGCATAGGCGCTGCGGCGTTCGTCGAGGTCCTGCTGCGATACCGCGTCCTTCTTGCGCAGCGCTTCCCAGCGTTCCATCGTGCTGCGCGCCAGCGCCAGGCTGGCAGCAGTCTGCGCACGCGCGGCGACTGCCTGCGACAGCTGCTGGTCGATCTCCGGCGTCTCGATTTCCGCCAGCAGGTCGCCCTTCTGCACCCGGCTGCCGATGTCGGTGGTCCAGCGCTTCAGGTAGCCGCTGGCGCGGGCCGCCACCGGCGACTGCGCATAGCCTTGCAGCGTGCCCGGCAGCACCAGGGTCTGGCCGGCGCCGCCGGCCGTAGGCTTGGTGGTCCTGACATAGGTCTTGTTGGCCGTGGCCGCAATCGATTCCAGCGTATCCGCATTGGCCATGCGGCTGAAGATGGTGCGCGCCGCGCCCGCGCCCAGCAACACCAGCACTACCACCACGGTAATGCGCGCACGCCGCAGGAGCTGGCGCCGCGTTAGCAGATCGCCGTCGCTGCCGGCATGCGGCAGTTGCTGGCCGAGGCCGGAATGACGTTCTTCGGACATCTGTTGCTTCTCCTGATGCATTTATTCGGTGGCCGGGACCAGCCCGGACCGGGACGCCCTGCGCGCGGCCAGCCGCTGGTGCACGGCCGCGTACACGACCGGGACGAAAAACAGCGTGGAAACGGTGGCAAACAGCAGGCCGCCGATGACGGCGCGTCCGAGCGGCGCATTCTGCTCGCCGCCTTCGCCCACGCCGAGCGCCATCGGGATCATGCCGATGATCATCGCGAGCGCCGTCATCAGCACTGGCCGGATGCGGGTCGCGCCGGCTTCCAGCGCAGCGGTCAGGACCGGCACGTTCTCGGCCCGCCGCTCCCGCGCGAAATCGACCAGCAGGATGCTGTTGGCGGTGGCGACGCCCACGGTCATGATGGCGCCGGTCAGCGCCGGCACGCTCAGCGTGGTGCCGGTGATGAACAGCATCCAGGCGATGCCGGCCAGCGCGGCAGGCAGCGCCGCGATGATGATGGCGGCGTCTATCCACGACTGGAAGTTGACCACGATGAGCAGGTAGACCAGCACGATGGCCATGGCCAGCCCGACCAGCAGTCCGGCGAACGAGGACTGCATGGTCTCGACCTGCCCGCGCACCGTGACCTGGCTGCCACGCGGCAGCTTGCCGCGGATCTTGTCGACTTCGGCATTGACCTGCTTCGCCACGCTCGCCAGGTCGGTGCCCTCGACGCTGACATAGAGGTCGATGACCGGGGTCAGGTTGTAGCGCGAGACGATGGGCAGGGTCTGTGCGGGCATCGCCGTGGCCAGGTTGCCCAGCAGCTGCGGCGCATTGCCCGCGGCGCTGCCCTGGCTGGCCGCGACCGGTATATTGAGCAGCGCGTCGAGCGAGTCGACGCGGTATTGCGGCGCCTGCACCGCGACGTTGTAGACCACGCCATTTTGCGGGTTGAGCCAGAACGCAGGCGCGGTCTGCGAGCTGCCCGACAGCGCAATGAGCAGGTTCTGGCCGACGTTGGACGCCGAGAGCCCCAGTTGCTGCAGCCGTGAACGGTCTACCTGCAGGTCGATGGTGGGATTGTCCAGCCGCTGGTGCACATGGACGTCGACCGCGCCCGGTATGCGCCGCAGCGTCTTCGCCAGCTCGCCGGCGAGTGCGGCATTGCCGGCCAGGTTGTTGCCGGAGAACTGGACGTCGATGGCGGCGGGCAGCCCGAAGTTCAGGATCTGCGTGATGATGTCGGCCGGCTGGAAGAAGAACTCGATGCCGGGAAAGCGCTTCGGCAGTTCGGCCCGCAGCGTCCTCACGAACTCTGCGGTCGGACGGTGGCCTTCGCGCAGCGACAGCAGGATCTCGCCGTCCATCGCGCCGATGGTGCCGGCATTGCTGTACGAGAGGTTGATGCCGCTGTTGGGCACGCCAATATTGTCGAGGATGGTGTCGAGCTGGTCGGCCGGCACGATCTCGCGGATGGCGGCCTCCACCTTGTCGGCCAGCAGCGCAGTTTCCTCGATGCGGGTGCCGGTCGGCGCCCGCATATGCAGCCTGATCTGCCCGGCGTCCACGGTCGGGAAGAAGTCGCGCCCCAGCACCGGGTAAAGCAGCGAAGACAGCAGGCAGAAACCGAGGAACATGAACAGGAAGCCGCGCCGGCGCGACAGCAGCGCGGACAGGATCAGCATGTAGGCGCGGCGCACCCGCTCGAACTGGCGGTCGAAGCTCAGGTAGACGCGCTGCAGCCGGCTGGGCGGGCGCGTCGTGTCGGCGGCGTGCGCGCCGCTCATCAGCAGCATGACCAGCGTCGGCACCAGGGTGCGCGAGAGCAGGTAGGAGGCGGCCATCGCAAACACCACCGCCTCGGCCAGCGGCACGAACAGGAAGCGGGCCACGCCGGAGAGGAAGAACATCGGCACGAACACGATGCAGATGCACATGGTGGCCACCAGCACCGGTATGCCGATCTCGCCTGCGCCCGTCAATATCGCGTCTTCCAGGCTCTTGCCGAGGTGCAGGTGGCGCTCGATATTCTCGATGGTGACGATGGCCTGGTCGACCAGGATGCCGACCGACAGCGCCAGCCCGCCCAGGGTCATCAGGTTCAGCGTTTCGCCGAGCATGTACAGCATCAGGATGGACGCCAGGATGGACAGGGGTATGGTCGCGGCAATGATGACCGTGCTGCGCCAGTTGCCGAGGAAGAGCAGCACCATGGCGGCAGTCAGGCTGGCGGCAATCACTGCTTCGGCGACCACGCCCATGATGGCGGCCTTGACGAACACCGACTGGTCAAACAGCGGCGTTACCTTGATGTCCGCGGACATGGTCTGCATCGCCACCGGCAGCATCGCGCGCACGTTCGCCACGATGTCCAGCGTCGAGGCGCCGCCGTTCTTGAGCACCGACAGCAGCACGCCGCGCTCGCCGTCGCGCCGCACCACGTTGGTCTGCGGCGAGAAACCGTCACGCACTTGCGCCACGTCGCGCACATAGGTGGTGGCGCCGGCGGCGGTGCGTACGGGCAGGTCGTTCAGGCCGCTGATGGCGTCGGGAGAACTGTTCATGCGGACGTTGTATTCGGTCTCGCCAAACTTGGCGGTGCCGGACGGCAGCACCAGGTTCTGGGTGTTGATGGCATTGACCACGTCCACCGGCGCCATGCCGCGCGACTGCAGCGCCTGGACGTCGAGGTCGACCGACACCAGGCGGATCTTGCCGCCGTAAGGGAAGGGGATGGCGACGCCCGGTATGGTCACCAACTGCGGGCGCAACTGGTTGACCGCTGCGTCGAACACGGTCTGCTCCGGCAGCGTAGTGGACGACAAGGCCAGCTGGACCACAGGTATGCTCGACGCCGAGTACTTGATGACCAGCGGCGGCGTGATCCCCGGCGGCAGCTGGCGCACCTGGGTCTGCACCGAGGCGACAGTCTGCGCAATCGCCGTCTGGATATTGGCGGTGGGCTGGAAGAAGATCTTGATGACGGTTACGCCCGACAGCGACTGCGACTCGATATGCTCGATGTCGCTGACTGTCGTCGTCAGGCCGCGCTCGGTTTGCGCGGCCACCCGCTGTCCCATCTCCTGCGCCGACAGGCCGTTATAGTTCCAGATGATGCTGACGACCGGGATGTCGATCTCGGGGAAAATGTCGGTGGCCATGTTGCGCAACGCGAACGGCGTGGCAAGCAGGATCAGCAAGGCCATCACAAGGAAGGTGTACGGCCTGCGCAGCGCAAGTTGGACCATGGACATGATGAGGCGGTCTGACCAAAAATGGCTTGATTATACTGAGTCCCGTCCGTTACGGACTGCCGCTGCAAGCGCAGAATGCAAGGTCACGCAAGCCCGCTTCCGATACCCACCGCAATGCAGCCGCCGGCCCGCGCCGGTTTTAACCAACTGGTAAAGAGTATTACCGCCAGTCTGGCGCTTGCCATCCATCGCGCCGATCTCCTGCACATTTCAACGCCCAGGCGTTATCATCCATAAAAGTTAAATTCGCCGCCATCATGGATATGACATTCTGGACTCGGCACCTGCCCGCAACCATGCCTGCCTGCCGCTGATGCCGTTTACATCGACCAGGCCGCTCCCCTTCGACCGTGCCGAGAAACTCCGCCATCTGGGCAGTAATCTGCGCACCTTGCTGATCTGGCCGGTGGTATTCGGGATGCTCGCGGCTGCCCTGTGGGTCTGGGCATACTGGATGATCGCCCAGGAAACGCGCGCCATCGGTCAACGCGCCTACGCCAGCGCCACCGCGCAATCGCGGTCTTATGCCGAGCAGCTCGATCGCATCCTCGGCCAGGTCGACTACCTGATGCTGAGCTTGAAATACCATTGGCAGCAAACGGACGGCGGTGTGAATCTTGAAGACCAGGTCAGGCAGGGCCTGGTGCCGGACTCGCCCGGCATGATCGTGACGATCTTCAACCGCCGCGGCGACGCTGTCACCGGTACCCAGCCGCTGACCAATGCCAGCTTCAACATCGCCGGGCGCGCGTACTTCCAGGCGCATCGGGACGACACCGCGCTGGGCATGCAGTTTTCCCGGCCGATGACGGGACTGCGCCTGAAGCGGCCGGTGCTTGTCCTTTCCCGCCGCCTGGATGGCAAGCATGGCGAATTCGATGGCCTGGTCGTGGTCGCCATCGAGCCGGCCTACCTGTCCTCGTTCGTCGACGATACTGGCCTGCGTGAAGGCGACTTCATTGCAGCCCGGCGCAGCGACGGCGTATTCCTCGCGTCCCGGCTCGGCGAAGGCAAGAGCGGCAATGTCGCGGTCCTGAAGAACGACCCGGTGTTTGAACAGCGGGTCGGGCTCGAGAAGATGCAAGGCGAGCGCTTCACAGACGCACGCGCGCGCTTCGTCGGCTGGCATACCGCCAAAAATTACCCGGTGGTCGCGCTGGTGGGGCTGGCAGAGGACGGCTTGCTGGCTGCCTACCGGCCCCGAGAACAAGAGCTGCGCCTGATTGCGCTTGCTGGCAGCCTTCTCCTGCTGCTCAGTGCCGGCATCAGCACCAGCCTGACCAGCTCGCGCATCTGGCGCAGGCAATATGAGCGCGAGGTGCAGGCGACCTACCGGCTCGCCACCGACAGTGCGCAGGAAGGTTTCTACATGCTCAGGCCGTTGTACGACAAGCAGCGCGAACTGGTCGACTTCCTGATCGAGGACTGCAACGAGCGCGGCGCGCTGTATCGCGGCCTGCCTCGCGCGCGCCTGCTTGGCAGCCGCCTGTCGGCAATGGTGCCTGGGCTGTTTGAACGGCATATGCTGCCAGCCTGCAGGAAAGCGATGGAATCGGGCTTCCTCGAGGACGAAATGCATTTGCCTGCGCGGCACGGACGCCAGGCGCAGTGGCTGCAGCGCAGGCTGGTGCGTTCCGGCCGAGGGCTGGCCGTGACCCTGCGCGACATTTCGGACTACAAGGCGCATCAGGAAGCATTGCAGCAGCTTGCCGATTCCGACCCGGTGACGACCCTGCCCAACCGGCACTGGCTGATGCGCACGCTGCCCATGGCCATCGAGCGCGCGCGCACCGATGCGACGCTGCTGGCGGTGCTGTTCGTCGATCTCGACGACTTCAAGAATGTCAACGACACGCAGGGCCATGCCGCTGGCGACGTTCTGCTGCGCGCGGCGGCGCTGCGCCTGAAGGCGCTGGTGCGCAACCGCGACAGCATTGCCAGGCTGGGCGGCGATGAATTCACCGTCGTGCTGGAGTCGGCGCGAAACGAAGCCGAAGTGCTGGCAGTGGCCGAGCGCATCATCGAGACGCTGGGGGAACCGTTCGCCATTGGCGAAGGCAACATGCATGCGATACGGGCCTCGATCGGCATCAGCCTTTACCCGCGCGATGGCGCCGACGGCGAAACGCTGCTCAAGCATGCGGACATTGCCATGTATGCGGCAAAGGCCGAAGGCAAGGGCAGGTACCGATGCTTCCAGCCCAGGCTGTCCGAGATACTGGTAAGCCGCCTGACCAGGCAAGCCGAGTTGCGGCAGGCGATCGATGCCGGCCAGCTCGAGCTGCACTACCAGGCACGGGTGCTGGGACCAAGTGGCGAGATCAGCAGCATGGAAGCGCTGGTGCGCTGGCGCCATCCTGTACGCGGCCTGATCGCGCCGGACGAATTCATTGCGCTGGCAGAAGAGAACGGACTGATCGTGCCCTTGGGCGAATTGGTCATATCGGCTGCCTGTGCGCAGCTTGCGCAATGGAAGAACGCAGGCCTGGCGGTGGTGCCGCTGTCGATCAATGTATCGGCACGGCAGATCGATCATGGTGGCGTCAGCGCATTCCTGGCTGCCTGCATGGCGCGGCATGGCCTGGACGCTGCGCTGATCGAGGTCGAGATCACCGAGTCGGCCACCATGGACGCTGCTGGTGCGGGCTGTGCGGAGCTCGCTGCGATCCGCGCATTGGGCGTGAAGCTGTATGTCGATGATTTCGGCACCGGCTACTCATCGCTGTCCCAGCTGAGGCGGCTGGATATGGATGGCCTGAAGGTGGACCAGTCCTTCACTGCGCAACTGGGAGGCGGCCCCGAAGACCTGGCGTTCTTCACCGCCATCGTGGCGATGGCCCATGCGATCGGCATGCGCGTGGTGGCCGAAGGTGTGGAGACCGCGCAGCAGCTTCAGATACTGCAGGAACTCCGCTGCGACGAAGTGCAGGGCTACTACATGTCGCCGCCGGTGCCGCCCGACGAAGCCGCACGGCAGTTGCAGAAGCGTTTCCTGTTCCCGTCATGAAAGCGGGTGGCGCGCCGGTTCAGACCTGCGCCGTGGTCCTGATCACCGTGACCCGCGTGATGAGGAACGTGTCTTCCACCACGGCACGATGCGGCACGCCGGTGACGTTGAAGCCGGGGCCGCCGTCGTCCAGCCACTGCTGTGCCAGGCGGTCGAATTCGACAGGCTCCATGCGCAGCATCTGCGCGGTGATGACGAACTGGGCGCCGGTTTTCTGTTTCCTGACGAAGTCGTCGAGTGCTGCCATGTTGGCCTCTTTTGCGGCATGTGGGCCTTCATGGTAAACGCTCCCGGACAGGAAGGTTGATTCGGTTCAAATAACCGGCCGACACCCGCGGTTATGACGCTGCAACGAAGTAGGATAGAATTCGCGGCGTTCCGGCTGTTCCGGCGCTTGAAGCGCAAAACCCCGCCAGAGTCTACGCCTGCGGGGTTTTGCGCTTTTACATGACTGAATCTTGGAGTATTTCATGGCAACAGCAGCAAAGAAGGAAAGCAAGCCCAACGCGGGTTTCATGAAGCCAGTGACACCGTCGAAGGTCCTGGCGGAAGTAGTTGGCGCGGAGCCAATGCCGCGCACCGAAGTCACCAAGAAGGTTTGGGACTACATCAAGAAGCATGACCTGCAGGATGCGGCCAACCGCCGCATGATCAATGCCGACGCCAAGCTCGAAGCGGTGTTCGAAGGCAAGAAGCAGGTTTCGATGTTCGAGATGACCAAGCTGATCTCCAACCATCTGAAGGCGTAACTTCCAGCCGCTGTCGTGCCGGCGCCTGCAGGCCCGGACGCGACGAGCAGCCAGCGCAGCACGCCGTGCTTGCCGGCAGCACGTTGCAGGCAGATCAGGAAGACGGACCGCCCATGCACTATCCGGTGACGCCCGACGGACGATATTTCGTGGTACGCGGGCGGCTCTGGCGCACCACGAATCCCGCATTGCCCGAGGAATCCCGCGCGCGACTGACGAGCGAGCTGATGGCCGCCCGGCGCGCGGTGAAGTCAGCTGGCCGCAACGGCGATGCCGAGGCGATGCGCGCTGCACGATCGGCAGTCGACGCGGCCAAGGTGGCTCTCGGTGAACGCGGTCCCGTCTGGTGGACCGACGGCGCACCCGACTATAACCGCCATCTCGCCAGGAACACGCCTTATGCGTCCTGGTATGCCGGTCTTGCCGGCGCTGAATGAATTCCATGCCCACCGCCCTGCTGGCCGACCTGGTGCTGCTGCTGCATGTGGCTCTGGTATTGTTCGTCGTCGCTGGCTTGCCGCTGGTCGTCGTTGGCAACATCGCTGGCTGGGGCTGGGTCAATGACTTGTGGTTCCGTCTGGCCCATTTGCTGGCAATTGGTGTCGTGGTCGCCGAGAGCTGGCTGGGCATCGCGTGCCCGCTGACCACGCTCGAGCTGTGGCTGCGCGGGCAGGGCGGCCAGTTGCTGCAAGGCGAAAGCTTCATCGGCTACTGGATGCAGCGGCTTCTTTATTACAACCTGCCGCCGTGGGTGTTCGTCCTGGCCTACACCGTGTTCGGTTTCCTAGTGCTGGCCGCCTGGCGGCGCTTCCCGCCCAGAGCATTTTCATGCTGGCCTGGTCCACAAGCGCCGCTTCCGCGCAGCGACAGTTGCCGTTGCATTAAGCCCCGCGCAGCGACGGTTGCGGTTGCCGTTGCCGTTGCCGTTGCCGTTGCAGTTGCTTTTGAAGTTGCCGTTGCCGTGGGTCCCCGTTGATGACGCCACGTCGCTGGTGCCGAAATCGGAT
>CAUQYP010000169.1:0-10002 GCA_963522035.1 uncultured Noviherbaspirillum sp. | reverse complement strand
TCATCAACGGGGACCCACGTCAAAAGCAGCGTCAAAAGCAACGGCAACGGCAACGGCAACTGCAACTGCAACTGCAACTGTCGCTGCGCGGAACGGCAACGGCAAGGGCAACGGCAACTGTCGCTACGCGGAACAGCAACTGTCGCTACGCGGAAGGGGCGCTTCTGGCGCAAGCCAGCATGAAAATGCTGTAATCCCGCACAAACCTTCTTTCACCGTCCTTCGACGGGAACAGGACAGTATTTCCTGTTACCAAGCGCATTGCTCGAACAATCACATTCGAATTTAACAATAGCGCCAGTACCTGCTTCAAGCCAATGCGATTGACAAAAAACCGGCGTTTCCCTGGGTCAAGCCCCCTCCAGCATCAATGCTTTACAAGGCATCTGTGCAGGTCGGCACGGATCCTCCGCGTTCTGGCAGTTTTCCTTGCCTCGGCCTGGTCCGGTACGATTTACGCGCAGGTATTTCATGGGCGCCTGATGGAGGCAGTCTTGCTGACCCTGCAGCACGAGCCCAACGTCGCCGCCGCCAATCGCCAGATTTCCCTCAGCCAAGGGCAGCTGCAGTCGGCACAGGGAGAATTCGATACCGTGCTCGACGCCGGCCTTGCCACCGGCCAGACCCGGGCGCCGCTCATCGCCGCATTGCAGGCGCCGGGACGAAGCCAGATCAATGCGCGTTCTACCAGCTACAGCGCCGGTGCCACGACGCGCCTTCGTTCGGGAATCACGGTGTCGCCCGTGCTGCGCGTGGAGCACCTGCGCGACAACCTGAATGCCGTGAGCAAGCCCGCAAGCAGCCAGCTGGCACTGAATATCACGCTGCCGCTATTGCGTGGCCGCGGCGTCGAGGCGAATACCGCGGCGGAGCGCGCGGCGCGGGAGATCGTGCACGCCAACGAACTTGTGTATCGCCATACCGTGGCCGGCCGCATTGCCAACTGTGCCAATGCCTATTGGGATTTGCTTGCAGCGCTGCGTTCGCTCGACATCCGCGTCAAGTCCGAAGCGCGGGCGCAGCTGTTGCTGGATGACGCCCGGCGCCTGGCCAGGGGCGATGAGATCCCGCAGGCCGACGTGCTGCAGAACGAGGCGCAGCTCGCGCGCGACCGCGGCTTGCGGCTCGCTGCCGAGCATGCGGTGATCGAGGCCCGTAGCGCGCTGGCCATCGCCATGGGCATGCCCAATGTCGACATCATGCAGCTCGCTTCACCGGTCGATGAGTTTCCCGATTTACTGCCGCGCGAACTGGTACGGCTGCAAGCGCTGCCAGCAGCCGCCCCGCCAGCCGGACGTTTCGATCTTCTGGCATCGCATCGACGCCTCGCGGCTGCCGAAATACTGTACGACGCGGTTCGCAAGGACCCGGTTTCCCAGCTCGACCTGACTGTCTCGCTCGGCTACAGCGGCCTCGTGGAAAACCGGTCGACGCTTGCTGCGGTGGAAGCGCTGGGGCGTCCGGCCTCCGGCTTGAATGCGTCCATCGGCATTGTCTATATCTTGCCGGTCCAGGGTAATGTGCAGGCCGGCCAGCTACGGCAGCGCTCGGCGCTCGCCGACCAGGCCCGCATCGAACTCGGCGCCCTTGCGCTGTCCGTCAAGGCCGGTATTGCCGTCCAGCGCTCCAATCTTGCCAGTGCCGCCCTCCAGTTGGAGCAGCAGCAGCGGCAGGTCCTGCTGCAGGCCCAGGTCTTCGCGAACGAACGCAAGAAGTACCGGCTGGGCCTCGCCACCGTGCTGGACCTGCTGACGGTGGAAGCACGCCTCACCAGCGACGAGCTGGTCGTGATCGATGCCCGGCGCAGGCTGGCGCAGGCCCTGGTCAACTACCGGTTCGAGACCGGCACGCTGCTGGGCGCCGACGCCGATGCCAATCTCCAGCAACTCGACATGCAATCGTTCACCACACTGCCGGAGAGTCGATGAAACAGGAACTGTTCCGCAAGGCGGCGCTGGAAAACCTGTCCATGCCCGAACGGCTCGATGCCGGCATGCAGATCGCCCGTCCCCGTGCCTGGATCGCGCTCGCCACCATCCTGTTGCTGCTTCTTGCCGCCGTGGCGTGGAGCATCGCCGGCTCCCTGCCGGCGAGCGTGGAAGGCCAGGGCATCATCATCCGCGAAGGCGGCACCTTCAATATCGTGTCATTCGGCACCGGGGTCATTACCGAGATGACCGATCTCAAGCTCGGCGAGCCGGTGCGCCGCGGCCAGATGCTGGGGCGCCTGGCGCAGCCTGAAATGCAGCAGCAGATCGACGCCCAGCGTATCGCGTTGCAGCAGTTGACGGACGAGGAAAAGGACACGACCGGCAGGATGACCGCGTTGCGGCCGGTGCAGGAAAACTCGGCGCGCCTGCAACAGGCGGTGCTGGAGCGCAGCATCGTGAGCAAGCAGGACCAGTTGCGATCGCTAAGGGTCATTCTCGAAGGCCAGCAGGAGCTGCTGCGCGATGGCCTGATCACGCGCCAGCGCTACGAGCAGAGCCGGCAGCAGGCGCTGGGAACGGAAAGCGACATCGACCAGGCCCGCACCATGCTGCAGAAGCTGCTGGTCGAGCAGATCGAGTCGGCGGCGCTGCGCGAGAACCGGCTGCGCGAGATCGGCACCCGTGTGCTCCAGGCCCGAAACCGGCTCGGCGACCTGATGCTGCAGCACGAACTGGCGTCGAAGCTGGTCAGCCCGCACGACGGCATCGTGGTCGAGACCATGGCCATGAAGGGCGACGCCATCAGGAACGGGCAGCCGGTGCTGAGCATCGAGGTCAATGAAGGCGTGCTCGAAGCCGTGGTGTACCTGCCCCCCAACTCGAACGCCAAGCTGCTCAAGCCCGGCATGCCTGCGCAGATTTCGCCGGTCACTGCAAAGAAGGAAAGGTTCGGCTACCTGGTCGGCACCGTGCGGGCGGTTGCCCAGTATCCGGCGACCGAAGCGGGCATGCTGTCGCTGTTCAACAATGCGGCGCTGGTGCGTGAACTGACCCGCAACGGTCCGCCGATCGCGGTGGAAGTGGTGCTGAACAAGGATGCCGCCACCCGCAGCGGCTACCGCTGGTCTTCCAGGACCGGCGCAGCCGTCGAACTGTCCAGCGGCACGCTGGCAAGCGGCACCTTTGTCGTGGAAAGCAAGCGTCCGATCACGCTGCTTGTGCCACTGCTACGCGAACTCACCGGGACCTGAACATGCGCCATGTGACTGAAGCGGCCAGGCAGGCGCTACGCCGCTTCCGCAGCCGGCGGGTGCGTACGCCGACCGTGCTGCAGATGGAGGCGGTCGAATGCGGCGCGGCGGCGTTGTGCATCGTGCTGCGCCATTACGGGCGCCATGTGTCGCTCGAGGAATTGCGCATTGCCTGCGGCGTCTCGCGCGACGGCAGCAAGGCCAGCAATGTGGCGCGTGCGGCCCGCAGCTATGGCCTGGCGGCGCAGGGCATGCGCCTCGAGATCGACGCGCTCGGCTTGCATCGGTTTCCGATGATCGTGTTCTGGAACTTCAACCATTTCGTGGTGCTGGAAGGGCTGGACCGGCGGCGCGCCTGGCTCAACGACCCGGCCACCGGGCCGCGCATCGTGGGCATCGACGAATTCAGCCGCTCATTCACCGGCGTTGCCCTGGTTTTCAATCCGCAACCAGATTTCCAGCGCACCGGCAAGCCGCGCGGCATGATCGCGGCGCTGGACAGGCGGCTGCGCAATGGGCACATGGGCTTGCTCTACGTTTTTATCGCCAGCCTCGCCATGGTTGTTCCGGGGCTGGCAATACCGGTTTTCTCGCAGGTCTTCGTCGACAGCTACCTGATCGGCCGGCTCGACAGTTGGGTCAAGCCCCTGTTGCTCGGCATGCTGCTCACTGCCTTGCTGCGTGCCACGCTGGTGTGGCTGCAACAGTCCATCCTGCTGCGCCTCGAGACCCGGTTGGCGCTGGCTTCCTCCGCCGACTTCCTCTGGCACGTGCTGCGGCTGCCTATCGACTTTTTCAGCCAGCGCCATGCAGCCAATATCGCGCAGCGTGTCGGGGCAAACGACAACATCGCGCAGCTCGTGTCCGGTGAACTGGCAACCAACGCCGTGGCGCTGGTCACGCTGGTGTTCTACGCGGCCATCATGTTCGCCTACGATGCCGTGCTGACCGGCGTGGGCATTGCGCTCACCCTGCTGAATGTCTGGCTGATGGCCTGCCTGTCGCGCTCGCGTCAGGATGCCACGCTGCGCCTTCAAAAGGAACGCGGGAAGCTGGGTGCGACGCTGGTGGGCGGCATACAGATCATCGAGACCATCAAGGCCGGCGGCGGCGAAGCCGATTTCTTCACGCGCTGGGCAGGCCTGCGGGCCGCGGCCAACAATACCGAGCAGGCACTGCGCTTCTATTCCCAGGTCATCGGCACGCTGCCGCTGCTCATTTCCGCCGTCATTACGGCGTTTATCCTCGGCTATGGCGGCATGCGCGTCATGGCCGGCGACATGACGGTCGGCATGCTGGTCGCGTTCCAGAGCCTGATGGCCTCGTTCTCCGCCCCGGTCAATAACCTGATGGGCCTGGCCGGCCGCCTCCAGGAAGCGCGCGCCGACCTCGACCGGCTCGAAGACGTGCTGAATTACCCGGTCGACCCACGTTTTACCGCGGCCAGCCAGCCTGGCGCGGCGACAGCGCCTGGCGACGATGAAAAGCTGCAGGGCTCGCTGGAACTGCGGCACGTCAGCTTCGGCTACAGCCGGCTGGAACCGCCGTTGCTCGACGACTTTTGCCTTTCGCTCACGCCCGGCCAGCGCGTCGCGCTGGTCGGCTCGTCCGGCAGCGGGAAAAGCACCGTGGCGAAACTGGTCATGGGCCTGCACCAGCCATGGTCCGGCGAGATCCTGTTCGATGGTCGCCGCCGAAGCGAGATTGCGCCGCGCGTGCTCAATGCCAGCCTGGCGGGCGTGGACCAGGAAGTGTTCCTGTTTTCTGGGAATGTCCGCGACAACCTGTCGCTGTGGGACCAGGGGCTGCCCGAGCCTGACATGGTGCGCGCAGGCCACGATGCGGCCATCCATTCGACGGTTGCGGCGCGCAGCGGCGGCTATGACGCTGCGGTGACCGAAGGCGCGTCCAATTTTTCGGGAGGGCAGCGCCAGCGGCTCGAGATCGCCCGCGCGCTGGCCGGTAATCCGCGCGTCCTGGTGCTGGATGAAGCAACCGCGGCGCTCGACACCGCGACCGAAAAGGAGATCGACGACAAGCTGCGCAGGCGCGGATGCACCTGCCTGATCGTTGCGCACCGGCTTTCCACCATCCGCGACTGCGACGAAATTATCGTGATGGAACAGGGCCGCATCATCGAGCGCGGCACGCATGCGGCTCTGCTGGCGCAGCAGGGCGCCTATGCGGTTCTGGTCGGCGAGATCGCCGCATGAGCGCCCTGGCCCCCGGCCGCACGGCAGCGCCAGGGCGCCATCCTGCCTTCGAGGCCTGCGGCATGCGGCAGTTTCCGCTTGCGCTGGAACCGGTGGTGCTGGGAGCCGGCAATACCGTGTGGCTGGTGGAGGAGGGCGGGGTGGACCTGTTCCATGTCGCAGTCATCGACGGCGCACCTGCAGGCGTGCGCCGCCACGTCTGCCGCATCGGTCCAGGCGCGCTTTTCGTCGACCGGCCCGGCGCACCAGGTTCTGCGCTGGTCGCCGTTCCCTTGTCCGGGACCGCCTGGCTGCGCCTGGAGCACGGCGGCGAAGCGCTCAGGCAGCAGCCCGGGGCTGCGGACATGCTCGAAGCGCTGGAAGATGGCTGGCGAACCAGCCTGCAGCGCGCATTGGGCAGCCTGCCTCCCGATGCGCTCGCACCCGGCGCCAGCCATGTCGCCTTGCTGGCTTTCCTGGAGCAGCGCACAGTCGACGCAGTCGCGACCGAGCGCGCCGCGATCCGCGCCCGCGTTGGAAACGAAGCCTTGACGATGCGCCATGCCTTGTCCGATGTCGCCCAGGTGCTGTCGTCGTCCGACGAAGCGCCACCTGCGGCCAGCGGCAATCCCTTGCACGGGGCCTGTGCCATCGTGCTGGCAGCGGCAGGCATGGTCTTGCAGGGCCAGGGCGGCATGATAGCCGCGGACGACACCAGCGCATGGCTGGCCAGGTTCTGCCGTAGAAACCGCCTGGTCCAGCGCCAGGTCGACCTTAATGAAGCGGGATGGTGGCGGAAGGACCTGGGTCCCCTGCTGGCATTCCGCGTCGACGATGGCAGGCCCGTGGCGCTGGTGCCGGATGCATCCGGCTACCTGCTGGTCGATCCGGAAACCGGTTCCCGCTGCCAGGTCAACGAAAAGGCTGCCGCCACGATTGCCCGCCGGGCGCTGATGTTCTTCAGCGGCCTGCCGGCCGGCAGGCTGCGCTTTCGCGACCTGCTCCATTTCAGCCTGTCCGGCAGCAGGAGCGACTACCGGCGCCTGATCCTGTGCGGCCTTGCGGGAGGCGCCCTTGGCCTGGTGATGCCGCTTGTCACGCGGATTCTGGTCGATTCGGTGCTGCCCGGCGCCAATCGCGGCGAACTGCTGCAACTGGTGCTGATGCTGACGCTGAGCGCATTTGGCGTGACTGCTTTTTCATTCAGCCGCGGGCTGGCGGCAAACCGCATACGCACGCGCCTGGGCAACAGCCTGCAGGCCGCCGTCATCGACCGGATGCTGGCCTTGCCCGCGCCGTTCTTCCGGGAACATGAGGCGGGCGACCTGGCCCAGCGCGCAATGGGCATCGAAAGCATCCTGCAGAAAATCAGCGGCACCGCCGAGAGCGCGGTATTTGGATGGGTGTTCGGCATGTTCAGCCTGTTCTACCTGTTCTTCCTCGACATTGGCCTGGGAATGCTTGCCATCGTGCTGGTTGGGCTGAAAGTCCTCTGGACACTGGCGCTGAGTTACCGTGCCCTGCGGGTGCAGCGGCATGGCGCCAGGCTCTCCGGCGAGATTGCCAGCCGGGTGTTCCAGATATTGAGCGGCATTGCCAAGTTGCGCGCGCAGGGAGCGGAGAGCCGGGCGTTCGCGCTCTGGGCTTCGCTCTTTTCCCGGCAGAAGTCGCTGGATGTCAAGGTAAGAAGGATAGGCATTGCGCTCGACACCGTCGATGGCGCCTACGGCCTGGTCTGCAGCATGGCGATGTTTGCCGCGGTTGCGTTCCTGATGCCGGACATGCGTCCCGGAGAGTTTATTTCCTTCAGCGCCGCCTTCGGCCAGTTTCTCGGTGCGACGATGGCATTGAGTGCGGCGCTGACCGGCATGCTGGCGGTCATTCCGCTGTATGAACGGGCCGTGCCCATCCTGCAAACAGTGCCCGAGTCTTCCGACGCGGCCCAGCCGCCCGGCGTGCTCAGCGGCGCCATCGATGTCAGCGCCGTCTCGTTCCGCTACAACGCCGACGGCCCGGATGTCCTGAACGGACTGTCCATCACCATACGGGCCGGTGAGTTCGTTGCCTTGGTCGGCCCTTCCGGCTGCGGAAAATCGACGCTGTGCCGGCTGCTGCTCGGTTTCGAGCAACCGCAGTCCGGCGCCATTTATTTCGACGGCCAGGATCTGGCCGGCATCGACAGGGTGGCGGTGCGGCGCCAGATCGGCGTCGTGCTGCAGAACGGCCAGCTGATGGCCGGCGACATTTTCAGCAACATCGTCGGCGCCTCGCGCCTCAGCATGGACGATGCCTGGGAAGCGGTGCGCATGGCCGGGATGGAAGCCGACCTGCGCAATATGCCCATGGGCATGCACACGATGATCTCGGAAGGCAGCAGCACGATTTCAGGCGGCCAGAAGCAAAGGCTGATGGTGGCCCGGGCCATCGTCAGGAAGCCGAAGATCCTGCTGTTCGACGAGGCTACCAGCGCACTCGACAACACCACGCAGGCCATCGTCACGAAAAGCATCGCCACGCTGAAGGCCACGCGCATCGTGGTGGCGCACCGGCTTTCCACGATCATCGGCGCTGACCGGATCTTCTTCATGGAACAGGGGCGCGTGGCGGAATCCGGCACGTATGACCAACTGATGCAGCTTAACGGCCGTTTCAAGGCTTTAGCAGAAAGGCAACTCGCATGAGCAGACTACTTTTGATCGAGGGTGAGCGCTGGGTAGAACAGGCGCGCAACGGGAACCAGGAGGCTTTCGGCAAACTGACGGAGGCCTATTACAGCCGGGTATGGCGCTTTCTCCTCAAGTGGGTGAAGAACCGCGATGATGCGGAGGAGCTGGCGCAGGAAACCTTTCTTGCTGCCTGGCGTGCGCTGCCCGGCTACCGGGCCGGCTCCAAGTTCTCGACCTGGTTATTGGGCATAGCGCTAAACCTGGCGCGAAACCACCATAACCGCACCGTCAAGAAACGCAGCCGGGACGTCGAACTGGACGAGACGCTTTATCTCGAGACGCCGGGCGGGCATGACGACGAACCGGACCGGCAGTACGAACGCAAACAAACCATGCGCGTACTGGAGGAGGCCATCGCCAAGCTGCCCGACGACATGCGGGAAGTGGTGACCATGGTCAAGCTGGAGGGCATGCTGCTGGACGAAGTGGCCAGCGTGCTGGGCATCCCGGTCGGCACGGTCAAGAGCCGCTTGTCGCGTGCCAAGAGCAAGCTGCTGGAAGATGTCGGTCCCTAT
The DNA here is from genome assembly GCA_963522035.1 of uncultured Noviherbaspirillum sp. Taxonomy (GTDB): domain Bacteria; phylum Pseudomonadota; class Gammaproteobacteria; order Burkholderiales; family Burkholderiaceae_D; genus Noviherbaspirillum_A. The sequence goes on along the minus strand of CAUQYP010000169.1, from coordinate 1,388 downwards.
CTTTAATGCTGAGAGGCGCTGCCGCTTCCTGAAGGAACGAAGCGTGGAACGGCGTTGCCTACAAATGCTGGTCATGCTCTATCATCAAACTGCCGCCGTCCGAAAAGGAACAGACATGAACGACAAGGAAGAAAAACTGGATTGCCTGCTGGCCAACCTTGCCGACAATTACGCGCGGCAGGCGGTGCCGTCAGGGGCAATCGACCGCATCAAGCGGCGCCTGCGCGCCGAAACCAACACTTTGTCGGACGCCGACCTCGACTGGCTGGCCGCAGCGGGCGACCGGTTCCCGTCGGACACGAGCGACGACGAAGACAAGTAGCCTGCCCACCCGCGCCGCCGCTGCAATGGCGCAGTGCGGTGAGCGCGTGTATATTTTCATCGCACCGGTCGCAAGCCAGCGGCCTGCCACCGAGCCTATCAGGGAGAAATGCGATGGAAAGCCGTAGTATTTCGTCTGCTGTACCCGTAAGCAGTACCGTTTCCGCACCGGTCGCGTCCATCTCGCGCTACAGCTGGCAGGCAATGCTGCTGCACTGGCTGCTGGCCGTGATCGTGATCGGGATGCTGAGCCTGGGCTATATCCTGGGCGAGATGTCACGCGGCCCGACCAAGGATTTCTATGTCGGCCTTCATAAGTCGTTCGGCGTGCTGGCGCTGTTGCTGGTCCTCCTGCGGATAGGCTGGAGGTTGCGGCGCACGCCGCCGCCGTTACCGCTCACCGTGCCGCGCTGGCAGCGCATCGCCGCGGCAACCACGCATGGCCTGCTTTACCTGTGCATATTGCTGCAGCCCTTGTCGGGCTACCTGGCGTCCTCGTTCAGCAGCAATGCGGTGCAGTTTTTCGGGATCGCACTGCCGCAGTGGGGCTGGGACGACAAGCCGCTGCGTTCCTTTTTCGGCGAGATGCATGGCATCGTGGCTACGGCCCTGGTGGCGCTGGTCGCCCTCCACGTGCTGGCTGCGCTGAAACACCTTCTGGTGAACCGGGACCAGGTATTCCAGCGCATGCTGCCGGGTCGGAAAAATTAAGGGCGATATCGATTTGCGGATTCAGGGATGGCTGTGTACAATGCGTTCCGCGGGGTGGAGCAGTCTGGCAGCTCGTCGGGCTCATAACCCGAAGGTCGTAGGTTCAAATCCTGCCCCCGCAACCAGATTCAGGAAAACCGGCTTCCGACAGGAAGCCGGTTTTTTTTTAGCGCGGCGCGTTAGAGCAGTTTCGTGCTGACTTGCCTGAGCAGGCCAGTAAGCAATATTGCATGTTGCGCGCAGCGACGGTTGCCGTTGCCCGCGCAGCGACGGTTGCCGTTGCCGTTGCCGTTGTCGTTGTCGTTGCCGTTGCCCGCGCAGCGACAGTTGCCGTTGCTTTTGACGCTGCCTTTGAC
>CAUQYP010000168.1:0-10132 GCA_963522035.1 uncultured Noviherbaspirillum sp. | reverse complement strand
TTATCCGTTTCAGTCCCTGGCGACGCGTCGCCGTCTAACGGGGATCCACATCAAAGGCAGCGTCAAAAGCAACGGCGACGGCAACGGCGACGGCAACGGCAACGGCGACGGCAACGGCAAAAGCCGCGTCAAAAGCAAAAGCAACTGTCGCTGCGCGGGCAACAGCAACAGCAACAGCAACTGTCGCTGCGCGCACGAGCAATATCGCTTACTAGCTGGCTTGGGTAGGTCAGCGCGAAACTGCTCTAGAATGGCCGTTTCCCCGACCGTTCAATTCCGTGGATATTCAAGACGACCTGCAGGCCATGCAACTGGCGCTGGACTGGGCAGCAAAGGGCATGTTCATCACCGCGCCAAATCCGCGCGTCGGCTGCGTCATCGTGCGTGACGGCCGCGTCATCGGCGCCGGCCATACGCTGGCGGCCGGCCAGGCGCATGCCGAAGTACAGGCGCTGCGCGACGCCGCTTCCCGCGGCGAGCCGGTGCGCGGCGCCACTGCCTACGTGACGCTGGAGCCGTGCAGCCACCACGGCCGCACGCCGCCTTGCGCCGACGCGCTGGTCGAAGCTGGCCTGGCGCGCGTGGTCGCCGCGATGGAGGACCCGAACCCGCTGGTGGCAGGACAGGGCATGGCCAGGCTGCGCGCCGCCGGCATCGTCGCGGAAAGCGGCTTGCTGGCGGCCGAGGCGCGGGAAATAAACATCGGCTTCTTCAGCCGCATGGAACGCGGCATTCCGTGGGTGCGGATGAAGGCGGCAGCCAGTCTCGACGGCCATACCGCGCTACACAATGGCCGGAGCCAGTGGATCACCTCGCAGCCGGCGCGCGACGACGGCCACCGGTGGCGGGCGCGGGCCTGCGCGGTGCTGACCGGCATCGGCACGGTGCTGGAGGACGACCCGCAGATGACGGTGCGCGCCCTCGACACGCCGCGCCAGCCGCAGCGCATCGTGATCGACAGCCGGCTGCAGATCAGCCCCGACGCCCGCATCCTGCAAGGCGGCGGCACGCTGGTCGTGGCGGCACAGCCGGACGCGGAGAAGAAAGCGCAGCTGCGCGCGCAGGGCGCCGAGGTTTTGACGATGCCCAACACGAGCGGCAAGGTCGATTTGCCGGCGCTGCTGCGCGAGCTGGGCCGGCGCCAGCTCAACGAGCTGCATGTGGAGGCCGGCTTCAAGCTCAACGGCTCATTGCTGCGCGAAGGCTGCGTCGATGAACTGCTGCTCTATCTCGCGCCGACGCTGCTGGGCGATGCGCAGGGCCTGTTCGACTTGCCCAGGCTGGACGATTTGGCGGGGCAGCGCCGGCTGGTATTCCATGAAGTCCGGCAGCTTGGCCCGGATTTGCGTATCCTTGCCCGTTTTCCCTGATCCCTTATTTCACTTACTCGCATGTTTACTGGAATCGTCGCTGCGGTTGGCAGCATACAAACCCTGACGCCGCTGGGCGGTAACGCAGACGCCGGCGTGCGCCTGGCCATCGACGCCGGCGGCTTGCCGCTGGCGGACGTCGCGCTCGGCGACTCGATCGCCATCAACGGCGCCTGCATGACCGTGGTCGCGAAGACCGATGCCCGCTTCGAGGTCGATGTCTCGCGCGAGAGCCTGAACCGCACCGTCGGGCTGGATGCGCCCGGCGAGGTCAACCTGGAAAAGGCATTGACGCTGGCCGACCGCCTCGGCGGCCACCTGGTGTCGGGCCATGTCGACGGCCTGGGCACGGTGCGCCGCTTCGAGCCGGTGGGCGAGTCCTGGGAACTGGTAGTGGAAGCCCCGCGCGAACTCGGCAAGTACCTGGCCTACAAGGGTTCCATCGTCGTCAACGGCGTGTCGCTGACGGTGAACCGGGTGGAAGACACGGCGGACGGCTGCGCTTTTTCGATCAACCTGATACCGCATACGATACAGGTGACCACGTTGAAGCACTTGAAGGCCGGCAGCCGGGTGAACCTGGAAATCGACCTGATTGCACGTTATGTGGAGCGGATGCTGAGTCATCGGAGTGCGGGCTGATAGCGGTGCCAGTTCGACCAGCGGGCAAGGATAGGCCGTATACACACACTTATACCAATCCCAAGTTATAAAGTGCCACGACTATTCGTAGGGTGTAATAACCGGAGGGCATTACACCATTGGTCGATCATCAACCGGCTCCAATGATCGACGATTGGTGTAATGCGCTTTGCTTATTACACCCTACGAACCTACTGTTCGGAATAACCGAACAGTTGCCTCCGGAGTCAGTTCGCCATCTTCAGAAATGTGCTTGATATGCTCGCTGATCGTTCCCTCGCAGCCATGTAGATACTATGCCCAGTATCTCAGTGCCGGCATCATGAGCTATCCCGTTCCACCCCTCAAATCGACTGCAACAGCATATTCACCTGCACCAGGTCTTCCTCGCGCAGCACGCCCGCTGCCGCCTTCAGCCGCAAGCCATTCACCAACGTGTCGTAGCGCGCCCGCGCCAGGTCGCGCCGGGTCACGTACAGCTGCTGCTGCGCATTGAGCACGTCGATATTGATGCGCACGCCGACCTGGTAGCCGAGGCGGTTGGACTCCAGCGCCGACTGGCTGGAAATTTCGGCGGCCTGCAGCGCGCGTACCTGGGCCAGGCCGCTGTTGATGCCCATGAAGGCCTGGCGAGCGCCCTGGGCCGCGGTGCGGCGGGCGTTTTCGAGGTCGGCGCGGGAGCGTTGTTCCAGCGCGATCGCTTCCCGCACCCGGCTGGTCACCGCATAACCTGAAAACAGCGGGATATTCCACTGCACGCCGATGCTGTTGTTGGTGCCGACGTTGCTGGGCGTCTGCGACGCCGCAAGCGTGCCGTTCTGGTCGTTGCGGCTGCGGCTGGCCACGAGGTCCAGCGTCGGGTAATGGCCGGCGCGGTTGCGGCTGATCTCGCGGCGCGCCACTTCCAGCGACAGTTGCTGCGCCAGCACGCCGAAGTTGCGGCTTTCGGCGCTGTCGACCCAGGGCTCCATCCGCTCCGGCTCCGGCCTGGGCAGCAGCAGGCCGGGCTTCAGCGTGGCCAGGTCGCCCGCCGGGCGGCCGATGATCTGCTGCAAGGCGCTGCGGCGGATTTCGAGTTCATTCTGCGCGGCGAATTCCTGCGCCTCGGCCAGGTCGTAGCGCGCCTGCGCTTCCTGGCTGTCGGTGATGGTGGCGGTGCCGACTTCAAAATTGCGCTTGGCAGACGCCAGTTGCTCGGTAATCGCCACCTTCTGTGCCTGTACCGAGGCCAGCGCGTCCTGTGCGGTCAGCACATCGAAATAAGCCTGTGCCACCCGTACGATCAGGTCCTGCTGGGCCTGGCCGAACTGGGCTTCGCTGACCGCGGTCAGCAGCTTGCCCTGCTGGTAGCTTTCCCAGTTGGCCCAGCGCACCAGCGGCTGCGCCAGCGAGACCGTATAGCTGTTGATCGTGGCCCCACCGCTGCGGCTCAGGCCCGCGCTGGGAACGTCCACGCTCGATTCGGTGCGGACATAGCTGCCGTTGACGCCGAGGTTGGGAAGCAGCCCGGCCAGGCCCTGCGTGGTCCGCTCGGCGCCGGCCGCCAGCGACGCTCGTGCGCTGGCAAACACCGCGTCGTTCGCCAGTGCCTCCCGATAGACCTGGAGCAGGTCGGCGGCCTGCGCATGGCAGGTGAACAGGGTGGCAGCAAACAGCGAGGCAAGACGGGTCAGGCGCATAAGGTCTCCGGGCATTGCGGTGTCAGTAGGTCGGCATCTTGTTGTCGACCTGCAGCGCCCACGCATGGACGCCGCCGGTCAGGTTGCTTACTTCGGCAAAGCCGTTCTGTTCCAAAAAGCTGGCGACCTGCATGCTGCGCGCGCCATGATGGCAGATGCAGACCACAGGCAGGTCCGGGTCCAGCTCCGCCAGCCGCGCCGGCACCGTGCGCATCGGCATCGGGGTGGCGCCGTCGAGATGGCAGGTCTGGTATTCCCACGGTTCGCGCACGTCCAGCAGCACGGGCTTCGCACGGGCATCGTCGGCCAGCCATTGCGCCAGTTCCGGCGCGCTCAGGTGTTGCATGGCTGTCCTCAGAAAGTGAAGTGCGACAGGGGCGCGGCCTGCCGCAGCGGCGTGACGCTGGTCTCGAACAGGTTGCGGGTGTGGTAGCCGGCGTCCGACGTGCGGGAGATCAGCTGCGCCTGCATGACCGGACGCTCGCCGACGACGCAGAGCAGCCTGCCGCCCACTTTCAACTGGCGCAGGAAGGCTTCCGGCAGCACCGGCAGCGAGCCGGAAATGATGATCACGTCATACGGCGCGGCGAACTGGCCGCTGCCTTCCCAGCCTGCGGCGCCATTGCCCAGCACCACGTCGACATTGTCGACGCCGTAGCCGGAAAGGTTGCGCTCGGCCATGGCCTTCAGCTCCGGGCTGATCTCGACCGTGGTGACATGCAGCGCCCGATGCGCCAGCAGTGCAGCCATGTAGCCGGAGCCGGCGCCAATTTCAAGCACGGTCTCGTGCTTGCGCGGTGCGGCTTCCTGCAGGATGCGGGCCTCGAACTTGGGCGGCAGCATGTTTTCGCCGCCGGGCAGCGGGATCTCGGTGTCGACGAAGGCCAGGCTGCGGCAGGCTTCCGGCACGAAGGCTTCGCGGCGGACGACCTGCAGCAGGTCCAGTATTTCCGTATCCAGCACGTCCCACGTGCGGATCTGCTGTTCAATCATGTTGAAACGGGCTTGCTCGATATTCATGGGTGGCTTGGTGTCAGGATTGAAAATTGGTGCAATTTTATCAAAGGCCATCTTATCAAAGGCTATCGTCGTGGCCGGCTTGCGGTGCGGCTAGCGGCGCCACGCCCTGGCCGGATGTCGCGGACGGACGGCGCCGGCGGCGTGCCCAGGCGGCAAAATCGTCCAAGTAGGTGTAGATGACCGGCACTACCACCAGCGTCAGGATGGACGAGGTGATGATGCCGCCGATCACCGCCTGTCCCATCGGTGCGCGCTGCTCGGAACCCTCGGACATGCCGAAGGCCAGCGGCACCATGCCGAACACCATGGCCAGCGTGGTCATCAGGATGGGGCGCAGCCGCACATGGGCCGCTTCCAGCAGCGCTGCGCCGCGTTCGGCGCCGGCCTCCCGCGCCTGGTTGGCGAAGTCCACCAGCAGGATCGCGTTCTTGGTCACCAGGCCCATCAGCATGATGAAACCGATGATGGAAAACATGTTGAGCGTCGAGCGGAAGGTCATCAGCGCCAGGAACACGCCGATCAGCGTCAGCGGCAGCGCCGACATGATGGCGATCGGCTGCAGGAAGCTGGCGAACTGGGAGGCCAGGATCATGTAGATGAAGACGATCGCCAGCGCCAGCGCCGACAGCGCGTAGCCGAACGACTCCTTCATGTTCTTGGCCGCGCCGCTGATCTCGTAGCGATAGCCGGGCGGGAAACGCATCTCGTCCAGCACCTTCAGGACCACTGCGTTGACTTCGCCGGACGAGCGTCCGACCGCGTTGCCGGTAATCTCGACCTCGCGGTTCAGGTTGCGCCGGTTGATCTGGTTGGCGCCGACCGACGGCGTGATGCTGGCGACCTGGCGCAGCGGCACCATGCGCGGCGAACCGTCGGCGTTGGCCTGGCTGCTTGTCAGCATCAGCCGCGACAGGTCGTCGATGTTGCCGCGGTCGCCCGGCGCCAGGCGCACGGTGACGTCGTAGTTTTCATCGTCCGGGCCGCGCCAGCTGCTGGCAGCCTCGCCGGCCAGCAGCGGCCGCAGCGCATTGCCGATCTGCGCCACGCCCACGCCCAGGTCGGCGCCAATGTCGCGCCGCGGCTGCACCGAGATGGTGGGCTTTTGCGCCTTCAGGCTGGTGTCGAGGTCGACCACGCCGGGGATGCTACGCAGCCGCTGCTGCACATCTTCCGACAATTGCGCCAGCACCTTGAGGTCGGTGCCCAGCAGGCTGAAACGGATCTGCTTGTTGTCGCCGCCGACGTCGTCGAGGCTGCCGACCAGCGTGACGGTGATGCCGGCAATGCTGGCCAGCCGGTCGCGCAGCGCCGGCGTCAGTTGCGCCGCGCTGCGGGTGCGTCCGGCGCGCGGCGTCAGGCGCACGAAGGTGGTCGCGAAATTCTTGCCGGCGGACGTGCCGGTGTTGATGGTGGTGTACAGGTCCTGTACTTCCGGGAACTCGCGCAGCACGGCCTCGACCTGGCGCGCCTTGGCCTCGGTCAGTTCCAGCGACGAGCCGACCGGGGTATAGAAGGCCACGCCGGTTTCGGAATAGTCGGCCGCCGGCACGAATTCGCTGCCGATCAGGCCGGCGGCCGGCATCGCCAGCCCGGCGCCGAAAGCCGCGATGGCGATCGCCAGCGTGGCGACGCGATGTCGCAGCGACCACTTCAGCAGCACCTGGTAGCGGTCCGACAACCATTGCACGAAGTCTTCGAAGCGGCCGGTGACGCGGCCTATGGTGCGGTCGTACAGGTTGCGCTTGCCCGTGCGGCCATGGGTGTCGGGGTCGGGCCAGACCGAGGACAGCATCGGGTCCAGCGTGAAGGAGACGAACATCGAGATCAATACCGCAGCCACCACGGTGATGCCGAACTGGTGGAAGAAGCGGCCGATGATGCCACCCATGAAGCCGACCGGCAGGAACACCGCCACGATGGAGAAAGTGGTCGCCAGCACCGCCAGGCCGATCTCGGCGGTCCCTTCCAGCGCCGCGTCGCGGTGGCTCTTGAAGCGGCCGTTGACCCGCATGCCGGCATGGCGGACGATGTTTTCCCGTACCACGATGGCGTCGTCGATCAGCAGGCCCACGCATAGCGACAGTGCCATCAGCGTGATCATGTTGATGGTGAAGCCGAACAGGTACATGAACAGGAAGGTGCCGATCAGCGCCACCGGCAGCGTGAGGCCGGTGATGACGGTGGAGCGCCACGAGTTCAGGAACAGGAACACGATCAGGATGGTCAGCACCGCGCCCTCGATCAGCGTACGCCGCACATTCTGCACGCCGACCCGGATCTGGCGCGAGCCGTCCTTGATCACTTCCAGCCGGATGCCGGGATAGAGCGCGCGCATGGTCGGCTCGAGGTCCTTCAACGCGGCCTGCAGGCCGTCGGCCACCTCGATGGTGTTCTGGCCCTGCGCCTTCAGTATCTCCAGCGCCAGTGTGCGGCGGCCGTTGTAGAGCGCCAGCGTTTCCTGCTCCTGCTGGCTGTCGACCACGTTCGCTACCTGCGACAGCAGCACGGTCTGGCCGCCGCGGCGGGCGACCACGATGCGGCGGAAGTCGGCCGGGTCGATCACGCGGCCCTGCACCTGGACGATTTTCTCGTTGTCGATGGCGCGGATGGCGCCGGTCGGCAGCTCCTGGTTTTCATTGCGCACCGCGGCGATCACCTGGTCCACGCCCACGCCCAGCGCTTCCATGTCGTTCGGCCGCACATAGATCTGGATCTCGCGCTTGACGCCGCCGACCAGCGTGACCGAGCCGACGCCGCGCACGTTTTCCAGCCGCTTGCGCACGACCTGGTCGGCAACCGTGGTGAGTTCGCGCAGGCTGCGCTGGCTGCCGTCTTCGCCTGATACGGCAATCGAGAAGATCGGGCGGTCGGCCGGGTCGAAGCGGATGATGCGCGGCTCCTTGACTTCCTTGCGGAAGATCGCCTTGACCAGCGACACCTTCTCGCGCACGTCCTGCGCCGCCTGCGACGGGTCCACCGTCAGCAGGAAGCGGATGATGACGACCGAGTTGCCTTCATACGAACGCGAGGTCAGGCTGTCGATGCCGTTGATGGTGTTGACCGCTTCCTCGATGCGGCGCGTGACGTCGGACTCGACCGACTCCGGCGACGCGCCCGGATACTCGGTCTGCACCACCACTACCGGGAAAGTAATGTCGGGGAACTGGTCGACCTGCAGCCGCTGGTAGGAAAACAGGCCGAGCACGACGAAGGCCACCATCATCATGGTGGCGAGGACCGGGTTGCCGATGCTGATGCGGGTGAACCACATGGCCGGCCCCGGTCAGCGCGCCGCGGCGTCGCCGGCGCCGGCGCCGGCGCCAGCCACCGATTGTTGCAGCACCTTGACGGTGGCGCCGGCCGGCAGGTTGCCCAGGTTGCTGCGCACGATGCGCGCCCCGGCTTCCAGGCCGCTGGCGATTTCAACCAGCGTCGCATCGCCGTCGCTGCCGGTAATGCCGGTCTGCACCTGGCGCCTGACCAGCTTGTCCTGCTCGATCGCGTAGACGAAGGCGCTGTCGCCATTCTGCTGCAGCGCCGACGGCGGCGCCGCCAGCACGCCGGCTTTCTTCGCCAGCGTCAGCCGTGCTTCGCCGAACATGCCGGCGCGCAGCCGGTTCTGCGGGTTCTCCAGCTGCAGGTAGGTCACGATGGCGCGCGAGCCGGCCTGGGTGGCCGGATTGATGCGCACCACGGTCGCCGGCAGCGGCTGCGGCAGGCCCTCGACCCTGACCGTGACTTCCTGGCCCGGCGCAATGGCGATGATGTCGCTGGTGGGCACCGCGACCTCCATTTCCATGCGCGCAAGGTCGACCACCTCCAGCAGCTTGTTGTCGGCGGAAACCTTCTCGCCCGGCTGCACGCTGCGGCTGGCGACGATGCCGGAGATCGGCGCCCGGATCACGGTGTCGCCCAGCGCCTTGCGGCTCACGTCCAGCCCGCCGCGGGCGGCGTTTACATTGGCCTGGGCAATGTCGTACTGGCTGGAAGCGGTATCGTAGGCATTTTTTGAAATGAATCCGCGGTCGAGCAGGGCGCGGTTGTTCTCGCGGGCCTTGGCGGCGATGTCGAGCTGGCCCCGGGCCGCAAGCAGGGCGCCCTCGGCCTGGGCGAGGCGCGCCCGGTAGTCGGCCTCGTCCATGCGCACCAGCACCTGGCCGGCCTTCACGGTTTCACCCTCACGCACCAGCACCTCGCGGACTTCGCCGGCGACCCGGGCCTTCACCGACGCCTGGCTATAGGCCCGCAACGTGCCGGAGGCGGCCAGCGTCTGGCGCAGGTCGTGCGGCGTGACGGTCAGCAGGTCGGATGGCAGGAATTCGAGGACGGGTGTGGCGGCTTCGGTCTTGACCGGCACGGCGCGGACAGCCTGGCGCGACGTGGCGATGGTGCGTGCGCCGATGGCGGCCAGCACCAGCAGCGCCAGCAAGACGGCAATGATCCGGAACGATCGGCGCTTCAGCATGGCTTTTTCGCGGGTAGGGGAGGCGTGTCGGGAGCGACCAGCCCGTGCATCATCAGGTCGATGACGGTCGCCAGGTATTCAGTAACCGGAATCGGTTCGGCGCGGCACTGGTCGAATGAATGCTTCCACAAGGTCAGCATCAGCACCGGTGCGACGATCACCATGTGCGCACGCGCCGCATCGACCTTGCGGAACTCGCCGCGCGCCATGCCCCGTTCCAGCATGCGGATCACCAGCGCGTCGCTGCGGGAAATGATCTCGTCGTGATAGAACTTGGCCACTTCGGGAAAGTTGCCGGACTCGGCCATCATCAGCTTGGTCAGGCCGGACAGCGGCGTGTCGCCGATACGCTCCCACCAGCCGAGGATGAAGTCGCGCATCAGCTCGGCGCTGTGGCCTTCATAGGTGTCGATGGCCTGTTCGGCTTCGTCCAGCACCGGGAGCAAATTTTCCCTGACCACTGCGCGGAACAGGTCTTCCTTGCTGGGAAAGTACAGGTACAGCGTGCCTTTCGAGACGCCGGCCAGCGTTGCCACGTCGTCCAGCCGGGTTGCCGCATAACCGCGTTCAACGAAAACGGTCAGCGCTGCCGCCAGTAACTCCTGCGGACGCGCATCCTTGCGCCGCGTCCAGCGCGGTTTGGTCTGAAACGGACAGTGCATTTTGGTAACTTAAATAACTTACTGGCGAGTCAGTAATGTAAGTGCCACGGTTCAACGGAGTCAAGATAATCCTTGGGCGATTATCGGCTTTCTAGAGCAGTTCATGCTGGCTTGCGTCAGAGCGCCACTTCCGCGCAGCGACATTTGCCGTTGCATTAAGCCCCGCGCAGCGACAGTTGCCTTTGCCGCTGCCGCTGCCGCTGCCTTTGCCACTGCCGTTGCTGTTGCCGTTGCCGTTGCCGTTGCCGTTGCTTTTGACGCTGCCTTTGACGTGGGTCCCCGTTGATGGCGCCA
>CAUQYP010000167.1:0-10143 GCA_963522035.1 uncultured Noviherbaspirillum sp. | reverse complement strand
GTGGCGTCATCAACGGGGACCCACGTCAAAAGCCGCGTCAAAGGCAACGGCAACGTCAACGTCAACGTCAACGGCAACTGTCGCTGCGCGGTGCTTAATGCAACGGCAACTGTCGCTGCGCGGGGCCTAATGCAACGGCAACTGTCGCTGCGCGGAAACGGCGCTTCCAGCGCAAGCCAGCATGAACATGCTCTACCCGCCGCCGCGCCGGGTGTAACGATCGAAGTAGTCGAGGAATGCTGCCCGCGCAACCGCGTCCATCCCGACAAACCGGAACGTCACCTCCAGCACCGGCAGCGTGATACTCGCAATCCGCCTTGGCGGCAGCGCCACAATGCTGATGTCCACCGTCCCATGGTCGGAAAGAACCCGGTAGACGTCGCCTGTCATCACGATGGGCGCATGCCGGCTCGCGCCAGGCAGCCAGCGCAGGAACTCTTCCCGGGTGCATCCCATCTCGCGGCGCAGTTCGGCGTCCGGAGCGCCGGGAATATCGCCCGTCATCCGCCAGCGACCGGCGGCCAGATCGCCAGCGCGTCGCCAGGCGCAAGAGTGCGTTCCATGCGCTGCTCGGGCGCAACATAGACGCCATTGACCAGCACCAGGTGAACCAGTCGCGGCGGCAGGCGGAAGCGTTCGACCAGGTCGGCAATCGTGGTGGCCGGGTCGATCTCGATCTCGATCGCGTTGTGGCGCTGCCCCGGGGGCAGGAAATCGGACAGCGTCGCATACAGCTTGAACGTGATCTTCATCGGCAAGGCGTCAGCGCGCATGCTGCCAGGTGTCCTGCCGCTGGGCACAGGCGATATAGGCTTCGGTCAGGCGCATCGGGTCCGCGACCAGCCTGTCCTTCCAGGCACCCAGCCTGACCTTCTGCATGATGAGCCCGCGCAGCACGCCGGCATGCTGGATGTGCCCGACCGCATTCGACCCGACCAGCCTGTCGCCGTCGAACTCGAGGCGCAGGAAGCGAAAGGCCGGCGCGTCGAGCAGTTCGGCATGGTCGCCGCCGGCAACGCCGTCCCAGCGTCCGAAGGAGGTGGATATCAGGCCCAGCGTATCGAGCACGTTAATCTGCGGCACGTCGACCATGCGCACCGGCCGGCCGCTCATGTTCATTGCCGCGCAGCGGCCCTGCTCGACCGCGTTGGGCTGGATCGCCGACACCACGGTGCGGCCGCTGGCCTCGTCCCAGGCTTCGGCGCAGTCGCCGGCGGCGTACACGCCCGGCATGCCGGTCTGCATCGCCGGGTCGACCAGCACGCCCCGCTTGCAGTCAATGCCGCTGTTCCTGGCAAAGCCGATATTGGGCTGCACCCCGGTGGCCGAGATGACGAGGTCGGCCTTGATGGTCACGCCGCTGGAAAGCGTCACGCCCAGCGGCGCACCCGCCGTGATGGCGTCGACCCGGGTCGACGTATGCACCACGATGCCCTTCTGCTCGCACCAGGCCTTGATCATGCTGCCCGCGCCCGGCCCCATCATGCGCGGCACCATCCGGTCACCCATCTCGATTACGGTCAGGGTGACGCCGCGTGCGGCCAGCGCTTCCATGATGATGCAGCCGATGAAGCCGGCGCCCATCTGCACCACCCGCGCGCCCGGACGCGCCAGCTGCATGATGCGCCGCGCGTCTTCCATGGTCCAGCAGGCATGCACCCCGGGGCTGTCGATGCCGGGGATCGGCGGCGCCATCGGCGACGACCCGCTGGCAATGAGCAGCCTGTCGTAGTCCAGCCCGCGGCCATCGGCCAGGTGCACGATGCGGGCCGTGGTGTCGATGCGCTGCGCCCGCCCGGCTTCCTGGCGTATGCCGAGCCGGCTGAAGTGCTGCGGGTCCTTGCGCAGCCAGGCGCCGCGCTCGTCGATATTGCCCATCAACAGGTAAGGGATGGCCATGCGCGAATAGCAGGGCTCGGGCTCGTCGCCCAGCAGCGTCACCCGGTCCTGCGGCGCGTTCCTGGCGATGGTCTCGGCGGCGATGACGCCGGCCGGACCATTGCCGATGATCAGATGCTTCATGGCGGATTTTCCCTGCTCAAACCAGGCGAGGTCACAGGCTGAGCCTGCTGCGTGTCGTTTCCAGCAACTGGCCCTCCGCATTCCAGCCGCGCGCCTGGTAATACTCGGGCAGCATCTTGTCCAGCCCGTTCACCAAACCCTTGGCCGGCCCGGTTTGCGCCGGCTCGGTCAGCAGGCGTTTCGGCAGCGTGTCGTCCAGGTGCGTGAAGCCGGCCCGGTTGTTGAAGTCGCGCTCCAGGTTCCAGATGCGCTCGCCGATGACCGCCAGGCTCTCCATGGTGTACGACTCGTCGCAGGCGGCATGCAGTTGCGGCTGCAGGTCGGCCAGGGTCCAGGCAAAGGTGGTGAAGACACAGACGCCGGCCGAGTCGAACACCGCGGTGGCGTCCTGGAAGGCCTTGACCAGCTCGGCCTTGCCCTCGGTGACCAGCGGGTCGGTCTTGATCGGGATGCCCAGCACTTCCGAGGCTACCGTATAGCCGCGCAGGTGGCAGGCGCCGCGGTTCGAAGTGGCATAGGCCAGGCCCATGCCCTGGATGCCGCGCGAGTCGTAGGCCGGGAATTCCTGGCCCTTGACCGACATCGACAGGTCCGGGTAGCCGTACTTCGCGGTCAGCCGCTTCGACCCCATGCCGATCTCGCGGCCGAAGCCTGCACCGCGCGCGGTGATCTCCACAAAATGCGTCAGCGCCTCGGCGCTGCCGAACTTTGCGTCGATGCCCAGCTGCTCCTGAGTCAGCACGCCCATGTCGTAGAGCTCCATCACTGCGCCGACCGTGGCGCCGAACGAGATCGGGTCCATGCCCTGCTCGTTGCAGACGAAGTTCGCATAGGTCAGCGCCTCGAGGTCGTTGACGCCGTTGGCCGAGCCGAGCGCCCAGGCCGCTTCGTACTCCAGCCCGCCAGACGCGCCCCAATACTGCGGCTTGTTCTGCACCGTGAAGTGGGTTTCGTCGATCTTCGAAATGCGTCCGCAGGCGATGGTGCAGCCAAAGCAGGCCTGGTTGGTCACCAGGTTCTTCTTGCCGTCGGTCTTGCGCGGCTCGTGCATGGCCTCGCCCGAGATGTCTTTCGCCCCTTCAAACTGCACGTCGCGGTGGTTGCGGGTCGGCATCGCGCCCATCTCGTTGATCACGTTCATCAGCACCTGGGTGCCGTAGGTTGGCAGGCCCTGCCCGGTCACCGCGTTATCGGCCAGCACCTTCTTGGCGGCGACCGTGGCCTTCATGAACGCGCGCGGGTCGCGGATGTTGCCGACCCCGACCTTGCCGCGCACGGCGATCGCCTTCAGGTTCTTCGAGCCCATCACGGTGCCGACGCCGGAGCGGCCGGCAGCGCGGTGCAGGTCGTTGACGACAGCCGCGTACAGGCAGCCGTTCTCGCCGGCGCTGCCGATGGTGGACACGCGGATCAGCGGGTCCTGGTGGTGCGCCTTGATCGCCGGCTCGGTTTCCCAGACCGACTTGCCCCATAGCCAGGCCGCGTCCAGCAGTTCGGCCTGGCCGTCGACGATGCTGAGATAGACCGGGCTCGCCGCCCGGCCTTCGAAGATGACCATGTCCCAGCCAGCCATCTTCAGCTCGGCGCCGAAGTAGCCGCCCGAGTTGGAGCAGGCGATGGCGCCGGTCAGCGCGCCCTTGGTGATCACGGAAAAGCGGCCGCCGGTGGACGCCATGGTCCCGGTCAGCGGGCCGGTGGCCCAGATGATCTTGTTCTCCGGCGACAGCGGATCGACTTGCGGGTCGACTTCCTCGACATAGTATTTGGTGGCCAGGCCGCGCTGGCCCAGGTAGTCCCTTGCCCATTGCATGTTCAGCGGCTCGGCGCGGCAGGTGCCGGCGGTGAGGTCCACACGCAGGATTTTTCCAGTCCATGACATGATGCGTTCTCCTTGATCCGGTCAGGCCGCGGGCGCGGCGGCGGTATTGCCCAGCCTGTCGGCCCACTGACGCATGCGGTCGAGGCCGGTCCAGTCGGCGTCGACATAGGTGATGGCGCCGGTCGGGCAGGCGTCGGCGCAGGCCGGGTCGCCGCCGCAGAGGTCGCACTTGTGGACCTTGCCGGTGTCCTGCACATAATTGACCGTGCCGAACGGGCAGGCAATGGTGCAGACCTTGCAGCCGACGCAGATGTCCTGGAATACCAGCTTGGCCCCAGTCACCGCGTCGAGGCGGATTGCATCGACCGGGCACGCATGCAGGCACCACGCCTCGGCGCATTGCGTGCACGTATAGGGCACCTTCTTGCCGGTGTGATGGAACTCGAACACCTTGATGACGGACTTCGACGGGTTGAACATGCCGTAGTGCTCATAGCTGCATGCCATTTCGCATTGCAGGCAGCCTGTACATTTGTCGGGGTCGATGTGTAGGGACTTTTGCATTTTGGTCTCCTCATGTTGTTCATGCTTTATCGATATGGCCTGAGACAACTGCAGCTGCAAGAAAATTGTGCAAGAAGCAAGCCAAGTCCCTCATCGATGCAAGGCGGCCTTGCCAGCGCCATTTAACCCATGGGAAATGGCTGTGCGCATAAAAATGCCCGGTATCGGCAATTTTCTGGGCTGTTCAAATTTGGAACAACGGTGCCAGATTGGAACAAGACAACGATCAGTATCGGTAGCAGGCACGTCCTGCCCTGCTGCCGCACTTTTTGTCCATGCCGCATCGTCGTTCCGGACCAGGAAGCATGCAGTCGTTCCCGGCCAGGATCAGCGCACGGCGACATTGCAAAGCTGCATGGCCTGCAACGCGTCCGAGCAAGCTGGCGCTCTCTTTTGTTCGGCTGTATCGGTGATGGCGGCAGCGCCGCGGAGTGCCGGCGCACGGCGCGCGGGCGACGCCGCCTGCGCCAGGCTTGCAGCTGTGTCCGTTCCCGCTTCCCGCACTTGCGCAGGCATGGCCGGTCGCACGGGCATCACCGGCGATCCCGGTTCCGCGTTGGGCAGGGAAGGCGCCTGCCTGGTTTTCACGGCGTCGGGACGCGGCTCCATGGCGTCCGCAAAGCCTTCCCTGGCCGACCTGGCAGCGGCAAGCGCTTCCCGGATGGCAGCAGGCGGCAACGGTCGCTCCGGCGGCATGGCGGCCACGGCAGTGGCCGCCGGGACGCCGCGACTTGCAGCTTCGGGCAGCGGGTCATCGAACGCGTCGTCGACAGCAGCGTAGTCAGGGCGCACCATGGATGGCGTCCTTGCAGGGAGGCTATCCATCCCTGCCAATGCCTCCGCACGCACGGACCGCATTTTCGACGGATCGGTTTCTTCGAGAAAACGAAAACCGATCGCGATCGCCACCAGCATGATCAGCAACCACAGTCCAAACAGGATCGCCCGGTCCCGCCAGCGGCCATTTGCCGAACCCTTCCATTCGCCGTGGGTCGCCGTCGGCCGATAGTAGGCATGCTGGCTGCGGCCGGGATCCGGCCCTATCGGCAGCCGCGACCGAAGCTGCGACGGTTCAACCCGATTGCTCACACGGTATCCGGTCCGCGGATCGACGCCGGGCGGCAGTTCCTTGCGAGGGATCATAGGAGGCATGGCAGTGGGCCGGGAACGTTAGGGGTAATTGGTATGCCAGTGACAACCGCATGGTGGCGGCTCTTGCCTGTCATTTAAATTCGGCAATACCCCAGCGTCCTTGAGACTTGTCAAAAAAAAGGTTCTTCCTCGTGATATCAAGCACGAGACGGTATGGGAAGTGGTCACCGATGCGAACCGAAATGAATCGAACGAAATGAATAACGAGGACCAGACGCAAGGATGAAACGCATACCAGGCGCACCGGACAATTTTCGCCGCCGTGACTTCTTTCGTGAAACGGGCGCTCTCGCAGCCGCAGTGGCGATCCCGCTGCACATCGAGGAAGCCGGCATTGCATCCGGCGCGGCAGCGGCCCGGCCCGGCCAGGCCATGGCGACGCGCGCTGCGCATGCAGGCGGCATCAGCCTTTCCGACTTCGGCGGCGTTCCGGGCGCTGGTGGCGACGCCATCATCTCCGCCTTCCACCAGGCCTTCGACGTCCTCAAGCGCGCGGGAGGGGGCGCGCTTTTCATTCCGCCGGGTATCTACGACCTGGGCGAACATGGCGGCGGCATCTACCTGATCAGCGCGAACGACCTGCAAAATGTGGATATATCGGGCTACGGCGCGACCCTGCAGATGACCACGACAGCCGTCACGATCAACGTCTTCTTCAACCTGGAAAATCCGTCCAATGTCAGCATCCGGGGGCTGAGCTTCTTCGACCATGGCACCGACCTGTCGGTCGACTGGCGAGGCGCCGTCTGCTTCGACGTGTACACCACCCGTCCCTGCTCCGGCTTCCGCACCGTCGACTGCACCGCCGATCATGTTCTCAACTTCTTTCGGTCTTTTGCCCAGGGCGAAGAAAAGTACACCCTCACCGGGTGCGACCTGAACGCGGTCGTGAAGAATTCGTACTATGGCATCAACATGAAATACAACGGCCGCTACTCGACGTGCAACCTCACCTGCATCGATGTCCGGCGCGGCTTCATCGGCTATGGCGTAAAGAACTGGCATATCACGATGCACTGCAACAGCAAGGACAAGGCCAGGGGCAGCAACGGTTTCATCAACCTGATCACCTTCACCGAGGACCCGGCTGAACACTGCGCAATCAAGCTCACAGTCACCGGCAGCACCAATCCTTACACGGCACTGGTCCACTTCTATCACCAGGACGTCGGCGAGCAGCAGACGATACGCGACATCAGTGTCAATGTGGACCTGAAGCAGGCGACCGGCCGGGCCACGATCTTCCTGTTCGACCATGCGCTCAAGACCGGCGTCAAGCGCGTGACGACTCGCACGTTCGAACGCATCACACTGGACGGGACGGTCGCCCGCAAGTATGGGGGCAAGGTCATCGCCAATCCATCGGTTTCCACTGGCCTTACCAATGACATCAAGGTGTCGCGCCACCTCGTCAGGGACAGGGATATGGCCGCGCTGCCCAAGTACATCGTTACCTTCATGCCATGTTAATGACGGTTTGGCCGGCATCAATAACGTCGGCCGGCAGGCGGATAAGGTTAGCGGGACACGGCAGGCGACGTCGATCTTCAACCTAAAGGCAGGCCCGCATCCCACCGATGAAAATTGCCCTGATCATTACCTGCCTCAGCATGGGCGGCGCCGAAACCCAGGTCGTGGACCTGGCCGACCGGCTCGACGCAATGGGCCACGAAGTCATGGTGATGTCGCTGATCGACGACCTGGTAATGATGCCGAAAAGCGCCAGGGTGCGGGTGTGCACGCTGGACATGAAAAAGAATCCGGCCAGCCTGGTCGCCGCTTACCATCGTGCCCGCGCTATCCTGAGCGCTTACATGCCCGACGTGGTCCACAGCCACATGGTGCACGCGAACATCTTTGCGCGCCTGCTGCGCCTGAGCCTGAGCATGAACCGGCTGATCTGCACGGTCCACAGCACGAACGAAGGCAGCACTTTCTGGACATGGGCATACCGCCTGACCGACCGCCTCGCCCACATGACGACCAATGTCAGCAAGGACGCGCTGGACGGCGCCTTGCTGCGTGGCGCAGCGCCACGCAGCAAGGCGATGCTGGTTTATAACGGCATCGACTGCGAAAAATACCGTTTCGATCCGCTGGCCCGGGCAACACTGCGGCAAGAACTGGGCGTTCCGGAAGATGCCCAGGTGCTGCTGGCGGCGGGCCGCTTATGCGAGGCGAAGGACTATGCCAACCTGCTCCATGCCTATGCCGCGCTAGGCGCCGGTCGCCAGGACTGCCTGCTGTGGATCGCCGGCGCAGCGGAAGGAAACGGCGACGACCTGGCCAGGCTGGACGCATTGGCAAACGCGCTTGGCATACGCAGCAAGGTCAACTTCCTTGGTTTTCGCCGGGACGTCCATGCGCTGATGAGCGCCGCCGACATCTTCGTGCTGTCATCTGCATGGGAAGGGTTTCCGCTGGTGATAGGCGAAGCGATGGCATGCGAACGCATCGTCGTATCGACCGACGCTGGCGGCGTGCGTGAATGGCTGGGCGCTTCGCCACTGGTCGTGCCGACCGGCGACAGCACGGCCCTGGCCCGCGCCATGTCGACCGCGCTGGACATGGATGCCGGGCTCCGCCTCGCCCATGGCAGGAAGGCGCGCCAGCATGTGCTTGCCCACTATTCGCTGGACTCGGTAGCCGCCTGTTGGGAGCGGATCTATCGCGGCGACTTCAGCACAGCCGTATCGACCCTCCCAGCCCTGCACTCCTAGACCATGAAACATCCGCCGCTGAAGATCGCTCTTATCGTCGATTCGGACATCGTCCCGATCTATGTCCATGAACTGCTGCAATGGGCAAGGCAGCAGGATTACCTGGAAATACGGCAGTTGATCGTGCAAGCCGTCAACAAGCCTGCACGGCTGCGAGCCTTGCCCGGGGAACTGCTGTTCAAGCTGATCACGCGACTGGAAAACCGCATGCTGGCCGGGTCGGCGCTGCACAGGGACCATCTGCGGCGCTGCGACATCAAAGCCGACATGCCAGGCTTGCTGACAGCACATCCGGAAGTATCGCGCTGCGGCCTGGAGTATCGCTACACCGACGACGACGCCAGGAAGATCAGGGCGCTCGGCCTGGACCTGATCATTCACTGCGGCAGTGGAACACCGCGCGGGGAAATTTCGGATGCCGCGGTCTTCGGCCTGATTGCTCTCGACTATGGAGGGAACCCGGCCGGCCGGAATGCATACCCGTGCACACCGCCTGGCTTCCAGGAAGTCCATGCACGAAAAGATGCCACGGGATTTGCGATCAGGCAGTTGAACCAGCCCCATGGCAGCGACCGGGTTTTAATGTCGGGCCAGTTCCAGACGAAATTCCATTACCTGCTGAACCAGGCTGCATTACGCAAGAAGAGCAATGCGCACCTGATGAAACTGGTCGCGCAACTGGCCGTCGACAGAACACTGGCGGTACAAGGCCCGGCGGCCGGCGCTTTCCATAATTCACCGCAAGCGCCCAGCGTGGCGGCCCAGTTCAGCTATGGTTGCAGCCTGGTCAAGACCATTGCCGGCAAAGTCATGACGCGCCTGTTGCTGAAACGGGATTATCGCTGGGCCTTCGCCTTCTCCCGAAACAATTGGACCAGCCTTGCCATGGACCGCTCCAACCGGGTGCGGAATCCGCCTAATCATTTCCTGGCGGACCCCTTCGTCGTCAGGGAAGGCAATCGCGATTTCTGCTTCGTGGAAGACTACGATTATTCGCGGAAACGCGGCTGCATCGCGGTCTACGCATTAAACGACGACAGCGCGGAGGCGCTCGGGGAAGCCATCGTGGAGCCGTTCCACATGTCCTTCCCCTACCTGTTTCGTTTCGGCGGCAAGCTCTACATGTGTCCCGAGACCAGTGAAAACAGGGATATCCGCTTATATGAATGCGTTGATTTTCCGCTGCGGTGGGAGCTATCCAACGTCCTGATGGAGAACGTCAGCGCAGTGGATACGATGATCTTCGAAAGAGAGGGCACCTGGTGGATGTTCACCAATATCGACTCCGCGGAGGCGGATGACAATTCAGCCGAGCTGTTCCTTTTTTCCACCGATAACCCGGTCGAAGGCACCTGGAAAGCCCACCCGCGAAACCCATTATTCATCGACCCGTCAAGGGCACGCAACGCCGGGCTGCTCTTCGACGGCGACGCCGTATATCGCGTAGCCCAGCGACAGGCTTTTGATATGTACGGCTACGGATTTTCCATCAACAAGATTTCCGTGCTGGACAAGGAAACCTATAGCGAAACGGAGCTGCGTTCGGTCAAGCCGAATTTCTTTGCCAACCTTAAAGGGACGCATCACTTGCACAGCAATGGATTTGTGTCGGTATTTGACTACGTCAAACTGACAACCGTCAGCAACTAGCGCATTTTCATGCTGGCTGGCGCCAGAAGCGCCGATTCCGCGCAGCGACAGTTGCGTTTGACGTTCCGCGCAGCGACAGTTGCGTTTGACGTTCCGCGCAGCGACAGTTGCAGTTGCAGTTGCAGTTGCAGTTGCAGTTGCAGTTGCAGTTGCAGTTGCAGTTGATGCGGCTTTTGACGTGGGTCCCCGTCGATGGCGACACGTCGCTGGTGCCGA
>CAUQYP010000166.1:0-10155 GCA_963522035.1 uncultured Noviherbaspirillum sp. | reverse complement strand
TTATTTAGAAAACCCCCGACACCATATGGTGCCGGGGGTTTTTGCTTTGGGGCGGAGATGCTTGCCGGGCCTGCCTTGAACCTGGCCAATATCGGGTATTGCAGCCTTGTGAAACAAGCCTTTCATGAAAAATGTTGCGGGAGCATTGGACATTTAATGCATTTCAATGCATCATTCGGGCACAAAAAATCCATTCCAAATGGGGAAGCCGAGAAGACAGGAAACCCGCGATCCAAGGTCGCGGGTTTTTTTATGATGCGCCCATCAAGCCGCGCATCTGTCACAGGTCGCTGCTCGTGCATGACACACCCCGCTAAAGGACTGAAATCCGTGGTCGGGCGTAATTAACTGACGCGCAAGGTCCGGTTAGGATCAAGAGTTCGGTGAGCCGCATCGTTTTCTGGCGTACAAGCAGGAGACAATCCACACAACTTGATAACGCGACGATGGCTTGGTGAAGCCTGAATTCCCAGCGAGGTGCAATGAATAACCCAGACGCTGATGCAGCGCTGCCAGGAAGCTCCCCGGCCCAAGGCTGGCTCCGATGAGGGCGCAACTTCTTAAATACTGGGAGCGGGTACGATCGAGCTTCTGGTTCCTGCCTTCGCTGATGGCAATTGCCGCGGTTGGTCTCTCCTTTTTCACTGTTGCGCTGGACCAGTCAGTCACGCAGCAATGGCTGCGCAGGGTGGACTGGATCTACAACGGCGGAACGGATGGGGCCAGCGCGGTGCTCCAGACCATTGCCGGTTCCATGATCACGATCGCCGGCGTGGTGTTCTCGCTCACACTGGTTGCACTGTCGCTCGCATCCTCCCAGTTCGGTCCCCGACTGCTGCGCAATTTCATGCGCGATACCACGAACCAACTGGTCCTGGGCACCTTCATCGCCACGTTTCTCTACTGTCTGCTCGTGCTTCGCACCATACGGCGCGAGGAAGGCAGCATTTTCGTGCCTCACCTATCCGTCACACTGGGCGTGGTGTTTGCACTTGCCAGCCTGTGGGTGCTGATTTATTTCATTCACCATGTGTCGGTTTCCATCCAGGCGGATGAGGTGATTGCCCGGGTCGGGGCCGAGCTTGACGACACCATGCGCCGGCTCTTCCCCGAACAACTGGGCAAGGATGCCGATGATGCAGCGGACCTGCCAGAGCGCGGCGCCGACGTGGCGCCGCGCCTAGTCGCTGCGATCGATGATGGCTATCTGCAAATCGTCGATGTCGACACGCTGATGAATTTTGCACGGGAAACCGACACCGTACTGACCCTGGTTCGACGGCCCGGCCATTACATCGTGCAGGGCATGCCCTTGCTGCACGCAACGCCTGCGGAACGGGTGCCCGACGACATGCAGCAACGGTTGCAGGGCGCGTTCGTACTGGGAAACCAGCGAACCGCCGCACAGGATGTCGAATTCGCCATCCAGCAGCTGGTTGAAATTGCCACCCGGGCGTTGTCGCCAGGGATCAACGACCCCTACACGGCCATTGCCTGCATCGACCGGCTGGGATCGGTGTTCAGCCGGCTTGCACAGCGCCGATTCCCCGGCCCATGCCGCTATGACGATGCGCAGCAGTTAAGGATCATCGCGACGCCGGCCACCTTTTCCAACCTTGCAGATAATGCCTTTAATCCGCTGCGCAACTACGCGCGGTCCAGTGTCGAGGTCACCATCCGCTTGCTGGAGTCGATTGCAGTCGTTGCCAGCGTCGCGACCCGCCCGGCCGACCGGGCGACGCTGGAGCGGCATGCCGACATGGTTGCGCGCGGCGCTGCCGAAGCCCTGACCGAAGAAGCGGACCGGAATGCCGTCGCTGTCCAGCATCATGCAGTCAAGCAGGCACTTTCGGACATGGCCAACCGTCTACGCGCCGTTCCGTGATGGACGTTTCTAGTGCTGTACTGGCGGCTTGTCCGGCAGCAGCCGCATTGCCAGCGCATGGTATAGGGGCTGCGGACATACTGCTTTCGACGCCGCGCTCGCGACCAGGGCGGTCGCCATCAGCGGCATCAGCATGTGATGGCTGTCTGTCATTTCCATCATGATGATGAATGAGGTAAGCGGCGCCCTGGTGACGCCCGCCAGGTAGGCCGCCATCACCAGCAGGACCACCGCGCTATGCTGGGCCAGGCCAGGGAACAGGGCGGCAATGTTGTCGCCGATTCCTGCGCCCACAGCCAGCGACGGCGCAAAAATGCCGCCGGGGATGCCGGCAGCCGATGACAGCAAGGTCGCAGCGAATTTGGCGACGCCGAAATACCAGGGCAGGGCGCCGCTTTCCTCCAGGGTCATGCGGGTCGGGTCGTAACCGGTGCCGAATACCAGCCCGTTGGTGACCACGCCCAGCAGTGCGACCCCGAAGCCGCAAGCGGCCGCCCAGGCAAAGGGACGGCTGCGGGCGAAGACGCCGACGCGTCCGGGTATGCCCTGGCTGAATGCAATCATCAGGCGACTGAACAGGCCGCCCGCCAGGCCGCCGATGGCGCCGCAAACCACAATGGCCAGCGCGCCGCTGCGCCAGTCCAGTGCTGCGCTGGTCGTGCCGAAATAGGTGTAATTACCCAGCAGCGACAGGGACACCAGCCCCGACAGCACGACCGTGATCAGGGTGGAGCTGTTGGCCTTGAACACGTGGTGGCTGCTCAATTCCTCGATGGCGAACATGATGCCGGCAAGCGGCGTGTTGAACGCCGCGGCGATGCCGGCGGCGCCGCCGGCCAGGATCAGCGTGCGCCGCTGCTGCTCGCCCTGGAGCGGGCCGCGTCCGTGGAACGCATGCATGATCGCCGCGCCGATCTGCACCGTGGGGCCTTCACGTCCGATCGACGCGCCGGCGGCCAGGCCGCCCAGCGTCAAAAGGACCTTGCCGACGACGATGCGCAGCGACAGCAGCGAACGTGGCGGCACCCGCTCTTCGCCTTCCATGGCCGCAATTGCCTGCGGTATGCCGCTGCCCTGCGAACCCGGAAACCAGCGGCGGCTCAGCCATACAAGCGCAGCAAACGCGGCCGGCATCAGCAGCAGCGGCAGCAGAGGCAACCCTGACCATAGCCAGCGATTGAACCGCGTCATTTCCTCGCTGCCGTAGGCCAGTCCGACGGCAACCAGACCTACCAGCAATGGTCCGATCAGCCAGGCCCAGCCGCGATGCAGGTAACCGACTGCGCGATTGCGCAGCCTGACGCGTCGCGAGCCTGAAGGCGCCATGCCGATCCTCTGGAACTGTTCCTGGAATTTATATTCTAGCAAATGCAATAAGGGCCAGGCCTGGGCTGCGCGCAAGCTTCATCGCGAGCGAAAAACCGGTTCGGCCCTGCGCTCGTCAACGCCAGGGATGCCGGAGCCGCTGGTGCTACGTGCCTGACACGGAGGCCCGTGCCACCGCCTGTAGGGGCATGGAAAGGGCCTTCTTGCGAAGTGCCCGCATGCAAATGTATATTGGCCGCAATAAGCTGACGAGAACAAACCAACATGCCAAGATCCAAAGCCGCGGCTACGCTTCAGCCCGAACCGCTGGAAACCCTCGCCAAATTCAGGATCATCATCCGCGCTGCGCAAAGACATTCTGCCGCCATCCAGAAGCAGTGCGGCGTCAGCGGCGCGCAATTATGGATACTGCAGGAGATTGCCGAGGCGCCCGGCCTGCGCGTCGGTGAACTCGCGGCCCGGATGGCGATCCACCAGACCACGACCAGCAACCTTCTCGATGCGCTGGAAAAACGCGGCTACCTGAAAAAGTCGCGCGACGAGGCGGACCAGCGCGTGGTCAACCTGTTGCTGACGCCGAGCGGCAGCCGGATCCTGCGCAAGGCGCCAAGCCCGGCACGCGGCCTGCTGCCGGAAGCGCTGGCCAGGGTCGATCCGAAAAAGCGGAAGCAACTCGACGCCGGATTGCAGGCCCTGCTGGACGTGATCGAAGGCGCCGACAGCGGCGCCGGTGCGCAGCCGCTGCCCTTTACGCTATAGGGCGATGCGCGATGCATCGTCCTTTTTTCAGGCCTGGCCCGGACCAGCCTGGAACCGGTCCCGCAGCTCGCGCTTGAGCACCTTGCCGATCGCGCTGCGCGGCAACGCGTCGGTCAGTTCCAGCGCGGACAGGCGCTGGGTCTTGCCGACCCGCTCATTGACCCATGCCAGCAAGGCCGGGGCGTCGGTCGCGGCGCCTGGCTTCCGCACCACGTAGGCTACCGGCGTTTCGCCCCAGGCCACCGACGCGACGCCGACCACCGCGGCGTCGGCCACATCCGGATGCTCGCGCAGCACGGATTCGAGGTCGCTCGGGTAGATGTTGAAGCCGCCCGAGATGATCATGTCCTTCTTGCGGTCCAGCAGCGTCAGGAAACCCTCCGCATCGAAACGGCCGAGGTCGCCGGTGCGGATGAAGCGCTTGCCCTCCGGGGAATACCATTCGGCCTCGGCGGTCTTTTCCGGCTGGTTGTAGTACCCCTTCATCATCGCGCCCGAATGGCCGACTACTTCGCCGGTTTCGCCCGGGCCGACTTCGCGGCCCTGTTCGTCGATCAGGCGGATGTCATGGTCGGGCGCCGGCTGGCCCACGGTGTGCAGCTTGTCCGGGTGCTCGTGCGCGGCCAGGATGCAGGTGCCGCCGCCTTCGGTCATGCCGTAGTACTCCAGCATGCCGCCCGGCCAGCGCTTCACGATGTCGGCCTTCAACGCCGCCGCGAAAGGCGCGCTGGTGCAGAACTTCATCTGGAAGGACGACAGGTCGTAGCGGTCGAAGTCCGGGTGCGCCATCAGTCGCTGGTATTGCACCGGCACCAGCATGGTGTGGGTGACCCGGTGCTTCTGGGCCAGCTCCAGGTAGGCGCTGGCGTCGAACTTGGCCATCAGCACCACGGTGCCGCCGAGCGCGATAGTGGGGAAGAAACTCACCAGCGTGGTGTTGGAATACAGCGGCGTCGAGATCAGCGTCACCGCCTGCGTGCCATAGCCGTTCAGGTGACCGCGCTTCACATGCAGCCAGCGCATCGCATGCGGCTGGGCGATGCCCTTGGGAGCGCCGGTGGTGCCGGACGAATAAATGATGTTGAACACCCAGTCCGGCTGCAGTTCGACCGGCTGCGGCTTGCTGCCCGCCGGCGCCAGCCAGGTTTCCCAATGTGGCGGTGCGCTGTTGTCCAACCGTATCTGCGTGAGCTTCAGGCGCTCCTGCACCGGCTGCAGCGTCGCCGCCGTCGTACTGTCGGTAAACAGGAGCCGCGCGCCGGAGTCCTCGGTCATGACCACCAGGCTGTCGGCCGTGGACGAGGGCGCCAGCGGCGCGACCGCTATGCCGGCGCGCAGCGCGCCAAGGAACAGCGCGGCGTAGTTGATCGAGGTGCCGGCGCAGATGGCAATGGCGTCGCGCGGCTGCAGGCCGTCGCGCTGCAGCGAGGCGGCGACGCGGTCCATCAGCGCGTCGAGTTCGCCGTAGCTGACGCTGCGGCCGTCCTGCACCAGCGCCGGGTGGCCGGGACGCTCGGTGGCATGGGCGTGGATAAGCGCGGGCAGGGTGCCGAAATCCTGTTCAAGCAAATTTTCTATGGTCGTCATAATTATCGATAAGTCATCTACACAAAATTCAAAGCGCCGCATACACCAGGTTGCGGAATAGCTGGCGGTAGTGGGCGCGCTGCTCGGGCGCCTGCATCAGCCAGATGGCGACCAGGTTTTCAACCGGGTCGACCCAGAAATAAGTGCCGGCGAGGCCGCTCCAGTTGTAGTCGCCCGGCGAGCCCGGCACGATGGCGTCGCCGGCGGCGATGCGCACCGCGAAACCGAGGCCGAAGCCGTAACCCGGGCCGGGCAGGAAGTCGGGCGTCATGCGCGCGCCGGGCAGGTCGCCCAGGTGGTCGCTGGTCATGTACTGCACCGTCTTGCGCGACAGGATGCGCACGCCGTCCAGCGTGCCGTGATTGGCCAGCATGCGGGCGAAGCGCAGGTAGTCATGCGCAGTCGACACCATGCCGCCGCCGCCCGAGAGGAAGCCAGGCTTGCTGCGGACGTTGAGCAGCTTCACCTCGATGCCGCTGTCGGGGTCGGTAGCAAATGCTTCGGCGATCCGGTGCTGCTGTTCGGCCGGCACCCAGAAGCCGCTGTCCTTCATGCCCAGCGGCCCGAGGATGCGTTGCTGCAGGAACTCGTCCAGCGCCATGCCGGAAATACGCTCGACCAGCGCGCCCAGCACGTCGGTGGAACGGCTGTACTCCCAGACGGTGCCGGGCTGGTAGGCCAGCGGCACCTTGGCCAGGCGGCGCACCAGCTCGTCGTTGGTAACGTCGCGCCGCTCGACCCCGGCTTCGGTATAGGCGCTCTTGACCATGGACTCGCCGAAGATGCCGTAGGTCAGGCCCGAGGTGTGGCGCAACAGGTCCTGCACCGTCATTTCCTTGTGTGCGGCAACCGTTTCAAGAACGGGCCGGCCGTCCCGGTCCACGCCCTGCACGCCCACGCCGGGCTGCCCCAGCTCCGGCATGTAGGCCGATACCGGCTGGCTGATCAGCAGCCGGCCTTCCTCGACCAGCATCATGATGGCGACCGAGACGATAGGCTTGGTCATCGAATAGATGCGGAAGATGGTGTCGACCGACATCGGCGTGCTGTCCTTGTCAGCCGGGTCCTGCCTGCCAAGCGCGGCTTCATAGACCAGCCGGTCATGGTGGGAAACCAGCATCACGGCGCCCGGGATGCGGCCGGCGTCGATGTCGGCCTGCACTGCGCGGGTAATGTGCTGGAGGCGCTCCGGGTCAAGGCCGGACGAATGGGGCGCCGCTGGCGGCGACGTGGCGCTGGTTGCTGTCATGTTGATCTGTCTCGCTCGAATACTAGGTTTAATGGCAAGACCATTGTAGCGACAAGCGAACGGCTTGGCTTGGCGCTGACCGGGTTCGCGGGTCATCTTCCCAGCGCACCGACCTCCAGCGTGCCGATGCGGCGCGACGCCATGACCATGTGGTGGCGCGCCGCGGCGCTGGCCGCGGCCGGGTCGCCGGCGGCAATGGCGTCCAGCAGCGCCCGGTGTTCGTCCAGCACCTGGCTTCCCATGTCGGGCTGGCTTGCTTCCAGCGCCCGCGTCACCGTCATCGCGCCGCGCAGGAACTGGCTCAGGAAGTCCCACAGCGACAGGAAATGGGGATTGCCGGTGGCGCGGGCAATTGCCTGGTGGAACGCCATGTCGGCATCGACGCCATCGCCGCCGGCGCGCACGTCGGCATCGATGGCCGCCAGCGCCGCGCGGATCTCGTCGAGCTGCGCGGGGCTGCGCCGCTCCGCCGCCAGCGCTGCGATCTCGGACTCCAGCCCGCGCCGCAATTCGACGATCTGCAGCACCGACTGCGCCGAGCCGGCCACCGCCGGATCGATGCGGAAGGGCTTGTCCATGCCGGCGCCGCGCACGAAGACGCCGCTGCCCTGGCGCGACTCCACCAGCCCTTCCGACTTGAGCCGCGACACTGCCTCGCGGATCACCGTGCGGCTCACGCCGAAGCTCTTGGCCATGCTCATTTCGGACGGAAGACGGGCTCCCGGCCGGTAGTCGCCTTTATGGATCAACGACAGCAGCGCTGCGGTCACCCGATCTGGCATCTTGGCCGGGGCGGCCAGTGTTTCAACCGGGAACTCGGCCTTGGTCATTTGATGGGATCCGGGAAGTTAATGTATTGTGATCATACAACTTGGCCTCTCCCGCTTTCAACGCAGTTCGGTAAATCCGGTAGACGGTTGAACTTGCCGCTCCGCACCGATGTCACTCGACAGTGCGCCAGCCGGCAGTGATCATTTAAAGAGGAGCAACATGCCCGACCAGCATTTCATCGGCAACCGCTGGGTCGCCTCGGCGTCGCGCCAGGCGATTCCTGTCATCGATCCGTCCGACGGCCAGCAATACGGCGAAATCGCCCGCGGCGATGCGTCCGACATCCACTTTGCAGTCGACACCGCGCGCACCGCGTTCGAGGGCCAGTGGCGCCTGATGTCCGCCGCCGAGCGCGGCAGGCTGATGTACCAGCTGTCGCTGGCGCTGGCCGAGAAGGTCGAGGAATTCGCGCAGATCGAGGCGCGCGACTGCGGCAAGCCCTTGCGCCAGGCCCGTGCCGACGCCGCGGCGGTCGCCCGTTATTTCGAGTTCTATGCCGGCGCCTGCGACAAGCTGCATGGCGACACCATTCCCTACCAGCCCGGCTACACGGTGCTGACGCTGCGCGAGCCGCTGGGCGTGACCGGGCACATCATTCCGTGGAATTACCCGTTGCAGATTTTCGGGCGCTCGGTCGGCGGCGCGCTGGCGGCGGGCAACACCTGCGTGGTCAAGCCGGCCGAAGACGCCTGCATGTCCATCCTGCACCTGGCCGAGCTCGCGGCCGACGTCGGTTTTCCGGCAGGCGTGATCAATATCGTCACCGGCTACGGCCACGAGGCGGGCGCCGCGCTGGTGTCGCACCCCGGCATCGACCACGTATCGTTCACCGGGTCGGCATCGGTCGGCACGCTGGTCGCGCAGGCGGCGGCGGTCAACCATGTGCCGGTGACGCTGGAGCTGGGCGGGAAGTCGCCGCAGATCGTGTTTGCCGACGCCGACCTCGACCTGCTGCTGCCGGCGGTCACCAGCGCCATCGTGCAGAATGCCGGCCAGACCTGTTCCGCCGGCAGCCGGCTGCTGATCGAAAAGCCGGCTTACGAGAAAGTGCTCGACCTGCTGGCCAGCGTGTTCGAGCGCTTGCAGGTCGGGCCGGCGCAAATGGACCTCGACTGCGGCCCCCTGATCCGGCGCTCGCAGCAGCAGCGGGTCTGGGACTTCCTGTCGGACGCGCATAGCGACGGCATCTCGGTGATGGCGCAGGGCACCGTCGTGCCGGAAGCGCCCGAGAGCGGTTTCTACCAGGCGCCGACGCTGCTGCGGGACGTGCCCCATGCGCACCGGCTGGCGCAGGAGGAAGTATTCGGCCCGGTGCTGGCGGCCATGCCTTTCGACGACGAGATGCAGGCTGTGCGGCTGGCCAACAGCACGTCCTTCGGCCTGGTGGCCGGGGTCTGGACCGAGAACGGCGGCCGCCAGATGCGCATGGCGCGCGCAGTGCGCGCCGGCCAGGTTTTCATCAACAACTATGGCGCCGGCGGCGGCGTGGAACTGCCATTCGGCGGCGTCAAGTCCAGCGGGCACGGCCGGGAAAAAGGTTTCGAGGCGCTGTACGGATTCACCACGCTCAAGACCATCGCCATCCGGCACGGCTGAGCGCATTCAACGATAAAAAGCAAGGAGACGACATGCGAGTAAAAGACAAGGTCATCATCGTGACCGGCGCTGGTTCCGGCATCGGAGAGGGCATCGCCAAGCGGCTGGCGGAAGAGGGCGCGACCGTGGTGATCAACGACCTGCAGCCGGCCACCGGCCAGCGCGTGGCCGAGGAAATTTTGGCAGGCGGCGGCCTGGCGCGTTTCATCCAGGGCGATGTCACGTCCAGCGCCAGCATGGCCAGCCTCGTCGACGAAACCGTGCGCCAGTTCGGACGGCTCGACGTCATGGTCAACAACGCCGGCTGGACCCACATGAACCAGCCGATGCTGGACGTATCGGAAGAAGACTTCGACCGCTGCTACGCGGTCAACGTCAAGAGCATCTACCTGTCCGCGATCCATGCGACCCCGGTGTTCCGGCGCCAGGGCGGCGGCGTCTTCATCAACATCGCCTCGACCGCCGGCGTGCGGCCGCGCCCGGGCCTGACCTGGTACAACGGCAGCAAGTCGGCCGTGATCGGCACCAGCAAGTCGATGGCGGTGGAACTCGGCCCGGACAACATACGTGTCAACTGCATCAACCCGGTATTCAACCCGGACACCGCGCTGTCGACGTCCTTCATCGGCGGCGAGATTACCGAGGAGCGGCGCGCGAAGTTCCTGTCATCGATCCCGCTCGGACGGTTTTCAACCGCGCTTGATGTAGCGAACGCGGCGCTTTATTTGGCCTCGGATGAGGCATCGTTCATCAGCGGCGTTTGCATCGAGGTGGATGGGGCGCGTTGCGTATAGTCAGGATGAACGATCCCCGCGCAGCGACAGTAGAAGTTGCCCGCGCAGCGACAGTTGAAGTTGCTTTTGACGCTGCCTTTGACGCTGTTTTTGACGTGGATCCCCGTTAGACGGCGACGCGTCGCCAG
>CAUQYP010000165.1:0-10199 GCA_963522035.1 uncultured Noviherbaspirillum sp. | reverse complement strand
CGGCAACGGCAACTGTCGCTGCGCGGAGCTACAAGCAACCGCAACGGTCGCTGCGCGGAGCAAGCAAGTCAGCATGAAAATGCGCTAGCCCAGGAAAACCCCCTGACGCTCAAGCGCCCGTCGCAGCGTGCCAGGCTCGACGTCATAGACCGAGCCATTCCCCCCCAGCGCCAGTGCCGCCGCCGTGCCGGCCGCCTCGCCCATGACGAAACAGGCGCCGCTGACCCGTGCCGCCGACTGCCCCTCGTGCGTCATGCCGGCGCAGCGTCCGGCCACCAGCAGGTTCGCCGGCGTCGCGCCAGGCGTGCGGCGCGGCAGCAGCATCCGGTAGGGCAGCTGGTTGTAGCCGCAGGAGCCCGGTATCGGCGGCCATTCCCACACGACATTGCCGGCGACATGCTTTTCCAGCGGCCAGCCATTGACGCCGATGCTGTCGTCGAAACGCGCGCAGCCGAGCACGTCTTCGCCGCTGAGCATGGTTTCGCAAACGACGCGGCGGGTCTCGCGGATGCCTAGTTGCGGCGGAAGGTCGAGGATGTACGCCTGGCTGAAGCCCGGGACCTGCTCGCGCAGGAAGCGCAGGTAGTCGAGCGCCTGGCGCCGGCCCTCGACCTCGCCGCCGCTGAGCGCCCTGGCGTCGGTGCCGTCGACGGCCGTGCCGTCCGGCGCTGCGAGCTGGGTTACGTTGACCCGCCATTCATATGGATTCTTCATCGGCCGCACGATGGCGCCGTGCCTGGGAAAATGATAGGTCCCGGCATCCTGCGCTTGCTTCATCCTCTCGGGTATCGTGCGCCACGCGTCGCCGGCCGCTGCCGCATCGACATGGCCGACCTTGAACATCAGCGTCGGGTACATCATTTCGCCGGCGCCCGTGCCTTTCTCGTAGGCGAGGCCCGACCAGCAGGCCAGGTCGGCGTCGCCGGAACAGTCGATGAACACCCGCGCCAGCACGGCCACACGGCCGGACCGCGTTTCCAGCAGCAGCGACGCAATATTGCCATCGTCGTCCAGCGTGACGCCGGCACCCAGCGCATGGAACAGCAGGTTCACGCCAGCGTCCAGCAGCAGCGCATCGGCAGCGCACTTCAGGGCCGCCATGTCATACGCCTGCGCCCAGATTTTTCCCAGTACCAGGTGCGGCTCATTGAGCCCGTCCAGCGAGCGCAAGCGCGCCAGCAGCTCGTCGGCCACGCCATGCACCACCTGCCTGATCTCGCCGAATACATTCGCATGCAGGCCGCAGAAGTTGGTGACGCCGGCGGCGGTGCCCATGCCGCCCAGGAAGCCATAGCGCTCAACCAGCAATACCGACGCGCCGTTTTTTGCGGCGCAGGCGGCCGCGGCGATGCCTGCCGGGCCGCCGCCCAGCACGACGACGTCGTAGGCGCCGAACACCGGAACGGTCCGGGCCGGCTCGCGCACCCCGGCAAGTGGAAATTGCATCGACATGACCGGTCTCCTTCGCCTGTCAGTCCAGCGCGATATTGTTCTTGCTGATCACCGGTCGCCAGCGCGCAAGGTCGGCCTGCAGCGTCGCGCGAAATTCGGCCGAGGTGCCGCCTACCGGCTCCATTAGCTGGGCCTGCAGCTTCCGGCTCATGTCGTCGGACTTCACGATCTGGCTGATCTCGCCCTGCAGCCTGGCCAGTATTGCCGGCGGGGTCCTGGCCGGCGCGATGAAGCCCATCCACGCATCGCCCTGTATGTCGGGCAGGCCCGACTCGGCCAGGGTTGGCAGGTCGGGCAGCACCGCCGAACGTCTTGCCGTCGCCACGGCCAGCGCCCTGAGCTTGCCGGCGCGCACATGCGGCATCACCGCCGCTGCCGGCAGCACCGCCATCTGCGTGTCGCCGGCCAGCACCGACGTGACCGCCTGGCCGGAGCCGGGGTAGGGCACGTGGACGATGTCGGCGCCGCTGCGGGAAGCGACCGCGGCCATGGCCAGGTGCGAGATGCTGCCGGTCCCCATGGACGCGTAGTTGAAGCGGCCCTGGTTGTCGCGCAACTTTGCCAGCAGCACAGGCATGTCGGCAGCGTCGACGCCCGGCGACACCACCAGCACGCTGGGCTGGGTGGCGGCGATGGTCAGCGGCTCGATATCGGTTTGCGGGTTGTAGGGCAGGCGCTTGAACAGCAGCGTGTTGGCGGCCAGCGGCCCGGAAATGGTTACGCCCAGCGTGTAGCCGTCGGGCGCAGCCTTGGCCACTGCGTCGGTGCCGATATTGCCGGCCGCGCCCGGCCTGTTTTCAACCACGACCGGCTTGCCGATGCGCAGCGCCAGCCGCTCCGCGACCAGCCGGGCGACGACGTCCGGCGTGGACCCCGGTGCGAAGGCGACGATGAGGTGGACCGGCCGTGCCGGCCAGTCGTCAGCCGTGGCCAGCGGCGTTGCTGCGAACAGGGACGCGGCAAGCAGGCAGCGCAGGAATTTCTTACGGTTCATGCAGGTCTCCGGGAACAGGGTGCGATGCGGTTCGAGATGGTAAGGCAATTCCCGCATGAAACGCCATATCTGCGGAGGACTTCATGCCGGCTGGAGCGACCGGGGCGGGCGGCGTATCATCCGGCTTGCCTGCACCGGCAACGCCGGCGCGGTGTCCTTCCATCCAACCTGAACCCGGAGCCTGCAATGACGATAAGCCGTGTCTCCCTGGTCGAAGTCCGCGTTCGCGACTTCATCTATACCTTCATTAGCTCCGATGTCGCCGACCAGTTCCTGGCATGCCTGGCGTCGAACGACATCGACTGGTGCGAGTCGAAGTTTCCACCGTTTCACCGGCGGGCCTACCGGTCCGAGCCGGAGGACCTTGGCCCGGATAGCTGAGGACTTCTCGCCGACCATTCCGGCCAGGCCGGATATCTCCAAGACTGACCGCAGCCCGTTACGTCGCCGCCATTTGCGATCCGGTCTCCGTAGGAATCACCCCGGCCTATAGCGCCTTTTTCAGCGGCGGCCGCGCAAGCAGCCCGGCGAGAAAGGTATCGATCAGCGGCCCGGCGGCATCTTCGAGCCGGTAGGCGGCCGGGTCGATCAGCCATTCATAGATCAGGCCAATCAAATAGCCGTTAATCGCCTGCATCGCAAGGAAAGTATCCGTTTGCGCCGGCAGCTTGCCCTGGTCGACGGCCACCTTGACGATACGTTCCAGCTTGCCCAGGCATTCGCCGCGCTTTTCCTTTTCATTCGCGAAGAACGCCATCTCGTCATTCTTCTCGCAATGATGGAACAGGATGTCGAATACGGCTTTCTGGCGCGGGTTGGTCGCGGTCTGGGTCAGCATTTCCAGCATCATGCCGCGCAGCGCGGCGATCGGGTCGTCTTCCGGCGCGGCGGTGATTTCGTTGAGCATGGTTTCCATCGGCAGGAAAACCCGGTCGCACAAGGCCTCGACCAGCGCGCCCTTGTCCTTGAAGTGCCAGTAAACCGCGCCGCGCGTCATGCCGGCGGAACAGGCGACGTCATTCAACGTGGTGCGCGTCACGCCGCGTTCGGCAAAGGTCTGTTCTGCAGCGTCGAGCAGGGCCTCGTAGGTTTCCTTCGACTCGCCTTTTGGCTTTCCTACCATGTCATCCTCAATCCGTTTGCACATCGCCATCGTGGCCCATAAAGACAAATGGTCCCACGAGAACCGTTACGAAGGTGCTTATGAAAAATTTACAATAATCATCAACAAACATTCATGTATGTATGTAGAATACCACGAAACCACCTTCATCGAGAAATTCCATGCACCGACTTCCTCATCACCGCCCTGAATTAACGCCCTCGATGAGGTTTTCCACAACGCTACCGCTCCTTGCCGCGCTGCTGGCCGCTTCGCTGCTTTCGGCCTGCGGCCAGGCGGTCGACAAGGCACAGGCAGCGCCGGCCGCCATGCCGCCGCCGCAGGTCAGCGTCGTCACGCTCCAGCCGCGCAATATCGACACCGTGTTCGAATATGTCGGCCAGACCGCCGGCTCGCGCGAGACCGAGGTCAGGGCGCGGATTTCAGGCATCCTGGAAAACCGGCTGTATGAAGAAGGCAGCCGGGTCAAGGCCGGCACGCCGCTGTTCCAGATCGACCAGGGCGCTTACCGCACGCAACTTGCGTCGGCCGAGGCGACGGCCGGCGTGGCGCAGGCCAAGTACAACCAGGCCCAGCGCGAGTTCAAGCGGCTGGCGCCGCTGGCGGCCGCCAACGCCATCAGCCAGAAAGAGTATGACGA
Source organism: uncultured Noviherbaspirillum sp. (assembly GCA_963522035.1). Taxonomy (GTDB): domain Bacteria; phylum Pseudomonadota; class Gammaproteobacteria; order Burkholderiales; family Burkholderiaceae_D; genus Noviherbaspirillum_A. The sequence goes on along the minus strand of CAUQYP010000165.1, from coordinate 5,990 downwards.
CGCCAGGTCGGCGCAGGAAACCGCGGAGGCGACGCTGAAGCAGGCGCAGGCCACGGTGAACGAAGCACGCCTGAACCTGGGCTACACCCGGGTCGTCGCGCCGATATCGGGCGTGACCGGCATGGCCTCCAAGGCCAACGGCAGCCTGGTGACGCCGACCGACAGCCTGCTGACGACCCTGGTCCAGACCGATCCCATCTACGTCAACTTCAGCATGCCTGAAGCCGACTTCCTGAAGCTGGCCGGCGATGTCAGCAGCGGCCGGCTGAGCGTGCCAGGCAAGCGGGCCGCAAACGGCAGCCTGGGGTTCGAGGTCAAGCTGAAACTGGCCGATGGCAGCATCCACCCGGCCACCGGGAAAATGAATTTCTCCAGCGAGAAGGTGAATGCCGCGACCGGCGGCTTCGACGGCCGCGCGCAGATTCCCAACCCCGACGGCACGCTGCGCCCCGGCCAGTTCGTGCGAATCACGCTGGCCGGCGCACAGCGCACAAATGCCATCGCCATTCCGCAGCGCTCGGTCATCGACGGCCCGGCGGGCAAGATGGTATTCACCGTCACGCCGGAGAACAAGCTGGCGCCCAAGCCGGTCGAGCTCGACGGCTGGGTGAACGGCGAGTGGATCGTGACCAAGGGGCTGGAAGCTGGCGAGCGGGTGCTGGTGGACGGCTTCATCAAGGCGCATGACCCCGGCATGGTCGTGACCCCGGTGGCGCTGCAGCCCACCACGCCCGCGCCGGGCGCCGCGGCGCCGGTCGTCGCGGCGGCAAAGGCCGGGAACGGACGCTGAGTCCGGCTCCATGCCTTTTACCAATCCCAAGTTATAAAGTGCCACGAATATTCGTAGGGTGTAATAACCGGAGGGCATTACACCATTGGTCGATCATCAACCGGCTCCAATGATCGACGATTGGTGTAATGCGCTTTGCTTATTACACCCTACGAACCTCGCTGATCGGAACGTAGTCATCGATTTAATTTGCCGTCTCATGACTTGGGATTGGTATTGAACCCGGCTTCATACGCCATATAAACAATTGCAGGGCAACGGCGGACGCAGCATAACTGCGCCCGCAGTGCTCCACTGAACCGTTCCGCATCCGGCGCCGTCGCGCCAGGGGAAGCCATCATGTTTTCAAAATTCTTCATTAACCGCCCGATCTTCGCCACCGTGCTGTCGCTGATCATCGTGCTGGCCGGCCTGGCAGCGCTCCGGGTGCTGCCGATCTCGCGCTACCCGGAAATCTCGCCGCCGGTGGTCAACGTCACGGCCTTCTACCCCGGCGCCTCGGCCGAGGTGATCGAGCGCACGGTGGCCGCGCCCATCGAGGAACAGATCAATGGCGTCGAGAACATGCTGTACATGAACTCGGTGTCGTCGGCGGACGGCCGGGTCTCGATCGACGTCACCTTCGAGGTCGGCACCGACCTCGACATCGCCGCGGTCAACGTCAATAACCGGGTGCGCCAGGCCGACGCCAAGCTGCCGCAGGAAGTACGGCGCCAGGGCGTGACCGTGTCCAAGAGTTCGTCGAACTTCCTGGTCGTGGTCGCGCTATTCTCGCCCGATAATTCGTTCGACGAACTGTTCCTGTCCAACTACGCAACCCAGAACGTGCTGGACCCGCTCAAGCGCGTGCCCGGGACCACCAACGTCCAGATCTTCGGCGCCAAGGACTATGCGATGCGCATCTGGATGCGGCCGGACCGGATGGCGCAACTGGGCGTGACGGCCAGCGACATCGCCGCCGCCGTGTCCGAACAGAATGCGCAGTACGCCGCCGGCAAGATCGGCGCGCCGCCCGGCAACACCGAAGAGCTGACCATGACGGTGACGGCAAAGGGCCGGCTGCTGGAGCCGGAAGAGTTCGCCAACATCATCGTCAGGACTGCGCCGGGCGGCGCCACCGTGCGCATCCGCGACGTGGCGCGCGTCGAGCTGGGCTCCAGGGACTACAACCTGAAAGGCCGGGTCAACGGCCATCCGTCGGCCAACATCGGCGTGTTCCTGCAAACCGGCGCCAATGCGCTTGAAACGCGCGAGGCAGTCGAGGCCACGCTGTCCGACCTGAAGTCGCGCTTCCCCAAGGGCATGGAATACACCACGCCCTACGACACCACGCCCTTCGTCACCGAGTCGATCTACGAAGTGCTGAAAACGCTGGCCGAGGCCATGGTGCTGGTCTTCCTGGTGGTCTACCTGTTCCTGCAGAACTGGCGCGCCACCATCATTCCCACGCTCGCGGTGCCGGTCTCGCTGATCGGCACGCTGGCCGGCCTGCACCTGCTGGGCTACAGCATCAACACGCTCACGCTGTTCGGCATGGTGCTGGCCATCGGCATCGTGGTCGACGACGCGATCGTGGTGCTGGAAAACGTCGAGCGGCTGATGAACGAGGAAGGCATGAGCCCGAAGGAAGCGGCGATCGAGGCCATGCACGAGGTAACCGGACCGGTCATCGCCATCGTGCTGGTGCTGGTCGCCGCCTTCGGGCCGATTGCCTTCCTCGGCGGCCTCGCAGGCGAGCTGTACCGCCAGTTCTCGGTGACGATCTCGATTGCCGTCGTGCTCTCGGGCGTGGTCGCGCTGACGCTGACACCGGCGCTGTGTGCGGTGCTGCTGAAGCCGCACACCGAGAACCACCATCGCTTTTTCCTGTGGTTCAACCGCCGCTTCCTGTGGCTGACGCAGCGTTATACCGCCGGCGTCGCCTTCTTCCTGAAACGCGCCGCGCTCGGCATGATCCTGTTCGCCGGCATGGTGGTGCTGGCCGGCCTGCTATGGAAAGCCGTGCCGGGCGGACTGGTGCCGGACGAGGACCAGGGTTACTACATCGGCGCGGCGATCCTGCCGGAAGGCGCGTCGCTCGAACGGACCGACGCGATGGTCAGGCAGATGGAAGCCGCCGTCAGCGCCAACAAGAACATCGACACCACGTTCGCGCTGGTGGGCCTGGACTTCATCGGCGGCGGCGGCGGCCTCAAGTCGTCGGCGGCAACGCTGTTCTTCCCGTTGAAGCCGTGGGAAGAACGCGACCAGTCGGCGCAGCAGATCGTCGGCGAAAGCTACATGAAGACCGGCGGCATCAGGGAAGGCCTGCCGCTGTTCTTCAGCCCGCCTGCGATCCAGGGACTGGGCCAGACCGGCGGCTTCGAGTTCTACCTGCAGAACAAGGGCGAAGGCGGCGTGAGGAAGCTGGCGGAACTGCTGCCGAAACTGATCGAGGAAGCCAACAAGCAGCCGGAACTGGCCGGCGTGCAGACCCTGTTCCAGGCCAACTCGCCGCAACTGTATGTCGATGTCGACAACGAGCGCGCCCGCGCCATGGGCGTGTCGCTGCCCGACATCTACAACACGCTGGCAGCGACCATGGGCAGCTACTACGTCAACGACTTCAACAAGAACGGCCGCATCTACCAGGTGCTGCTGCAGGCCGAGGGCCAGTTCCGCGCCCGGCCGGACAACCTGGGCGACATGCATGTGCGCTCGGCTTCCGGGCAGATGGTGCCGATCCGCGCCTTCACCACGGTGAAGTTCGTCACCGGCCCCGACTCGGTGGGGCGCTTCAATGCGCTGCCGGCCATCAAGCTGCTGGGCGACGCCAAGCCGGGCTACAGCTCTGGCCAGGCCATTGCCGCCATGGAGCGGGTTGCCAAGTCCGTGCTGCCGGCCGACGTCACCTATGACTGGGGCGGCGCGTCGTTCCAGGAAAAGCGCAGCAGCAATGCCGCCGGCCTGGCCCTGGGCGCCGGCGTCGTCATGATCTTCCTGATCCTGGCGGCGCAGTACGAGAAATGGTCGCTGCCGTTCTCGGTGCTGCTGGCCATGCCTTTCGGCGTGTTCGGCGCGCTGCTGGCGGTCTACCTGCGCCAGTTCAACAACGACGTCTACTTCCAGATCGGCTTGGTCACGCTGCTCGGCCTGTCGGCCAAGAACGCGATCCTGATCGTCGAGTTCGCGGTGATGAAGGTCAACGAGGGCTATGCGCCGGTCGCGGCCGCGCTGGAAGCGGCGCGACTGCGGTTCCGGCCCATCCTGATGACCTCGCTCGCCTTCATCCTGGGCGTGGTGCCGCTGGCCTTTTCCAGCGGGGCCGGCGCGGCGGCGCGGCAGTCGCTGGGCACCGGCGTGCTGGGCGGCATGCTGGCCGCCACTTTCCTGGCGATCTTCCTGGTGCCGCTGTTCTTCAAGCTGATCAACGACCGCCGCTTCCGTACCACCGAGGAAGATTTCCATCACCCCGTGCATGTGCCGCTGGGCAGCACCGCACCGGAGGCGCCTGGCCATGCGTGAAACCCGCCATCCCTTTGCCCGCAGTGCTGCGCTCGTGCTGGCCCTGGCCCTCGGCGGCTGCATCACTGTCGGTCCCGATTACCAGCGTCCGGCGCTCGAGGTACCGGCCAGCCTGGCCCAGGCGCCGGGCAGCGGCGCCGTCCGGGCGGTGTCTCCCGCCGACCTGCTGGGCTGGTGGAAGTCGTTCCGCGACCCGGTGCTCGACAGCCTGCTGGACGAGGCGGCCGCCAACAGCCAGGACCTGGCGCTGGCCGCCGGCCGCATCGAGGAAGCGCGTGCCGGCGTGGCCGGCACGAACGCCAGCCGTTATCCGGCAGTCGACGCGTATGCCAGCGCCACGCGCAGCCGTGCCAGCGAGAACAGCGGCCGGCTGGCGCCGGGCGCCAGTGTCAACAGCAAGGACTTCCAGCTTGGCCTGGCGGCGTCCTGGGAGATCGACTTCTGGGGCAAGTTCCGGCGGGCCGACGAGGCAGCGCGGGCGCGGTTGCTGGCGCAGGAAGATGGTCGCGGCGTGGTGCTGAGCAGCCTGGTCTCGACCCTGGCGCAAACCTATTTCGCGCTGCGTTCCTACGATGCCCAGCTGGCGCTGGCCGAGTCGGCGCTGTCGACTCGCCTGCAGAACCTGCAGCTGCAGCAGCGCCGTTTTTCCGCCGGAACCGTCGGCGAGCTCGACCTGCAGCAGGCGCAGGCCGAGCTTGCCGCCACCGAGGTGACGCGTGCGCAGGCGGGGCAACTGGTCGCCACCGCCGAGTCCGCTATCGCGCTGCTGGCCGGGCGCTCGCCGCGCGACATCGCCAGCCCGCGCATCGAGCGCGGCGCCAGCATTGCCGAGCTCTACGCGCGCATGATCGTGCCGGCCGACCTGCCGGCCGACCTGCTGAACCAGCGGCCGGACATCCTCGCGGCGGAACAGGCGCTACGGGCGGCAAACGCCGACATCGGACAGGCGCGGTCACAGTATTTTCCCAGCGTCCAGCTGACCAGCAGCGCCGGGTACGCGTCGAATGCGCTGCGCGAACTGGTCAATCCCGCCTCCCTGTTATGGAATATTGGCGCCGGACTGGCGCAGCCGGTGTTCCGCGCCGGCGCCATCGGCGCGCTGGTTACTGGCGCAGAAGCGCGCCGGACGCAGGCCGAGGCGCAGTACGTGCAGTCGGTCCAGGGCGCCTTCCGGGACGTGCATGACGCGCTGTCGGCGCAGTCGGCGAACGACGTGATCTTCGCCGCGTCGACCCGTCGTGCCGGCGCCCTGCAGGAGACGCTGCGGCTGGCGACCCTGCGCTATAGCAACGGCTATTCCAGCTATCTTGAAGTGCTCACGGCGCAGCGCGACCTGCTGCAGACGCAGGCCACGGTGATCGACGCGCAGCGGGCACATTTGTCGGCGACCGTGGGGTTGTACCGGGCGGTTGGGGGCGGCTGGGCCGGACGGTCGTAGCGTAAACGTCGGTGGACGGCTGTTGACCGGGTCGGTATCGGACGGCGCCGCGCCGACGGGCGGGAGCTGCGACGGCTTGTAGGCCATGGACATACGGATGGCGGCGCTGCCTATACTTGCTCCGCGCAGCGACAGTTGCCGTTGCCGTTGCCGTTGCCGTTGCCGTTGCCGTTGCCGTTGCCGTTGCCGTTGCATTTGACGCGGTTTTTGACGTGGGTCCCCGTTGATGGCGCCACGTCGCTGGTGCCGAAATCGGAT
>CAUQYP010000164.1:0-10212 GCA_963522035.1 uncultured Noviherbaspirillum sp. | reverse complement strand
TCGGGAAGCGTCGGAAACTCGCTTCGCTCAGACAGCCGACGCTTCTTTATCCGAGTTCGGCACCAGCGACGTGGCGTCATCAACGGGGACCCACGGCAAAAGCCGCGTCAAAAGCAAAAGCAAAAGCAAAAGCACAAGCAACGGCAACTGCACCGGCACCGGCACCGGCAAACGCACTTGATCGATCAATTGCTTGGGCTGTTTATCCATGCAAATGACCGGACGGCGTGACTCATACCGCCGGTAATACACTTCCGGCATTTGCTCCATCAGCGTTGCGAAGAGCCGCAATGCAGCGCAAGGGAAAATTGGATCGGTATCGACATACTGATCAAACCGAGGGCGTTTCAAGTGTCAACGGCCGGAAGCGATTTCCAGCAGCATGTTCGTCAGCGCGGCTGGCGAGGTCAGCATCGCATCATGGCCGGCGGCGATCTCGCGCCAGCCCCAGTCCTGTTGACCGCGCAACCGCTCGCGTATGCCCGCCAGCGGCGCGTACCAGGGGTCGGTGACGGCGATATAGGTCTTGGGCAGTCCATTGCCCGGCGCATGCTGCAATGCCAGCGGCTCGGTGTAGGCCTTCAGCGGATGCGGCGTAAGCCGGCGCAGTAGCGATGCAACCTGCTGTGGGTCGGTGACGCCGAACTTGTCCGGCGCCGGGATCGCCATGCGCAGGCCTTCCGGGTCGATCGTCCTGCTGCGTTCGCGCTGCACGGCTGGCGGCAGGATGCTCAGGCCCGACTGGCCGTTGTCCACCACCAGCGCATCCAGGTAGATCAAATGCGCGATGCGCTCCTTCATGCGCTCGGCCACGCCGCTGATCACCAGCCCGCCAAAGCTGTGCCCGACCAGCACGATGCCGGACAGCTCCTCGCATTCGATCACGGCGCAGGCATCGGCGATGAAGGTGGACAGCCCGGTCCGTTCGTCCAGCAGGTGCGCGCGCTCGCCCAGTCCGGTCATGGTGGGCGTATACACCTCGTGGCCGGCGGCACGCAGCCGGGCCGCCACGTCGCGCCAGCACCAGCCGCCATGCCAGGCGCCGTGTATCAGGACAAAAGTCATGCTGTCTCCTTTTATTGTTGGTGCCCAGATGATAGGCCGGTCCTGCAATCCGGGCCGTATAAAAACAGAGTATTAACGGCCCCAACGATAAAAGATACCTGGAGCTATGGTGCGGGACAACTGTTCAGCCAGGTTGACTGCCCTTCAGGGTTTTCATGAATTCCTTGAAGTGCGGTTGAAAATCGTCGAACAACGGATCATGCCGATGTTCAAGCATGACCTCCCCAAACAGTTTCAGGCCAATGGCAAAGGCTGCTGCCGATTCAGGGGAGAACTGGCCCCGCGCCTGAATCCGGCTGACAATGTCGAGTATGTTGTCGTGGTTGCCTGCCATAAAAGTAAGAGGCGGATGGATGCCAGGATTGCCATGGTTATCGGCAATCTGCTCGACAGTAATGCGGAACTGATGTTTCATGCTGAATTGGCTGGTGAGTCCCACGGCCCCCTGCAAGGCTCTGCCATTAGAAGTATATCCAGGCAGTGTCATCGTGGCTGCTCTGTCATGGCACGTTTCCGGTCCCTCAGCGGCTAGCTAGCCGTAGCCAGGTCTGCGAGAACAGCTTCTGGACGACTGCAACCGATGCCGTAGGACCAAGTTCGACTCCTAGCGGACATTGGCAGGGCATGAAGGGAGTCGTAATTTCGATTGCGATACGGAATAAAATTCTGCAAAGCGCTTCAAGCAAAACATTGAACGACTCGCCGCTTTTTCGCTCTAGGTCTCGGTGGCAGGCAAAAGCCTGCCGTTAATCTATCTTAATGCCCGCCTCCTTGACTACCTTGCCCCAACGCTCCTGTTCCTGCGCCATGTACTGTGACAGCTCCTCTGGACTAGACAGGCTCGGTTCGACCCCGGCGCTGATGAAGGCTTTTTGGTTTTCCGGACTCGACATGATCTTTACAATTTCGGCGTTAAGTTTGGTCACTACCTCTTTCGGCGTGCCTGCAGGCGCAAGCAATGCAAGCCACACCGACGCGTCGTAGCCGGGTACACCTTCTTCCGCGAGGGTCGGCACGTCCGGCAGCAGCGAACTGCGCTTTCCAGTCGTCACCGCTAGTGCTTTGAGTTTGCCAGAAGGAACATTGGCCAGCGCGTTAGGAACCCCAGCGAAACTGCTTTCCACGACACCGGCCGCTAGATCCTGCGCCGCCGGGCCGCTTCCGCGATACGGGACATGCTTGAGCGTCACCCCAGTCATCGCTGCGAACAAACCTCCCATTAGGTGCTGGGAGCTGCCGTTGCCCGACGAAGCGTAGTGGATCTCGTTCGGCTTTGACTTGGCCAAGGCAATGAACTCCTTGACATTATTTGCAGGCACTTTTGAATTTACGAGCAGAACGTAAGGTGATTCCACCAACTTTGAAATCGGTGTAAAACTTTTTAAGGGATCGTAAGGGATATTCTTGTAAAGTGCCGGGCTGATGACGTGGGTCGTGGAAATCATCACCAGGTTATAACCGTCTGGCGCCGCTTTCGCTACGGCATCGGTCCCGATGGTGGACCCGGCGCCAGGGCGATTCTCAATGAAGAAGGACTGGCCAAACGCCGTGGTCAGCTTTTGCGCAAGCAGCCTTGCCACCACATCGGTAAATCCGCCAGGCGCAAACGGAACAATGATCCGAACGGGTCTGGTCGGATATGCCTGCTGCGCCATGGCGATTGTCGCCATGCAGGTCAACGCCACTCCAATCAAACCCGAACGCAATGCCAAACCAATAGACCAACGCATGCTTCTTCTCCCGTTCCGGACTTCAGCAAATCGAAGTTAAATCTGGCACACCAAAACGCAGGCAACGCCGATAGGCACCCGCGCGGATCTCGGATCGAGCAGTACCGTTAGTGGCCCCTATAGACCTTGTCCGGCATAGTGAAGAAACTGTGCAGAATGTGATAGACCATCATGTAGTTCTTCTGCTGGAAGCTGGCATGCGAGATGCCTTCCATGACGGTGAACTGCTTGTCCATGCTCGGCAAGCGAGCAAAGAATGCAATCAGATCGTCGATGTGAGCGATGCCATCATATTCTCCCCGCATGACGATGGTCGGCACCAGGATTTTTTCCGGATCGACCAGCGGCAACTTGGAACACATGTCGACATAGGTTCCAGTCGGCATCGAATCGTCGAGCGTGAGAATAGCGTCCGCAAATGCACTGATGGTGGCGTCGTCTGCGGTGCCGGGATGGTCGCGATTAAAAATGCCGAAGACGAAATCGCGGTCTACCGGCCGACGATTTTTGGCAAGAAACTCCGGCAGCCGCTTGCGGCGCTGCTCGAGCGTCGGACTCCCCTCGCCGGTCCAGACAAACGCATCAAGCGCCAGACGCGCGACGCGGTCGGGATAGCGTTGGGCAAACAGTGCGGCCTTCAATGCGCCAGACGAGATGCCATACAACATCAGGGGCTCGCCACCGTTGCGCTCCATTATGTAAGCGCTGCCTGCGGCAAGGTCGTCCGCGCCTGTACTGATATCTGAATTGATGGGTCGGTGTTTATCCGAGCGGCCATATCCTTCATTGTCCATGCACCATGTATCGAAACCCTGTGCGGCAAACCAGTCCATGACAGAGGAATACGGCCTGCCGGGAACATGTAGATCGAATGTCGGCTGAGAACCCATGGATGAGCCGTGCACAAACAGCACCGTGCCACGGTGAGGCACATCGGCAACCGCTTTCTTCTCCCATAGGAAAAGATTAATGTCCCCTTTTTTCGTCCAATGCTCAGTACCACTAGTCCAAGTTACGTTCGGCATCGATGTCTCTTCCTATTGTTACCCGCTTCGCCTTGAGAAGGCGCCGGCGAGCATGGTGTGGATAGCGTAATTATTTTCTTTGGCTAATTATTGTAGCCTAGCATGGAAGAAAAATGGCAACAACCCAGAAAGGTTGAATAGCATGTAAAACTAAACCACCTAGCTTTTTTGTTCCCAAGTTTCCGGGATCTCTCGATCAATGGTTGATCGCAGCATGATTGCGACTATGTCTGTTTTTGGCCGAACGCGGAAGTTCATCGCAGCGAATGTAACTCAGCAAGAGACCAGGGGACCTCCCTGTTACCCAGCCCGCATTCGCAGCAATGACCCAAACGCCGCACCTATTTCGGAAATTCATGGCAGCGGCAGGCCAATTTGGGCGGTATCGACAAGCGGGTCAGGTTGAAAAGGCGCCAGGAGTCTGCACGGTAGACGCCTGCGAAAGCGAAACATGCGACAGGCGACGCCAGTTTGCCAGCCTCGACAAGTCCAGGGTGGTCCCTTCACCGCAGTCGGCAATGCCAAAATGGACCGCTTGCTCGTACGTTGCAGCCGAAGTGCTTCTGCCGCGCAGGCTGCCAGCGGCCATTGCGGCAATGCGCACGTCAGGTCCGGCCCGCCTGGTTTCATAGGCACAGCGCGTGACACCGAACGGCTATAGCGGCGGCTGCCGGTCGCCCGGCACGTTCGCCAGGTAATAACTCAGCATGCAGGCCAGCGCGCAGAACAGCCAGAACATCAGGAACCCCAGCGTATAGGCCGCCAGCGGCTGCAGCGGCAGGTGCATGCCGCCCAGTTGCATGTCGCTGGGGTCCAGCAGGGAAAAGAAAAAACCCTCGGCCATTGCGGCCACCAGGAAAGAGGGCCAGAGGATTACCATCGCCAGTCGCCGCATGCGCGCTCCCATCAAGGCTGGCTGGCCGCCAGCGTCACCGCCGGCTGCTGCGGCCAGGGCCAGACGCCACCGATGCGCCAGCTGCGGTCCTGGTCTTCCAGCATGACCTGCCAGCGGGCCATGTCCAGCATCGGCAGGCTGGCCGCGACATTGCCGCCTTCGTCCGCAATCACCGGCAGCACGATATCCTTCTCGGGACGGGTCGAGTGGATGAGCTTCAGCGTCATCGGTCCCTGCACCGGCTGGCCGGCGCTGGAAATATTGCCAAGCAGGCGGCCGGATGCGGCGTCATAGCGCAGCGCTAGCTGCAGTCCGAGGCGCACGGCCGCGCGGTCGCGCGTGAGGTCGCGGTTGATGGCCTTGCCCTGGCGGTAGTAGTCGCCGACCACCAGCGCATCCTGGCTGGCATAGGCCAGCCACATGGTATAGCCGCCAGCCAGCACGACCAGGAACGGACCCAGCATGATCAGCCAGGGCCAGCGGTGCCGGTACCACGGCGCCGGTGACTGCGCCCTGGACGTCGTTGTGGTTTGCATCATCGATCCTTTCTAACGCGGCACAAAAAAGACCGCTTCTTCCCTGACCTTCAATCCGGACCCGTCCTGCGCTTCCAGCGCGATATGGATACGGTTCGAACCCTTGGCGCCCTGTCCGCCGTCGACCTGCACCCGCACCGGCACCGAACGGGTCTCTGTGCCCTGCAGCGTGACTTCGTCGGCGCCGGCAAGCCTGGCCGACGCAATGCCGTCGACCAGGATGCGGTAGCGATGCGGCGTCTCCGACGTGTTCATGATCTGCAGACGGTAGACGTTCTCGATCACGCCGCCGTCAAGTTCCCGTCCCATCGCGCCGCGGTCGCGCAGCACGTCCATCTTCAGTGGCGTGCGCAGCGCCAGCGACACGGCGAACGCGGTGACAATGGCCAGCAGCACGGCCAGGTAGACCAGCACGCGCGGGCGCAGTGCGCGACGGCGGATCTCGGTGGTGGACCAGCCTTGCTGCATCGCGTGGTCGGTGCTGTACCGGATCAGGCCGCGGTCGAAGCCGACCTTGTCCATCACGTTGTTGCAGGCATCGACGCAGGCAGCGCAGCCTATGCACTCATATTGCAGTCCCTTGCGGATATCGATGCCGGTCGGGCACACCTGCACGCACATGGTGCAGTCGATGCAGTCGCCCTGCTTCTCCCTGGCGACCGGCGCATTCTTCGCGCGTGCGCCGCGCGGCTCGCCGCGCGCCTGGTCGTAGGTGATGATCAGGGTGTCCTTGTCGAACATCGAGCTCTGGAAGCGGGCATACGGGCACATATACTTGCAGACCTGCTCGCGCATCCAGCCGGCATTGCCATAGGTCGCGAACGAGTAGAACAGCACCCAGAACCATTCCCACGGGCCGAGGCCGAGCGTCACGACCTCGTGCGCCAGCGTGCGCACCGGCGTGAAATAGCCGACGAAGGTAAAACCGGTCCACAAGGCGACAGCCAGCCAGGCCGCATGCTTGGCAGCCTTGCGGCCGGTCTTGGCCAGCGAGGCCGGCTGCCGGTCAAGCCGCATGCGGGCGCTGCGGCTGCCTTCGATCTGCCGCTCTATCCACATGAATATTTCGGTGTAGACCGTCTGCGGACAGGCGAAGCCGCACCAGACGCGGCCGGCGATCGCGGTCGCCAGGAACAACAGGTAAGCGCAGATGATCAGCAGCGCCGCCAGGTAGATGAAGTCCTGCGGCCACAGCACGATGCCGAACAGGTAGAACTTGCGGGCGACCAGGTCGAACAACACCGCCTGCCGGTCATTCCAGACCAGCCACGGCAAGCCGTAGAACACGATCTGCGTCAGCCAGACGCAGGCCCAGCGTATGCTGGCGTAGCGACCCTGTACTTCGCGCGCGTAGATTTCCTCGCGCGCCGCATACATCTTGACGACCGCCACTTCGGGGCTTGATGGAGTGCTCATTGCTGCTTTCAGGCCGCTGCTTCGGTCAGTGCGGCGTTGCCGCCGGAACGTTGGACAGGCTCCATACATAAGCCGCCAGTACGTGCGCCTTGCCTTCGCCAAGGAAGTCCTTGAATGCCGGCATGGCATTGCTGCGCCCGCGCCGTATGCTCTCCATGATGGTGTCGGCGCTGCCGCCATAGAGCCAGATGCGGTCGCTCAGGTTGGGCGCACCCAGCATCGGGTTGCCCTTGCCGTCGGCGCCGTGGCAGGCCGCGCAGTTGGCCACGAACTTGTTGCGGCCGAGGACGGACTTGATCGGGTCGGCGGTTGCGCCGGACAGGCCGAGCACGTACTGGGCAACGTTCTCCACGTCCTTTTCCGAGCCTACCGCGGCGCCCATCGGCGGCATCATGCCGTTGCGGCCGTTCAGGATCGTGGTCTTGATGACGTCCGGCTCGCCGCCATACAGCCAGTCATGGTCGGTCAGGTTGGGAAAACCCTTGCTGCCGCGCGCGTCCGAACCATGGCACTGCGAGCAGTAGGTCAGGAACAGCCGCTCGCCCATCGCACGTGCCTGCGGGTCGGCCGCAACGGCCTTCAGGTCCTGCTGCTGGTACTTTGCAAACAGCGGGCCGTAGTCGGCGTCAGCCTGCTTCAGCTCGTCCTGGTAGGCGCCGGACGACTTCCATCCAAGGCTGCCGGCATAGTCGCCCAAGCCGGGATACAGCACCAGGTAGGCCAGCGAGAACACGATGGTGATATAGAACAGCCACATCCACCAGCGCGGCATCGGCGTGTTCAGCTCGGTCAGGTCCTCGTCCCACATGTGCCCGGTGGTCTGGGCTTCTGCAGTCGATCCCGGCTTCAGCATGATCCTTGCGCGGGACTGCGACCACAGCAGCACGCCGCAGCCTGCGATGCCGATCAGGGTCAGCACCACGATGTAGATATTCCAGAAACCGCTGGTGAAGTCAGACATGGCCTTGCTCCTGCTGCTTGCCCGATGCCGCGGCGGACGAGGCGACAGCGTCATCATCGGCAAAAGGCAGATGCGCTGCGTTGGCGAAGTCCTGGTCCTTGTGGCGGATGAACGTCCACCAGAGTATGCCGACGAAGGTCAGGAAACTGATGACGGTCATGACGCTGCTGGCATGGTCGAAAACTACGGCGATATTCATGATCTTGTGGTTCCGGATAAGGTTGGGCTCAGTTCCTGGCCTTGATATGGATGCCTAGTCCCTGCAGGTAGGCGACCAGCGCATCCTGCTCGGTCTTGCCGGCCAGGCTTTCCGGCGCCGCGGCGATCTCTTCATCGGAATACGGGACCGAGAGCCGGCGCAATGCGCGCATCTTCGGGATGACTTCCTGCGGGTCCAGTTTCGTCGTCGCCAGCCAGGGATAAGAAGGCATGTTCGACTCGGGCACCAGGTCGCGCGGGTTATCGAGATGGGCGCGATGCCATTCATCGCTGTAGCGTCCGCCTACCCGCGCCAGGTCCGGGCCGGTACGCTTGGAGCCCCACTGGAAAGGCCGGTCGTAGACAAACTCGCCCGCCACCGAATAGTGGCCATAGCGCTCGGTCTCGGCACGGAACGGCCGGATCATCTGCGAGTGGCAGTTGTAGCAGCCTTCCCGCACGTAGACGTCGCGGCCGACCAGGCGCAGCGGGCTGTAGGGCTTGAGGCCGGCGACAGGCTCGGTTGTCGAGCGCTGGAAAAACAGCGGAATGATCTCCACCGCGCCGCCGATGCTAATGACCAGCGTCACCAGCACGATCAGCAGCCACGGGTTCTTTTCGATCTGTTCATGTGAAAACTTCATTGCTTGCTCCGGGTATCAACTGTCGTGTATCAGGCGTGTGCGGCAACGACTGCGGGAATGCGTGCAGCGACCGGCCTGGCGTCGCGCACCGTCATGTAGGTGTTGAAGGCCATGACCAGCATGCCGCCCAGGTAGAGCAGGCCGCCGGTAAAGCGGATCACGTAGTACGGATAGGTAGCCTTGACGCTTTCGACGAAGCTGTAGGTGAGCGTGCCGTCGGCATTGACCGCGCGCCACATCAGGCCCTGCATCACGCCGGCGATCCACATCGAGGCGATGTACAGCACGATGCCGATGGTGGCGACCCAGAAATGCAGGTCGATCAGTCGCGTACTCCACATGGCCTGCTTGCCCGACAGCCGCGGCAGCAGGTAGTACAGCGAACCCATGGTGATGAAGCCGACCCAACCCAGCGCGCCGGCATGGACATGGGCAATGCCCCAGTCGGTGTAGTGCGACAGCGAATTGACCGTCTTGATCGACATCATCGGGCCTTCGAACGTGGCCATGCCGTAGAACGACAGCGACACGATGAGGAACTTCAGGATCGGGTCGGAACGCAGCTTGTGCCATGCGCCAGACAGCGTCATCACGCCATTGATCATGCCGCCCCATGACGGCGCCAGCAGGATCAGCGAGAACACCATGCCAATCGACTGGGTCCAGTCCGGCAGCGCGGTGTAGTGGAGGTGATGCGGCCCTGCCCACATGTAGGTAAAGATCAGCGCCCAGAAGTGCACGATGGACAGGCGATACGAATACACCGGCCGCTCCGCCTGCTTGGGTATGAAGTAATAGACCATACCGAGGTAGCCGGCGGTCAGGATGAAGCCCACGGCATTATGGCCGTACCACCACTGGATCATCGCGTCCTGGACGCCGGAATACGCTGAATATGACTTGGTCAGCGACGCCGGCATGCTGGCGCCGTTGATGACGTGCAGCAGGGTCACGGCCAGGATGAACGCCCCGAAGAACCAGTTCGCCACGTAGATATGCGCGACCTTGCGCTTGACGACGGTGCCGAAGAACACGACCGCATAAGCAATCCAGACCACGGCGATCAGGATCGTGATCGGCCACTCAAGCTCCGCATATTCCTTGCCGCGCGTATAGCCCATCGGCAGCGTGATGGCCGCCGACATTAGCACCAGCTGCCAGCCCCAGAACGTGAACGCAGCCAGCTTGTCGGAGAACAGCCTGACCTGGCAGGTGCGCTGCACCACGTAGTACGACGTGGCAAACAGCCCGCAGATACCGAAAGCAAAAATGACCGCATTGGTATGCAGCGGCCTCAGCCTTCCATAACTGAGCCATGGAATGTCAAAGTTAAGGGCCGGCCACGCCAGCTGGGCGGCGATGAACACGCCGGCCAGCATGCCGATGACGCCCCACACCACGGTCGCGATCGCGAATTGCTTGACGATGCGGTAGTTATAGTTCAGTGCAGTGTCCACACATACGCTCCAGAGAAAACTATTGATATCGTTGATGGAGAGTAAGGTTGGGGGTGTTGAAATTCCTTGATATGAGTCAAAAATGACCGGGTTGAGCAAGGATGCGGTGGAACGATCGATTGCATGCAATTGATTTCGGCGGTTGGCTGCAGCGGCAGTGGCCTTTGACGTTCCGCGCAGCGACCGTTGCCTCTGCCCGCGCAGCGACAGTTGCTTTTGTTTTTGCTTTTGTTTTTGCTTTTGCTTTTGCTTTTGCTTGTGCTTTTGCTTTTGCTTTTGCTTTTG
>CAUQYP010000163.1:0-10225 GCA_963522035.1 uncultured Noviherbaspirillum sp. | reverse complement strand
TATCCGTTTCAGTCCCTGGCGACGCGTCGCCGTCTAACGGGGATCCACGTCAAAGACAGCGTCAAAGGCAAAGGCAAAGGCAAAGGCAAAGGCAAAGGCAAAGGCAACTGCAACTGCAACTGCAATGGCAATGGCAACTGCAACTGTCGCTGCGCGGGCAAGGGCAACTGCAACTGTCGCTGCGCGCAACAAGCAATATTGCTAATAGGCCGGCTTGGGTAAGTCAGCACGAAACTGCTTTAAAGCCCGGGGCGTCGCCGGCGCACCAGGTATTCGACCCCTTCGAACAAACCCTGTGTCAGCAGCGCCAGCACGGCAGCGGGAATAGCACCCGCCAGCAGCATCTGATGGTCGTTCAGCGCGAGACCGACAGCGATGCGCTCCCCATAGCCGCCGGCCCCGATGAACGCCGCGATGGTCGCGGTGCCCACGCTCATGATGGCCGCGGTCTTGATGCCTGCCAGGATCACAGGCAGCGCCAGCGGCAGTTCGATCAGCAGCAGCGTGTCGGATTTTTTCATCCCCAGCGCCAGCGCTGCCGAGCGTATACCCGGCGATACCTGCAACAGGCCGGTGCAGGTGTTTCGAACCACCGGCAACAGCGCATACAGGGACAGCGCGATCAGCGCCGGCCCGGTGCCTATCGTTCCCAGCAGGGAAATCAGCATAGCCAGCAGTGCCAGCGACGGAATGGTCTGCAACACGCCGCATAGCCCAAGTACCGCCTGCCGCAGCCGCGGCACAAGCGCGGCCAGCACCCCGAGCGGTAGGCCGGCCAGCGTCGCCGCGACCACGGACACCAGGACCAGGGATAAATGCTGCCAGGTCAGGAAACCCAGCCGGTCCAGCAGCTTGGCGGTGAAACCGGAGCGGGTGGCGGTGCCCGCCGCTGCGCCGTGCAGGAATTCCTGCGCGGCCTGCGCGAAGCTGCGTCCTTCCAGTTCGACCGCGGCGTTCAGTCCGATCATCCGCTGCTGGTCTATCTTGCCTTCGAGCCCGCGCAACGCTTGCCAGGCCCCGGGGAAACGCGCCGGCAGGTCGAGCCGGTACAGCAGCACGGCGTCGTACCGGGGAAAGTATTGGCGGTCGTCCTGCAGCACGCGCAGTTTCAGCTGGCCGATGCGGGCGTCGGTGGTGTAGATGTCCATCAGGTCGATTTGCGACGCGGCAATGGCGTCGTAGGCCAGGCCATGGTCCAGGCTTTGCGGCTGGTTTCGCAGGCCGTAGCGCCGCGCCAGTCCTGGCCAGCCATCCGCACGGCCCAGGAATTCATGCGACAGGCCTGGCCGCAGCGTCGGGTGAGCGGCCAGATCGCCCAGGGTGCGGATACCCAGCCGCGCGGCATCGCCGTCGCGCATGGCCAGTGCGTAACTGTTGTCGAAGCCCAGCGGCACGGCCACGCCCAGGCCCATCGGCGCCAGGCCCTGGTTGATGCGCTCCAGCGTAGCCGGCCCAGCAAGCTGCAGGATTTCCTGCGTGATCGTTCCCAGGTATTCGGGGTAGACGTCGATGCTGCCCGACTTCAGCGCTTCGAGCACGATCGCCGTGTTGCCCAGGCCTTGACGGTGGACTGCCGGGCCGGCGGTGGCAGCGGTGGCAGTCAGTATTTCGCCCAGCACGAAGGATTCGGTGAAGCGCTTGGAGCCGACCTGCAGGACCTCCGCAGCACCGGCGCCGGCCAGGCAGCACAGCATCAGCATGGCCATGACGAATGCTTTGAGACGCATCTTGCTCCTACGATAATTTGCCCGCCCGTAGCTTAACCGGATTTGCCGGGGACGGCCCCGGCGACCATCTGGTACAGTGCCGCCATGAGCAAAATGACCTTGGATCGCATGCTGCAGTCGCAGGGCTTCGGCAGCCGGAAATGGTGCCGGCAACTGGTGGAAGACGGCGAAGTCACCGTCAACGGCGAGGCGGTCGACGACTACCGGATGGCGGTCGACACCGATGGCCTGGCATTTACCGTTTTCGGCGAGGAGTGGATCTACCGCGCCCATGTCTATATCGCCCTGAACAAGCCGCCCGATGTCGAATGTTCGCGCAAGCCCAGCCACCGTCCCGGCGTGCTGACACTGCTGCCCGAGCAGTTTACCTGGCGCGAGGTGCAGCCGGTCGGCCGCCTCGACCATGACACCACCGGCCTGCTGCTGATGTCCGACGACGGCGCATTCATCCACGCGCAGTCCTCACCGCGTCGCCATGTGCCCAAGGTCTATGTCGCTACCACGCACGACCCGGTCACGCCGGCGCTGGTCGCCAGCCTGCGCGCCGGCGTGAAGCTGCATGACGAGCCCGAACCGCTCGCGGCGCAGCGCTGCGAGATGCTGGGGCCGCATGAGCTGGAAATCGTGCTGGAGCAGGGCAAGTATCACCAGGTCAAGCGCATGCTGGCCGCGGCAGGCAATCATTGTTCGGCGCTGCGGCGCGTAGCGATCGGCGCTCTGACGCTGGCGTCGCTCGAGCTCGACGAGGGCGAATGGTGCTACCTCGACGACGTGCACTTGTCCTTGCTGGCCCCGGAGGCTGCCGCGTGAACGAGCCGGTACGGCTGGCGCGGCGACTGGCGGAGCTGACAGGCTGCTCGCGCAGCGAGGCCCAGCAATATATAGAGGGAGGCTGGGTGAGCGTCGACGGACACCCTTGCGAGGAGCCCGGGATGCGGATTGCGCCGGAACAGGTCGTTTCCCTGGCGCCTGGCGCGACCGCGGCGCCGGTCCATCCGGTGACGATCCTGTTGCACAAACCGTCGGGGCTCGCGACCGGTCCTGCCGCCAGTCCCGACAGTTCGCTGATTCTTCCGTCGCTGCTGCCGGAAAACCGCAGTGCGACCGATCGCTCCGGCATCAAGCCCCTGAAGAAACATCTGGTGGACCTGCGGCTGACGGACGGACTGGAAACCATGGCCAGCGGCCTGCTGGTCCTGACGCAGGACTGGCGCATTGCGCGCCGCCTGGTGGACGATGCCAGCCGGATCGAGCAGGAATTCATCGTCGAGACCGCGGCCCCGGTAACGCCCTGGCAGATTGCCCTGCTGAACCAGGGCATACGCTTCAATGGAAAACAGGTGGAAGGCATCAAGGCCAGTTGCCAGAGCGAAAGCCGCTTGCGGTTTGCGCTGAAGTCGCCGCCTCGCGGCCTGCTGGAGCAGGTTTGTCTCCAGGCTGGCCTGCAGGTGCTGGGAATGCGGCGTATCAGGATAGGCCGGGTTCCGCTGGCCGGGCTTCCTGTCGGGCAGTGGTCCTACCTGCCGGCTTACCAGAAATTCTGATGGATTATCGTTCGTTGACGCCGTCAGGTTTCCTGGGTGAATTCAGCGCCGGCGGACAGCAGCAGGGTGTTTTCCATTGCAGGCGCCAGGGTCCTGGCAAGCATCGCGGGGCTGGCCATGCAATGGTCGAACATGGCTTTCGGCAGGCACCTTGCCGGCATGTGGCCGTTCGGCAGCAGGGTAATAAACAATAAATCCTGCTGCTGCTGCAACTGCTGGTAAGCCGATTTCAGCGCGGACCAGACCTGTTCGAGCGTCAAGTCGTCCATCCAGCCCTGGCCCTCGATGCGCAGCGCATACTGGTTGGCGAAATCGATCTGTTGCATTTCCATAATTTCCTTGCCAGAAAGGTTAAGGCGGCTGGTATGGTGGTCATCGGGATGACCTGACCTGCTGGAACCGGCCAGGCGGGAAAGATGCTCGGCCGGACCGGACCTTAGTGTTTGTTAGCCCGTGCGAGTTCGTTCCACCGTTCAACGGCAGGTGGCAAGGCCTTTGCCAACGCCAGCCTGCCAGCCAGGTAGTCTTCGCGGCATTGGCCGCGCCTGACCTTGCCGCTCGATGTCTTCGGCAGCGTGCCGGGTTCGATCAGGACGACGGCATCGACACTCAGGCCATGGACCCGCCTGATTGCGCTGCGAATGGCGGACTCGACATGCGGCCACTTGTCCTGGCAGCGCAACATTTCGCGCTTCAACTCGGCCACTATCACCAGTTGCGTGCGGCTACCGCCGACGGTGAATGCGGCCGAACCGGACGGGCGCAACCCGGCATGGCTGCGCTCTGCCTGCAGATCGAGTTCATGCGGCGCATGGCTAATGCCGCCGAGCACGACCGTGTCGCATACCCGGCCTAGCACGTAGAGTTCGCCGTCCCGCATCAGGGCCAGGTCTCCCGTGCGCAGGTAGGCGTCGTCGCCATCGTCAAGGCGGGCGCCGAACACCGCTTTGCTTAAAACGGGCTCGTTCCAGTAACCGAGGGCGACGCTGTCGCAACGCAGCCAGATTTCACCGACCTTTCCGCTGGGCATCATGCGCCGGGTTTCAGGGTTCACAATCAGGAGCCGGCAGTCGACATGCGGTTTGCCGCAACTAACGAGCGGATGAACCAGGCCGGGCAATCCTGTATTCAACTGGACCGGCGAGCATCCGGCCACGCTGCCGGTGACGGGGCGACCTGCCTCGCCGAGGCTGTAACACGGCAGTACTGCCCTCGGATCGAGACCGAAAGGCTGAAGCCTCTCCAGCAGCCGCGCGATGGTGCTGGCCCTGACCGGCTCCCCGGTGCAGAAGCAGGCGCGCAGGCTGGCCAGATCGGTCGCCTCGAGCCGGCCTGGATCAAGATCGCGGGTGACCATGTCGAACATGAAGTTGGGGCCGCCCACGGTGGTGATACGTAAATGCCGGATCAGCGCCAGCCAGCGCTCCGGGCGCTGCACGAACTGCGCCGGCGTCATCAAGTACACTGGCACGCCGGCATGCAGCGGGTGAATTACACCGAGCATCAGGCCGATGTCGTGGAACAGCGGGAGTGTCAGCAGAATCGCGCTGCGCGGGTCACCGTGGTCCAGCGCGCGGCCGGCCGCCATGCTTGCCGCAAGCAGGCTGCGCTGGCTGTGCATCACGCCGTTCGGCTTGCCAGTCGTGCCGGATGTGTACAGTATCAGCGCAGGTCCATCGACATCGGCCGCATCATCCGGCCATTCCGGAAGCTGCCATGCAGCCTCCGGCCGGCCATGGCGAACGTCCATCATCGGCAGATCCATCTCCATGCCCAGCATGGCGTCGCTGTCGGTCAGCACTGCCGCGGCGCCGGAATGGCTGGCAAGAAAGCTGATCCTCTCCTCCAGCGCCTGGCGTCGTGGCGGGGCGGTGGGAACCGGCAGCGCGCCTGCGAGCAGGCAGGCGTAAAAGGCGATGACAAAGAAGAAATTGGTCTTGCAGGCGAGCAGCACCGGCTTGCCGGGCAGGTCCATGATCTGGAGCGAGACCGCCAGGCTGGCGGCTTCCTGCAACAGCTGCCGATAACTCAGTTTGATGGCGCTCTCGGTCTCATCCCCGATGAAATGATAGGCTGTGCGATCGGGTTCCGCCACGGCGCGGTTGATCAGGATGGCGACCAGACTACTGGCCTGCGCAAGGTTGGCTGCAGCACTCATGTACGTTTCTCCAGTTTGGGCGACGGGGCGAACGTTCGTGGATGCAACCTTAATCCACAACAATAATTTTCTTTTCTTAATATTGCTGCCGCGTATGTGAAAAGCGATGCATCCAGCGGCGCTCAGACGGGAACTAGCATGGCTTACCAACTTTATTACTGGCCCGGCATACAGGGCCGCGGCGAATTCGTGCGCCTGGCGCTGGAGGACGCGGGCGCGGACTACGAGGACATCGCGCGGACGCAGGGCACGGCTGCCCTGACAGAGGCGATGAAAAACCTCGACCCTGTGCACTGTCCGTTTGCGCCGCCGTTCCTGAAAGACGGCGATCTGGTCATCGGCCAGACGGCGAACATCCTCTATACCCTCGGGCCGCAGCTCAATCTCGCGCCCGTCGGCGAGGCCGGCCGAAGCTGGGTCAACCAGCTGCAGCTGACCATCGCGGACATGGTGGCCGAGGCGCACGACACCCATCATCCGGTCGCGACGGGGCTTTATTACGACGACCAGAAACCCGAGGCGCTACGGCGCGCGCAGGACTTTACCCGGCACCGTATGCCAAAATTCCTCGGCTACTTCGAAAATATATTGAACGGCAATCCGGACGGCGCCGCCTGTCTTGCCGGCGCCGCAACCACGTACGCCGACCTGTCCCTGTTCCAGCTGGTCGAAGGACTTGCCTATGCTTTTCCAAAAGCCATGGCGCAACTGGCGCCGCGCCTGCCCCATGTGATGGCCCTGCGCGACGCAGTGGCGCGCCGGCCGCGCATCGCCGCCTACTTGCAGTCTCCACGCCGGCTGCCGTTCAGCGAGGATGGCGTGTTCCGGCATTACCCGGAACTCGATGCCGGGCACGAAGCGCCGCAGTGGTACGCCAACCCTACTTGACGACCCGGTAGCACGGGATGTACTGCTTGCCGGGCAGCTTCATCCGGTGCTGCTCGACGAAGGCGCTCAGCAGCGCGTCCATCGGCTCCATGATTTCCGGGTCGCCGTGGATCTCGAAGTGGCCGTGCTCCTCGATCGCGCGTATGCCGAGTTCCTTCACATTGCCCGCCACCACGCCGGAAAACGCGCGCCGCAGGTCGGCTGCGAGCAGGTGGCGCGGCTGGCTGCGCTGCAGGCGCAGGTTGCGCATGTTCTCGTGCGTGGGCTTGAAGGGCTTCTGGAACTCGTGGTCGATCTTCAACGTCCAGTTGAAGTAGTACGCATCGGTCCTGGCCTTGCGGAATTCCCGTACCCGACGCATGCCGGCGTCCATGGTCTTCGCGACCAGCACCGGATCGTCGATGATGATCTGGTAGCGTTTTTGCGCCTCCGGCCCGAGTGTCAGGCCGATGAAGGCGTCGATCTGGGTGAAATAATCCGCTGCGCTTTGCGGGCCGGTAAAGACCAGCGGAAATGGCTGGTCCGCGTTTTCAGGGTGCAGCAGGATGCCGAGTATGTACAGGATTTCCTCGGCCGTGCCGACGCCGCCGGGAAACACCACGATGCCGTGCCCGGCACGCACGAACGCTTCCAGCCGCTTTTCGATGTCGGGCAGGATGACCAGGTCATTGACGATGGGGTTCGGCGACTCGGCCGCGATGATGCCGGGCTCCGAGATGCCGAGGTAGCGGCCGTTCGAGATCCGCTGCTTGGCGTGGCCGATGGTGGCGCCTTTCATCGGCCCCTTCATCGCGCCCGGCCCGCAGCCGGTGCAGATGTCCAGTCCGCGCAAGCCCAGCTCGTAGCCGACCTTCTTCGAGTATTCGTATTCGAAGCGCGAGATCGAATGGCCGCCCCAGCAGACCACGAGGTTGGGATTGGTCATCGGGCGCAGCACGCCGGCGTTGCGCAGCATGTGGAACACCGCGTCGGTAATGCCGGCCGAAGTCGACAGGTCGAAGTTGACGTTGCCGATGACTTCGTCCGAGATGAACAGCACGTCGCGCAGCACGGCGAACAGGTGCTCGTGTATGCCGCGGATCATCTTGTCGTCGACGAAGGCGCTGGCCGGCGCCCCCTTGATGTCGAGCTTGATGCCGCGTTCGCGCTCGATGATGTCGATGTCGAACGACGGGTAGCGTTCCAGCAGTTCCTTGCCGTCGTCGAGATAATTGCCGCAGTTCAGGACCGCCAGCGAGCAGTTGCGGAACACCTGGTGCAGGCCGCCGTGGCTGTTGTCCAGCAGCTTGTGGATTTCGGCCTTGGACAGGACTTCGAGGTGGCCTTCGGGAGAGATTTGCGTGTCGACGACTTTATATTCCATGGGTGCTGGCTTCCGTGTTTGAACATCATCATGTGCGCTGCGCCGATGCCGCGGTCACCGCGGGGTTGCTGCGATGTTGCCGGACTGATAGCGCATTCCCTGCATCATACTCCGGCCGATTTTCAACTGGTTGCGCAAGGTCTTGAAGGCTATGCCCGTGGCCGGATATCGACGAGCCAGGGGAATCTGGAATAAGATGCGCCACATCCCCCTTAACAATCTCACGATTCAACGATGGCCACGAGCATGCCAGACCCGACGCTGTACAACACCGAAGAAATCCTCCGCCTGCTGCAACTCGAGTCCACCGGTCCCGACAATTATCGCGGCCAGAGCCATTTCATGGGCAGTCCCAATGTCTTTGGCGGCCAGGTGCTGGGGCAGTCGCTGTACGCCGCGGTACGCACGGTCGACGGCCGCCGCCCGCATTCGATGCATGCGATGTTCCTGCTCGCCGGCAATCACCGGCTGCCGATCGACTACGAAGTCGAGCGCGTGCGCGACGGCGGCAGCTTCAGCACCCGGCGCGTGGTCGCGTTCCAGGAAGGCAAGCGCATCTTCGTGATGTCGGCGTCGTTCCAGGCGCAGGAGGACGGACTGTCGCACCAGAAGGCCGCGCCCGACGACACCGACCCCGACACCCTGGCGCCCAGCGTGCCGCGATGGCGGGAAATGACCGATGGCGCGCGGCGCGCGTTCCAGCCGGTCCCGGTGGATTTCCGTTCGCGCGAGGACGGCGACCTGTTCAGCACCCATACCACCGTGCCGGCGCGCCAGGTCTGGACCCGCGCACCGGTCCCCATGACGGACGATCCGTTGATGCACGAGGCATTGTTCGCCTACGTGTCGGACTACGGCTTGCTGTGGACCTCGCTGCAGCCGCACGGCGTGCGCGTGGGCGACCCGCGGCTGCAAATCGCCAGCCTGGATCACACCATCTGGTTCCATCGTCCGTTCCGCATGGACGGCTGGCTGCGTTTTGAAATGGAAAGTCCCAATGCGTCCGGCGGCCGCGGACTGACCCTGGCCCATGTGTACGACAGCCAGGGCGCGCTGGTGGCGACGCTGGCGCAGGAAGGACTGATACGGCTGCGCGAGAAGGCGGCAGCGCGCTGACTCCCAGCCCCAAAACCACTCGGTATCCGCACCCATTCAAACGCATTCACCCTGGAGGAAGCCCGATGTCCATGCAGCCTTTCATCGCCATCACGCCGCACGAGCGTGACCTTGGCGGCTTTTCGGTGCGGCGCCTGCTGCCTTCGGCAGCACGTCGCACGGTGGGCCCCTTTGTCTTCTTCGACCACATGGGGCCGGCGGACTTCGCGCCGGGGCAGGGCATCGATGTCAGGCCGCACCCGCACATCGGCCTGGCGACGGTCACCTACCTGTTCGAAGGCGCGATAGAACACCGGGATTCGCTGGGCACGGTGCAGACCATCACCGCAGGCGACGTCAACTGGATGACCGCCGGCCGCGGCATCGTTCATTCCGAACGCTCGCCGGCGGACTTGAGGCGCGCCGGCTACCGGATGCAGGGGCTGCAGACCTGGGTCGCGCTGCCGCGCGCGATGGAGCAGTGTGATCCAGCTTTCGTGCATCATCCGGCGGCCAGCCTGCCGGTCATCGAGATGCCCGGCATCGCGATGCGCCTGATCGCCGGCAGCGCGTTCGGCCAGACTTCGCCGGTGGAAGTGGCGTCCAGCATGTTCTATATCGCAGTCGACATGGAAGCAGGCGCGAGCTTCGTGCTGCCGGACGAGTACGAAGAGCGCGCGGTGTATGTGCTCTCGGGCGACATCGGCATCAACGACGGCCGCCTGGGCGCCGCCACGATGGCGGTGCTCAATTCGTCCGAGCCGGTGACGCTGCACGCGCATGCGCCGACGCGGCTGATGCTGCTTGGCGGCGCGCCGCTGGATGGCGAACGTTTCCTGTGGTGGAATTTTGTCGCCAGCGACCGCGCTGCCATCGACGAGGCCGGCGAGCGCTGGCGCAGCGGGGGCTTCGACCCGGTGCCGGGCGAGACCGAGTTCATTCCGCTGCCTGAGCGGCCCAAGGCGCCGGAGCCGTTCAGTTGATCCTCCAGAGCATTTTCATGCTGGCTTTCACCTGAAGCACCGCTTCCGCGCAGCGACAGTTGTATCTGATGTTCCGCGCAGCGACAGTTGCCGTTGCGGTTGCGGTTCCGCGCAGCGACAGTTGCCGTTGCGGTTGCGGTTCCGCGTAGCGACAGTTGCCGTTGCCGTTGCTTTTGCTTTTGACGCGGTTTTTGACGTGGGCCCCCGTTGATGACGCCACGTCGCTGGTGCCGAAATCGGATAAAGAAGCGTCGGCTGTCTGAGCGAAGCGAGTTTCCGACGCTTCCCGATTTCGGTGCCAGCGGCGTGGGCACCCCGCGCAGCGGGGCGGCATCTCCGGGGTCGCCTTCTCTTGCCTACTTCTCTTGGCGACGCAAGAGAAGTAGGTCGGCTGCCGGGCCGAGACCCGGCTTGGTCGTCCGACAGGACATAAGTATTGCTTCACCCGCCAGCCGGGCTTCGCTGCG
>CAUQYP010000162.1:0-10227 GCA_963522035.1 uncultured Noviherbaspirillum sp. | reverse complement strand
CGCGCTGACTGCACGCGCCGCCAGGGACTGAAACGGGAAGCGTCGGAAACTCGCTGCGCTCAGACAGCCGACGCTTCTTTATCCGTTTCAGTCCCTGGCGACGCGTCGCCGTCTAACGGGGATCCACGTCAAAAACAGCGTCAAAAGCAGCGTCAAAATCAACTGTCGCTGCGCGGGCAACTAACCGTCGCTGCGCGTAATAGACAATATTGCTTACAGGCCGGCTCGGGCAAGTCAGCACGCAACTGCTCCAGGGCAGCTGGCCGGCCTCCCGTCGTCCTGCGTGCTGCGCATCGCGCCTTGCAGTATCATCGTCCGACCATGTACCTGATCAACAAGAAAACCGGTATCCCGGAGCCCGTTCCCGAAGACGACGAGGCACCAACCAAGGCACCCGCGCCGTCCCGCGGCAACAGCCTGTCCCGCAAGAAAACCACGCCCATTCCGGGCGAATATACCCGCACGTCCGACCGCAAGCCGCGCAAGGCTGCCGCGGCAGTGCCCGGCGAAATCACGCGGACTTCCGAGCGCAAGCGCGCATTCAAGCCCCGCCCCGAACCGGGTGAGAAGCGCGCCAAGCCGGAGCAGTCGGCGAAGGCCTACGCGGTCTGGCTGCTGTCGCGCCAGGACTACAGCGCGGCCAGCCTGCGCCGCAAGCTTTCCTCGCGTGGCTACGACGCCAGCGAGGTCGACGACGCGATGGCCTTTGTCATGGACAACAAGTACCAGAACGACGAGCGCTTCGCCGAGCAGCGCTCGCGCGGCTCCGAAAACCGCGCCGGCAACCTGCGCATCGAAATGACGCTCAGGCAGAAAGGCATAGACGCCGGCCTGGCGAAAGCGCAGGTGCAGCAACTGGGGCCGGAAGAGGAGCGGGTGCTGCATGCCGCGGCCAAGTTTCGCGACCAGGTCAGGAAGAACGGCATGACGCAGGAAATGAAGATGAAGGTCTACCGCTTCCTTGCCTACCGCGGCTTTTCCTCGAAAGCCATCCGCGCCGGCATCGAGTCGCTGGGCGCGGACGGCGCGTGGGCCGAGGAAGCCGGCGACGAACCGGTGGATTAAAAGTTCGGCCGGCGCATGCCGACTTTCGTGGCCTGTTCGAACGCATGCCCCATCTGCAGCAGCGCCAGTTCGCCCTGGTGGCGGCCGATCAGCTGCAGCCCGACCGGCAGGCCGTCATCGGTGAATCCGGCCGGCACCGACAGCGCCGGATGGCTGGTCGCGGTAATGGTGTAGCAGGACCGCATCCAGTCGATATAGCTTTCCATCCTGATGCCCGCAATTTCGTCGATGTAGGGCTTCTCTATGTCGAACGGCGGCACCTGGTTCACCGGCGTGACCAGGAAATCGTAGGTTTCCATGAAGCGGTGCATGCGGGTGAACAGGGCGGTGCGCAGCTTCTCGGCCCGGGCCAGCTGGGCCGCGCCGAGCTTGCGCCCGGCTTCGATGTTCCAGACGATGGTGTCCTTCAGCACGCCCGGATGGCGGTCCATCACCGCGCCGTAGTGCAGCTCGAACGCATAGGCGCGCAGCGTCATGAAGATGTCATGCGCGTCGCGCATGTCGGGGTAGGCGTCCTCGACGATGCAGCCGAGGTCCTCGAACACCGTGCGCTGCGCGTCCAGCGCCCGCACTACCTGCGCATCCACCGGCAGGCCGCCCATGTCCATCGCCCAGGCTATGCGCTTGCCTTTCATGTCGCGCTCCAGCGGCGCCCTGAACTGGGCGCCGCCTTCGCTGATGGCCAGCGGGTCGCGCGCGTCGTGGCCCGCCATGACAGACAGGTGCAGCGCCAGGTCGGCGACGCTGCGGGCCATCGGGCCGTGCACCGACAGGCTGCCCCAGCCGTTCTGCGACGGGAAGTCGGGCACCCGCCCGACCGACGGCCGCAGCCCGACCACGTTGCAGAAATTCGCCGGGCAGCGCAGCGAGCCGCCCATGTCGGTGCCGTCGGCCAGCGGCGCCATGCCGGTGGCCAGCGCGACGGCGGAGCCACCTGACGATCCGCCGCAGGTCTTGCCCAGGTCGTAAGGATTGCGGGTCGCGCCGAAAACCTCGTTGAAGGTTTGCGAGCCGGCGCCGAACTCCGGCGTGTTGGTCTTGCCGATGCTGATGGCGCCGGCGGCCTGCTGCCGTTCCACGATCAGCGCGCTGCGGGTCGGCACGTAATGCTCGTGCACGCGCGAGCCGTAGGTGGTGCGCATGCCGCGCGTCATGATCAGGTCCTTGTGCACGACCGGCAAGCCGTGCAGCGGCCCGAGCGGCTTGCCCGCTGCCTGCGCTTCGTCGGCTGCCAGGCTGGCCGCCATCGCCTGTTCCGCATGCAGCGTGACGATGGCATTGACCTTCGGGTTGACCGCTTCGATGCGGGCCAGGTGCGCCTGCATCACGTCGCGCGCCGACAGCTGGCCGGCGCGAATATGCGCGGCCATCTCGACCGCGCCCAGGTAGACGATATCGTTTTGCATGATCAGTATCCCAACGATTGCGGCAGCCACAGCGCCAGTTGCGGGAAGGCGGTCACCAGCAGCAGCGCCACCAGCATCGCGCCCACCATCCACAGCGCCCAGCCTACCGTGGACTCCATGCTCACGCCGGCAATGCGGGTCGTGACCATCAGGTTGACCGCCATCGGCGGCGTGAACTGGCCGATGGCCATGTTCATGGTGAGGATGATGCCGAACCAGACCGGGTCCCAGCCATACACGGTGACGATGGGCAGCAGGATGGGCAGGAACACCAGGAAAATCGAGACCGCGTCGAGCAGCATGCCGGCGATCAGCATCATGACCGTGATCATCAGCAGCATCACTGCCTCGTTCGAGGTGAAGCCCAGCAGCAGCTTGGCGAATGCGTCGAACGCGCCCAGCGTCGAGCCGGCATGGGCGAACACGCCGGCCAGCGAGATGATCAGCAGCACCACTGCCGAAATCTCGGCGGACTCGACCAGCACTTCGTACACCTTGCGCAGGTTCAGCGTCCGGTACACGAACAGGCCGACGAAGAAGCCATAGAAAGCGGCCACGACCGCCGCTTCGGTCGGCGTAAACAAGCCGGTGCGCAGGCCGCCCAGGATGATGACCGGCGCCAGCAGGCCCCAGATCGCTTCCTTGAAGCTGTCCCAGAAGCGCGGCGTTTCTTCATCGGCGTCCAGTCCCCAGCCATATTTGTACGAGAACCAGAGGGTAGGAAGGATCAGCGACAGGCCGGCCAGGATGCCCGGAATCACGCCGCCTGCGAACAAGGCCGGCACCGACGCGCTTGGCACCAGCACGCTGTAGACGATCAGCGCGACCGATGGCGGGATCAGGATGGCGGTCGAGCCGGCGGCGGCGATCAGGGTGGCGGAGAACGCCTTCGGGTAGCCCTGCCTGAACATGGCCGGGATCATGACCATCGCCACCGCGGCCGCATCGGCCGGGCCGGAGCCGGAAATGCCGCCCAAAAACATGCAGACCAGGATCGCGACGATGCCCTGCGCGCCGCGGCGGCGGCCGACGATGGCCGAGGCGAAGCGCACGATGCGCAGCGCCACGCCGGCGCGCTCGAACATCATGCCGGCCAAAATGAAAACCGGCAGCGCCAGCAGCGGATACTTGGCCACGCCGTTGTACGCATTGGTCGGCACCGACATGATGCCCAGCCCCTCGACCAGGATCACCGCGGTGCCGCTCAGTCCCAAGGCCACCGCCAGCGGCGCGCCGATGGCCATCAGCAGCGCGAAGCCCAGGAACAGGATGATGCTGCCTTCGGCAATCATGGGCGGCTCCCGGCGTTCTTCACCGTGCGCAGCAGGCGGCCCAGTATGCGCAGGAAAATCACCACCGACAGCAGCGGCAGCCACAGGCTGTAGAGCCACTGCGGTATGCCGATGCCGGGCGAGGTGGTGTCGTACTGCCAGTCGTCGAGGAACAGGAAATAGCCGTACCAGGCCATGACGGCGAACATCACCATGCCCAGCAGCAGCACCAGCACTTCAAGCGGCCGGGTAATGGACGCCGGCAGGCGCTCGACGATGAAGGTCATGCGGATGTGGCGGTCGCGGGCAAAGGCGGCGGCGGCGCCGAACAGGGTCAGCACCACCATCAGGAAGATCGAGAACTCCTCGGTAAAGGCGAACGACACATTGGTGAAGTAGCGCACCAGCACATTGGCAAAGGTGATGATGCAGATCAGGGCCATGGCGAGCGCGGCGCAGGCTTCCTCGATCTTGATCGGCACCCGCGGCTGGTCTTCGGGCGCGTCTTTTTTTTCGGGTAATTCACTCATGGCTGCGAGGGAAGGGGCGACCCTATGGCCGCTGAAAGAAAAACGCCGCCGGCGGCAAGGCCAGGCGGCGACTGGGGGCTGGACCGGCTTACTTGCGGGCAGCGATTTCGGTTTCGGCCTGCTTGACCAGGCCCGGGCCGATGGTCTTGGCCCATTTGTCGTAGACCGGCCTCGTCATGTCCTTGAATGGCGCGATCTCCGTGGCAGAAAGGCGGGTGACTTTCACGCCGCTGGCCTCGACTTCCTTGAAGGCGCTGCTGTCGGTGGCGGTCAGGCCCTTGCGCGCCATGACGGTTTCTTCCTTGCCGGCCTGCAGCGCGGCTTCCCGCACCGCGTCCTGGTCGGCCTTGTTCCAGCTGTCCCAGACCTTCCTGTTGACGACGAAGATCAGCGGGTCGGCGACATAGCCCCAGACCGTCAAATACTTCTGGCCGACAGCGGCGATCTTGGCGCCGGTAAACACCGAGATCGGATTTTCCTGGCCGTCGACAGCGCCCGACGCCAGCGCCGGCTGGGCGTCGGCCCAGCTCATCTGCGTCGGGTTGGCGCCCAGCGCGGTGAAGGTGTCATTGAACAGCGGCGAGCCGACCACGCGGAACTTCATGCCCTTCATGTCGGCGGGGGTGCGGATCTCGCGCTTGGAATTGCTGATTTCGCGGTAGCCGTTCTCGCCCCAGGCAAGCGGCACCACGCCATTCTTTTCCAGCACCTTGAACAGGTCCTGGCCGGTCTTGCCCTGGGTCAGGGCGTCCAGCGCGCGGTAGTCCGGCAGCAGGAAAGGCATGGAAAACAGGTTGAGTTCCTTGACCTGCGGCGACCAGTTGATCGACGAGCCGACCGCCATGTCGATCACGCCCTGGCGGATCGCGGTGAATTCACGGGTCTGGTCGCCCGCTACCAGCGACGTGCCCGGATACATCTTGATGTTGATGCGGCCCTGGGTTTTTTCCTTGACCAGTTCGGCCCAGCGCTCGCCGCCCTTGCCCCAGGGGAAAGCAGTGCCGAGCACGGTGGAGAGGCGGTATTCAGGCTGGTATTTTTGCTGCGCGTAAGCCGGCGCGGCGGCCGCGAAGGAAGCGGCGAGCGCCAGGGCGACGAGGGATTTCTGCAAGGTTGTTCTCCAGTTGGCAGGCGGCTGGCCGTGGAGCGGACGCCGCCCTGAAATTTTAGGTGCGCTGCTGTTTTACAGCAATCTTCTACAGGAGGCAACCGGGAGAAACGAAAGAGGGGAATGGCAGCAGGGCCTGGCCCGCAGCGGGCCAGGCCAGGCCCTGCCGGATGGTTCAGTAGCGGTACGGGTTGTTGGGCCGGCGGTCATGCCGATTTGGCACGCCGTCGCCGTCGCGGTCCCAATGGCGGCCGCCGCCATGGCCGTGACGCCAATGCTCCCGGTAAACCGGTCGTGGCTGGACGTAAACCGGGCCGGGCTGGACATAGACCGGGCCGGGTGGCAAGTAGGCCGGCGGTCCGAGGTAGCGTGGCGGCGGGCCGTAAGGCGCTGGTGCGTAATAGCCACCGGGTACGCCGACATTGATATCGACATCGACCCGCGCCATGGCCGGCGCCGCTGCCAGTAGAGTTGCGCCAGCCAGCAGGGCCAGCACACCAGAGCTTATGCGCTTCATCTCGTTCTCCATCAGTAATAAGCCTATTAAACCGTTATTTCCGAATAAATGCCAATGGCGATCGGTAAGGCTGGTTACAAGATGTTTCTGGCAACTTTTAAAGTAAGAAAGCACTGACACCCGTTAGCGTGTATGTCTGATTCCTTGTCAAGCAGATAAGGAGAAGAATGAAATTCTTGAATCTTACCGAGGCAGGCGATGACACAGCATTCCGGCAACATGCAGCACGGCGCAACCACGCGGCAGGCCGACGGCGACATGCTGGCCAGCGGCGAAACACGCGTGCTGCCGGTGTTGGAGGAGCGGCTGGACATTCGCAAGGTCGCGGTAGAGACCGGGGCAGTGCGCGTGCGGAAGATCGTCCACGAGGAAAGCCGTACGGTGGACATGGCGCTGATGCAGGAAGAGGTAAGCATCACGCGGGTACCGGTGAACAGGGTCGTCGAGAACAAGTTTCATTCCCGGCAGGAAGGCGACACGTTGGTCATACCTATCTTCAAGGAGGTCGTCACCACGCACCTGGTGCTGGTCGAGGAAGTCCGCATCACGACGCGCCGCAATCCGGAAACAAGTACGCAGCAAGTTACCCTGAAGCGCGAAGAAGCGGTGGTCGAACGCTATGACGCGGCAAGCGGGAGCTGGAAGCCCGAACCCACGACATAGCTCATCAGCCACTATTTGCATCACCATCAAGCCAACAATCAAGGAGAACTGACATGGACCAGACAGTCATAGGCGTATTCGACACTTACGATCATGCCGAACGGGCACAACAGCAGCTGATCGCACGCGGATTTTCCGCCAACGACGTGCAAGTCCGGGCGCACAGCGCTGACGTTTCCGGGACACGCAGCAGCACCGCCACGACGACCACAGGCGACCACGATGTTGGATTTATGGACAGCGTCCGCAATTTCTTCTCCGACTTGTTCGGGCCGGACGCCGACGACGCCGGCCATTATTCGGAAGCAGTACGTCGCGGCGGTGCAGTGGTGGCGGTGACCGTCGCCGACGAGTCGCGGGTCGACAGCGCACGGGAAGCGCTCGCCGCAACGGGTGCGGTCGACATTGAGAAGCGGGTCGCGGAATGGAAGCAGACCGGCTACGAGGGCTATCGTGCCGACGCGGCGCCTTATACCCGCGACGAGGTTGCACAGGAACGCTCACGCGTGATCCCGGTGGTGGAGGAAGAACTCGAGGTCGGCAAGCGCCAGGTGGACCTCGGCGCGGTCCGCGTCGTGTCCCGCATGGTTGAAACACCGGTCAACGAATCGGTGACCTTGCGTGAGGAGCATGCCAACATCGAGCGCCGTCCGGTTGACAGGCCGGCTTCCGAAGCCGACCTGAGCAATTTCCGCGAGGAGAGCATCGAAGTGCGCGAGACCGCCGAAAAGGCCGTGGTCAGCAAGACCGCGCGCGTGGTGGAGGAAGTCACGGTGGGCAAGACGGCGTCCGAGCATACCGAGCAGGTCAACGACAGCGTGAGGAAGACCGTGGTCGACGTGCAGAACGATGGCAGGACCACTGCTACCGGCGTGACAGGCAGCATGATGGGCACGACTGCCGACAACATGGGCGCCACCCGCACCTCGGCAGACTATGACGACGACTTCCGCAGCGACTGGAACACCCGCTATGCCACTATGGGCGGCAGCTACGACGACTATGCGCCGGCCTACCGTTATGGCTCGACGCTGGGCGCCGATACCCGTTACCAGGGCCGTTCATGGGATGAGATCGAGACCAACGCCCGCAGCGACTGGCAGACCAGGTATCCCGACAGCAGCTGGGAGAACTTCAAGGCCGCCGTACGCCATGGTTGGGAAAGGGTGACCGGCCAGCGTTAAGGCCTGCTCGCCTTACCTTCGCAAACGCCCTGCACCGCAGGGCGTTTTTATTTGGTCAGGCGGGAAGCCGCCGCGTCCAGCAATTCCATCATGGCCGGATCCTGGGTGCAGGCGCGCGGCGTGACGCCGGCCCAGTTTACGGCCGACAGCGGCGCGCCATTGTCGATCAGCTGTTGCACCAGCAGCAGCCTGCCGTCCCTGACGGCCGCATGCAGCAGGCTGTCGCCACGCACGTGGTCGCGCAGGTCCAGGGGCTGGTCGAGGATGACCAGGCCATTGACCAGCGTGCCGAGATTGCAGGGCAGGCCGCTCTCGAACAGGAACTTCTGCTCATGGACCTGCTGTTGTATGGTCGAGCCGTGCAACGCCTCGTCCTTCTCCAGCAATTCGCGTTGGCTGGCCTGTTCGGCTGCGCGTTTTTCCTGTTCCAGCAGTGCGGACAGTTCCTCCAGCTGGCGCTCCATTTCACGGGTGCTGCTGCGCTGCCCGGAACGCGCATCCGGCTTCACCGCGGGCACGGCCTGCGCGGCGCCTCCGGCGTCCGGCATGCCGTCAAGCGCCGGCTCGGCCCCGCGTTCCGGCCTGCTCCCCCGGGCCATGACTTGTGCGGGCAACCACAGCAGGATGCCGCTGATGGCAGCCAGCGCTGCAGCAACGATGACGGTGTGCGGCAACGCGTCCTGCCGGAAAACCAGGCGGTCGAGCGCCAGCAGCCCAAGCATCATCGCCAGCGGAAGCAGCACCAGCCCGGTGCTGGCCAGCGGCATCAGCCGCCGCACCCTGGGCGCCGGCCAGAAACCGAGCCGTTGCAGCGCAAACAGCTGCTGGAGTCCGACCACGCCGTAGAGCAGCCAGACCATGGCACGGTAAGGCCGCCACTGCGCCGATGCCGACAGCAGCGGCTGGGCCTTTTGCAGCAGGCCGAGACCGGAGGCCAGGCTGGCGAACATCAGCAGCGGCGCCGCCATCGCGCATAGCAGCAGGTAGAAGCCGAACGCTTGCCCGGCCGTTTTTGCGGCCGTTTGCCCGGCTTGCCTATGCGCCGGCTGCGGCCGCAGGCAGGTCCAGGCGCTGATCGCGAGCAGTGCCGCCAGCATGCTCAGCCCGGCCAGGTCCGCGCCTTGCAACAGCAGCGTTGTCATCGATTGCCAGCCACCGTTCTGCATGTCAGCTTCCGCACAGGCCCAGCACTTTTTCCTGCTGGGTGCAGTTGCGCTGGGCCGGCGCAGCGCCGGCCGGGCTCGGCTGGCGCACGCTGGCCGGCGCCGCGCGCTGGGCAATACAGGCGCGCATGGTCCGCTCCATCAGCGGGTAATAGCTCCAGCCCTTGCCCAGCGGCGGCAGTTCGAGGCTGACTTCCTTCCACTTCGCATGTCCCTGCGACTGCAGCGTGTCGAAGTTGCGGCACATCGAGTCGGCAAAGGCATTCAGGTAGGTCCTGGTGTGCTCGAGGTTGTAGTCATAGGTCACCAGGAAGGCCTTGACGGTCAAGGTGGGCACCTCCTCGGTAATCCAGTTCGGATAGCTTGCGGGCCTGATCGTCGCCGGAAAATAGGTCTGGACCGCGCGCTGGGTTTCCTTCGCCTTGTCATCGAGCTTGAGCAGCTTGATGAACTGGCGCGCTTCCGGCTTCATGTCGGCGAACAGCTTGGCCGGCTGGCCGGCGACGATGATGGCGACATCCACCGACTTGTCGGTCGTCAGCTTGATCAGCGCGTCCTCGTTGCTGACATAGGTCGCATTGGCTTCCGGCAGGGGCTGCTCGAACATCAGCCGGTAAAGCGTGGTTGCCGACAGCGCGGTGCCACTGCCGACCGGGCCGACGCTGAGTTTCCTGTCCTTGATTTCATGGATGTAGTTCAGCGGCGAATCGGCACGTACGACGAAGTAGATTTCCTCGTTATACAGCGGCATGACGACCCGCAGCGGGCGGATGATGCGGCCGGCGGAGCGGTTGCCGCCAGCCGCCTGGTCGATGAATGCCTGGTAGACGTCGGACTGCACCAGCGCGAACTTCACGCCGGCCTCGTCGCGCAGGCGGGCGACATTGTCCGCCGAGCCCTTGGAAGGCAGCACTTCGAGGTTGATATCGGCTGGCTCGGCGACGAATTTGGCGAGGTCGCGGCCTATTTGTATATAGGTGCCCCGCTCGGAAGCCGTGACGATCTTGAACTCCGCCCTGGCAAGTGCCGCGGTCGGCAGCATGCCCAGCGTCAGGAGGAGCAGAAGTAGACGTTTCATGGAGGGTTCCTGTGGTTAGGGAGGAGACGTGCTGCAAAGATTCATTGCGCGCATTGCTTCGCTGCACGCTGCGTTTCCCGCCGCCTCCGGGGCCGGGGGCGGAACGACTGCAGCGGCAGGCGCCTCGGCTGCGCGGCTGACAGGCGCCTGGGCGCGTGGCGCGGGAGGCGTGACGGCTGCGCCTGCTGCAGGCGATGGGACGGACGGGCTTCCGCTTCGCGCAATGGCGGCAGGCCGGGGAG
>CAUQYP010000161.1:0-10230 GCA_963522035.1 uncultured Noviherbaspirillum sp. | reverse complement strand
CTGTCGCTGCGCGGGGCTTAATGCAACGGCAACTGTCGCTGCGCGGAAGCGGCGCTTCTGGCGCAAGCCAGCATGAAAATGCGCTAATTCGGCAGCATGGCCGCGACGCGTTCGGGCGTGATCAAACCCGAGTACGCCCTCACCTGCCCCTTGCCGTCGAACCAGTAGCTGCGCGGCATCTCGCCGCGCCATGCCGGGTCGATCGCATGCCGAAGCAGGTCGGCCGGGGCCGAACCGAAGGCCCAGGTTTCGGCATGCAGGCCCGACTTCGCCAGCTTGCGCCGGATCAGCGTCCTGGCTTCGCCGTCCTCCACCGGGTCGGTCGCGATGGTGACGACCTTCGCCCCGCGCCGCTGCGCACCCGCCAGCGCCGCAAAGCTCGGCTCGCAGTAGCTGCAGTCGAGCGACCACACCATCACTACTTGCGGCTGGCCCTTCGCAGCAGCGGCGATTTGCGTAAAGCTGTCGGGGCCGAAAGTCTTGATCGCGGGTTCGGCCGCGTGAGACGGGGCAGCCAACAGGAGCGCTGCCGCCAGAAAAACGCCGGGCTTCATGTTTTTTCTCCATTGACCGGCAGCGCGCGGATACCCTCTTTTGCAGTCCGCCAGACCAGCAGCATGCCAGCCGGCGCATTGACCAGATAAGGCTTGCCGGACTCGCCGCCGGTGCGTGCCAGGGTTTGCTCGCGCCAGGTGGCGCCGCCATCGTCTGAAAGACGTGCCAGCACGGCAGTGGCTGCGCCGTCGAACTGTTTCCAGACGATGGCGACGCGCGCGCCCTGCAGCGCGATGTCTGCCTGCGACGCCTGCGCATTGCCCAGGGAAACCGGGGCCGGCCGGGCGCCGCCGGGCGCAAATGCCGCGTACTGGACGCCGCCGCCGCTTCCTTCCTTGCCATTGAACCAGACCTGGTGACGCCGGCCGTCGTCTGCATATGCTTGCGCCGGACCCTGGTGCGGGCAGGCGTCGACGCGCCAGTCGTCGAAGCTGGCGCGCTGCAGCGGCGACGCGCTGCCGTTCGCGCCGAGTTCTGCCATCGCATGGTCGCGGATGTTGGGCGCGAAGACATGGCGCCACAATGCCACCGGCGTGCCTTCCCGATTTAGCGCCAGGCCGATCCGGCAGCATTCGCAGGAATGGTCGGCCACCTTGTAGTCGCCCTTGAACCGCACGCCGCCGTCGTCCGACACCGCGTAGTAGATGGCGGACCCAGCATAGCGCTCGCCGCGCGCCTTGGCGGCGTCGGCATCGCGCCCATCGACCCAGGCAATGAAGATGCGGCCATCGCGGTCGACGATCATCGACTCGAAGCTGTGGGTCGTGACCTCGCGGTGTGCGTGCACGGTGACAGGTGATGAAAACGTGTTGCCGCCGTCGGTCGAGCGAATGAATCGAATGTCGCCGACATGCGGCTTCGCGATGGGCTTTGTGTAGGCTATGAATAGTTCGCCGTTACGGCCGAACGCGATTTTCGGACGCGACTCACCGCTGGCGGTAATGGCCTCGGCGGTCAGCTTCCGCGGCGGCGACCAGCTGCGTCCTTTGTCGCTCGACGACTGCAACGCAAGGAACGCCGCATCGCCGGCGCTTTCGCGGGAGCCCACCCAAAGCGTTCCGGCGCCATCCACCGCGGCCGAAATCCCGAGTTCGGCCCGCTTGCCGCCGTGCTGGTGCTGCGCCCGCGCCGGCAGCGCAGAGGCGGCAATGCCGGCCGCCGCAGCGAGCAGCAGGCACCGTCGCGTCAAGCGGGGTTGGTCGCTGTGCATGATGGATTCCTTGTCCGCTTTGTCAATATTCGATGAGGCGAGATTGTACATTTCCTGGCGTCGTTCCTTTCATGAAGGTCGGGTCTGCCGGGCAAGCGATCGACTCATACCAGGTCATTAACCGCACACAATATTAATCTCCGCAGGGAACAATTGAATGTGCGCAGTTGCTTAGCGCGCCGAAGCGTGGCCGCAGACTTTACGCGCACAGCATTCCGCTTTCCGAACAAGGTTCCGCCCTGGCGTTAACGCAGCACTGTCGGACCGGGTTGGATCCGGTTCCTTGCTTCATCACGCATCGATGCAGATTAATTTAAGGAGACTCGGCACTATGGATACTATGCCTACTATCGCACGCACAAACGCCAGGATTACTCGCGCTGATAGCCCGTTTCCGCAGCATGGCGTCCCGTCCCGGCCGCCGAGACTGCATACCGACCGGACAGCGTCGGTGCTGAACTTAAAAACCCCGGATTCAAGCAATGCTGAAAAACAAAACAGCTTTTCAGCTGCATTCGTGGAGTTCATTGGGCGAATTTTGATTGAAAAAATGTTTTTTCAAAACTTGCATATTCCTCAGGATGTACTGCTGTCGGTTGTGAACAACCTGATCCGGACCGTAGCGCCGGAACAGACATCCAACGTCGATGTTTATCAGGAAGGAATTATTTTATGCAAGCAGCTTATGGGGAAAGAATTGACGCCCGAGGAATTGCGCTATGAGCAGGCAGCCAAGGAAATAGACGTTCCAGGTAAAATATTGAATGGTATTAAATACTCTGCCCTGGCTCTGATGGGCGGGAGTTTGTACAACTCGGTTACGTCGGCCGTCAATCAAGGACTCATAAGCCATCTGCCTGCGATTGTGGGATATGGCGGTGCGATCGTCTTCGGGCCCAGGTTGATTCAGGGTGCGGTTGAAAAGGTATTGGCTTATTCCGGATTGACTCCGGAGCAAAAGCAGCAATTGACGCCCTGGTTAAATACGATAGGTCGACTGGCTTTGGGATTCATGCCTAAGGTGAGTGCAAATGAACAAGGTGTGCAGTATCGTCATCCCTCGATGGAAGGGAATGCCAGGATCGTTAGTTCGCAGGGTGCGGTGACGATTTCGGGCGATAAGATCACGGTGGAACAGCACGGCAGTGTTCATGTGGCGGCAGAGGAATCGAAAGTCTATGACGCTATGCAATTCAGATTGCATGGCATTCGTGAAATCACGAAAGACAGGATAAAGTTGTACGTGATTGATCAGAAGGGACAGAAAGTTGGCGTGGAATTTAGCGCCATGCAAAGCGGGCTGGACAAGGCAATTGCGGTCAGGAGCAGCGATAAATACCTGGAA
Source organism: uncultured Noviherbaspirillum sp. (assembly GCA_963522035.1). GTDB lineage: Bacteria > Pseudomonadota > Gammaproteobacteria > Burkholderiales > Burkholderiaceae_D > Noviherbaspirillum_A. Next base: position 7,120 of record CAUQYP010000161.1, on the reverse strand, counting down.
GGCTATTGGAATCAGGAAATCCGGTCTGTGTTGCCAGCGGTACAAACAGGGAATTTAGCCTGTCATGCGGCATTGGTGGTGGGTGCCGTCGCAAGCACCGTGGGTCAGAATGCACTGCCTGCGCTTATCGCTACGCTGTCCTGTTGGCCCAAGGCTTCGGCTTTTAATGATAGAGAAAATGGGTTAGGTACATCGACGAGTAAACGTGCGGTGCTGCAGCAGCAATTTCCGGCGATTTTCGATTTGAATAGCTTGGATGGGAATAATGGATTTGTCTTGCCGGGAGTTGTAGCAAATAGCCTATTAGGTGTTTCTGTCAGCGTTGCAGGCGACATCAATGGCGATGACATCACCGATCTGGTGTTAGGAGCTATTGGCGCAAATGCAAATTTGGGTGCCAGTTATGTGATCTTTGGGAGCCGCAGCCCGTTTCTTTCCACTTTTAATCTTACTCAACTCAATGGCAGTAATGGTTTTACTATTCCGGGGTTGGCAGCAGGTGGAAATTTAGGCCAGTCGGTCAGCAGCGCAGGTGACATCAACGGCGATAACATTACCGATTTGGTGTTGGGAGCTGGTGCCGCAAATGCATCCCGAGGTGCCAGCTATGTAATCTTTGGCAGCAGAAGCCCGTTTCCTGCTACCTTTAATCTTTCTCAACTAAATGGCACCAATGGTTTTATTATCCCAGGAATAGCAGCAAGTGGACAGTTAGGCACTTCAGTCAGTACTACAGGCGACATCAATGGCGATGGCATCACTGATCTGGTGCTAGGAGCTTATACAACGAATACAAATATCGGTACCAGTTATATAATCTTTGGTAATCGGAGTCCGTTTCCTGCCACTTTTAATCTTACACAACTCAATGGAACTAATGGCTTTACTATCCCGGGGGTAACAACGGGCGGACGTTTAGGCTACTCGGCCAGCAACGCCGGTGACATCAATAACGATAACATCACCGATCTGGTGTTGGGAGCCTATAGCGCAAATGCAGGCATGGGCGTCAGTTACGTAATCTTTGGGAGCCGAATTCCGTTTCCTGCCTCTTTTAATCTTTCTCAACTCAATGGGCCCAATGGATTTACCATACCGGGGTTAGCGATAAGCGGACGTTTGGGCAATTCGGTTAGGAGCGCAGGTGACATCAATGGCGATAACATCACTGATTTGGTGTTGGCAGAAAATGGAGGTGTGGCTGCCGGATACGTAATCTTTGGTAGCCAAAGTTCGTTCCCTAGCTCTTTTAATCTAACCCAACTTGATGGCAGCAATGGTTTTATAATTAATGGGGTAGCGGCGAGCGCACCCTTAGGTATCTCAGTCGGCAGCGCTGGTGACATCAACGGCGATAACATTACCGATCTCGTGTTGGGAGTTCCAGGCGCATATGCAGATATGGGTGCCAGTTACGTAATCTTTGGCAGCCGGAGCCCATTTCCTGCGTCTTTTAATATTTTACAGCTCAATGGTACCAATGGTTTTACTATTCCGGGAGTAAAAACAAACGGATATTTAGGCAGTTCGGTCAGCAACGCAGGAGACCTCAACGGCGATAACATCACCGATCTGATGTTGGGAGCCTATAACGCAAACTCAGGCTTAGGCGCCAGTTACGTGATATTTGGAAAAAATACATCAGCGCGCATCTTAACGCCCACTCCACTGACACCGTGTCCATCGACGCAGCCATTGAACCTTCAAAATAACGCCATCCAAATCAATCAAGCCCAAATTCTCAGGGTTACCCCAAATGATTTTTCAGCCAATTGCGGCAACAACACGACACCTAATCTAAAAACCCTGTTCAACATCACCGGCATAAGCCACGCACAGTTCAAAACACGAAACAGCAGCGGCGTCTGGACCAATGCTTCCAGCTTTCTCGGCAATGATTTATCCCAAGGCAATGTAGAGTTAATCCGGGATAACAGTACACTCGCACCGGAAATAAATCTTACCGTCACCGATGGACAAACGACACTACCTGAAACGCCTGTAAGCATTCAATTCAACGTCAGCGAAACTACACCCGTAGTGACCGCAATTAATTTCGATATTCAAAAAAATGGCACAACCACGCTAACACCGCAGCAGTTTCAAATAACCGGCGTCGGTACTCAGCTGGACAATGTAGTAGTTTCAGTCACGTATGTTGAAGGTGGATATTTCACAACCCGGAATGACACGGCACATCTTGCCGATTTTTCGTTTTACCAGGTGAAAGACGCACAGATTCAGTTTGTCCATAACGGGACCACGCTACCCAATATGACATTAACTGTCGGTGATGGATCAGCAGCGCCTGTCGCATTTACTCCGCTGGTTCATTTCTTCAACACGGACAACCCAAACAATCCCGCAGTGCCGGTCGAAACCGTGGTCGGCGGCGCAATCGGCGCTGTCGCCGTTACCGCGGCGATCGGCATGACGGCATTGGGCGTCAACAGATACCGTCAATATCTGGAAGAGGAAGAGGAGCGGAATGACCAGACACCAGAGCTGAGGGCTGTGGCTAATCCACTCCAGGTTCCGCTTTTATAGCGGGTAAATTTTCTACTATACCCATGAGCGTGAAGGACGTAAGCAAAGCAAGGGTAATCGCAAGCGCATCAGGTCGTCCTATAACGGACGGTGCGGTTGCTGCATGCCTGCCACAGCTCGCAGCGCTAACGGGCGATGCCGAATCATATGCTGCGTGGCGGTTTCATTACCCTGCGGTATGACCGCTGCTTGCCGATGATGCGAAGACTACCCCAGGAAAATACCCAGCGCGCCGGAACCTGTCCCCTATGTCCCGCGCTGCCGCAGGATCTCTTCCTCCACATCCCTCAGCTTGTCCTTGCCGAAATACAGCTCGTCGCCAACCAGGAAGCTAGGCGAGCCGAAGGCGCCGTGCTCGAATGCGGCCTGGGTGTTGGCGACCAGCTTGGCCTTCACCTCGGGGTCCTGCGACATCGCCATCAGCGCCGCGGCGTCCAGGCCGGCCGCTGCCAGCGCCGGCTCGATGACTGCGGGGTCATCCATTTTCAAGCCCTGCTCCCACATCGCAGCGAACACGCTATCGACATATTTGTCGAACACGCCCAGCCGCTTCGCCGCCACCGCGCCGCGCATGATCTGCAGGGTGTTGACCGGGAAGTACGGGTTGCGCTTGTACGCATCGAGCCGGTGGCGCTTGATGAAGCGCTGCATTTCCCTGCTTTCATACTCGGGCTTGTTTTTGATGCCGGCCATGGACTCGGCCGGCGAGCGGTTGCCCGTCATCTTGAACAAGCCGCCGAGCAGCACCGGGACATAGTCGAACCGGACGCCGCAGCGCTGCTCGATGCCGGGCAGCACCTTGTGGCTCAGATAGGCATTCGGGCTGCCGAAGTCGAACAGGAATTGCACGGAAAGGTCGCTCACGATCACTCCAGGAAAAATTGCTGCAGGTTGGTAAAAATCGGCCAGGCGCACGCTTTCGTGCATGCATCGCCCACGGCCGGATTCAGTTGCGGCGCCCGGCCTGCGCTTCGATCGCGCGTGCCAGCGCCAGCAGCTTCGGACGGATTTCGTTCATCATTTTGTCGGCCGGGTACAGGTCGGCGACGCCGGCAATGCTCACCGCCATCAGCGGCACGCCGGGCCCCAGAGCAAGGGGGACGGCCAGCCCGTGGATCTGCCTGACCCAGTCGCCCAGCGAGGAACAGCAGCCGGTCTCGGCGTACTCGTTCAGCGCAGCCTGTATTTTCGGTTCCAGCGTGAGCCACGCATGTTCATCGAGGCTGCGCAGGCGTTCGAGCAGGTTGGCGCGCTCCGGCGCCGGCAAACCGGCCAGGTAGGCCCGACCGCCGGCAGTCACTGCCAGCGGAATGCGCGACCCCACGTTCAGGTTGAGCGTGACCAGCGACTGCCCGCGGAAGGTTTCGAGATACAGCACGGAAAGCTGGTCGCGGGTGACCAATGCCACCTGCGCACCGGTCGATGCCGCCAGTTCCTGCATCAGCGGCCGCGCAATCTCGCGTACGTCTATCTGTTCGCGCGGGGTGGTGTTCAAGGTCAGCATGGCCGGGCCCAGCCGGTATTTCCCGCTGTCGGGCAGATAGCTCAGGTAGTCCAGCGTGGTAAGGGTGTGGATCAGCCGCGTCACCGTCGACTTGGGCAGGCCCGACATCTGCGCGACTTCGGTCGGCCCGAGCGGCGACGCACTGCGGCTGAAGCAGCGCAGCACGTCCAGGCCACGCGCCAGCGCAGTCACGAAGTCGCGGTCGACCGCCGTGGCTGACTGCGCGTCGCTCGCCTCTTCCGGGACGTCGGCATGCTGGTTGATTGCTTCGATTTTCATTTCGGTTTCCTTGACGTGCCATTGGGCTGCGCCGCTTCCATGCTATGCCGCGTCCCGATGCGCGGCCAGCTGCTTGAGCACATGTTTTTGCAGCTTGCCGGTCGGGGTCGCGGGCAGCTGGTGCAGGACGACGATTTCCGCCGGTATCTTATAAGGCGACAGTCGTTCCCGCAGATACTTCTGCAACGCGGCCAGGTCCGGCACAATGTCCGGCGCCACTTCAATGAAGGCAACCACCTCCTCGTTGTCGGCGACGGCGCGACCGACCACGGCGGACTGGATCACGCCCGGGTAGGCATTGATCACCTGCTCGACCTCGACGGGATAGACGTTGAAGCCGGAGCGGATGATCATTTCCTTGGTCCGGCCTTCGATGTGCAGGCCGCCGTCGGGATCCTGCCGCACAAGGTCGCCGGTATTGAACCAGCCGTCGGCAGTCAGCGCTGCCGCAGTCAGCTCCGGGCTTTTGTAGTAGCCCTTCATCACGTTCGGTCCGCGCACCCATAGCTCGCCGATCTCTCCGGGGGCCACGTCGCGCCCGCCGGCGTCCACGAAGCGCACTTCCAGGCCGGGCAGCGGCGTGCCGACCGAGCAGTCCGTCCGCCGTCTTGCGGCCGTGGTCATCGCCACGGTGGGGGCGGTTTCGGTCAGGCCATAGCCATTGTCCAAGGTTAGGCCAAAGGCCCTTTCCGTGGCCGCCTTCAGGCTCGGCGACAGGGGCGAGCCGGCGACGGTCATGAAACGCAGCGTGGGCGCCCTGACGGGTATGTTGGAACTTCTCGAAAAGTCGAGCAGCTTCGCGAACATCGCCGGTACGCCGGTCAGCACGGTGATGCCATCACCGGCCAGCGAACGCAGCAAATCTTCCGGGTCGAACCGGGTTTTCAGCACCAGTGTGGCGCCGCTCAACAGCGAGCCGACCAGCTGGCTCGACAAGCCGACCACGTGCGCCATCGGCATGACGCCATATAAACGGTCGCCGGGGACGATCCGGCGGATGTCGCGCACTGCTTCGGCCGCAAAGAGAATATTCGCATGGGTCAGCATCACGCCCTTGGGTTTGCCCGAGGTGCCGGAGGTATAGATCATCGCTGCTACCTGGCCGCACACATCGGCATGGGTGTCTTCTGGCACTGCCGACCCGTTCAACGGGCCGACATGGACCGGTCCGATGTGTGGGAAGTCCGTGCTGCCTGCGCCATGCCGTTGGGCATGCGCGAGCGCACTGGGCGACACCTGCGACAGGTACAGTGCAATGCGCGCGCCCGAGTGAGCGATGAAATCGTCGATCTCACGCGGCGACAGGCGGGCATTCACAAGCACCGTCCAGGCATCGAGCGCGCTGGTCGCAAGAACCAGCACCGAAGCGGCTACCGAATTTTCAGCCAGGAACAATACCCTGTCTCCCGCACGTACTCCCAGATGCCGCAGCGATGCGGCAACGTCGGCCACTGCCTGCCAAAGCCCGGAATACGTCAGCCGGCTTGTTGCATCCTCCAGCGCAAGCGCATCGGGTGTCCTTTCAGCCCAGTGCCGGACGACTTCATGAATCCGTGCCACATGGGGTGCCCACGCCGTCGTCATGCCCATTTGATCTCCTTTTCGTCTGATGAAGGGTCGGGTCCGCAAAACCCGATAGCAATCCGTCTTGCCCTTTATGCGGACTAATGTACCGCTATGCGGTTCTAACGTCAATTCGTGACACGGATTTTATCGCTTGACGTCGAGCTGTTTCTCGATTTAGCATAATTTAGCGGTTTAATGAACCGCTATGCGGTTAAGCAATCAACTTTGGAGGCGATATGGACGGCAAGAAGGCGATATTAGTAATCGGCGCGGGCGACGCTACCGGCGGCGAGATTGCAAAACGCTTTGCGCGTGAAGGCTACATCGCCTGCGTGACGCGCCGTGACGAGGAAAAGCTCAAACCCCTGGTGGCGCAGATCGAAGCGGAAGGCGGCGTCGCCTACGGTTTCGGCTCGGACGCGCGCAAGGAAGAGGCCATGGTCGCCCTGGTCGCGCATATCGAAAAGGAAATTGCACCGATCGAGGTGGCCGTGTTCAACATCGGCGCGAACGTCCGCTTCGATGTAACCGAGACTACGGCGCGGGTGTATTTCAAGGTTTGGGAAATGGCATGCTTCGCCGGCTTCCTGATGGGGCGCGAGACGGCAAAGGTGATGCTCCCTCGCGGACACGGCTCCATCTTCTTCACAGGCGCCACCGCCAGCCTGCGCGGCCGCGCCGGCTACGCGGCATTCGCCGGCGCCAAGCACGGCCTGCGGGCGCTGGCGCAGTCGATGGCGCGCGAACTCGGACCGAAAGGCATCCACGTCGCGCACCCGATCATCGATGGCGCGATCGACACCGAGTTCATCCGTTCGACTTTCCCCGACCGTTATAAAACAAAGGAAGACGACGGCATCGTCGACCCGAAAAACATCGCGGACACCTACTGGATGCTGCACCAGCAGCCACGCAGCGCGTGGACGCACGAGCTGGACCTGCGGCCGTGGATGGAAAGCTGGTGAGAAAGCGCCGGGGAAGCCGAAACCGACGGTCCGATGCGCGATCCGGCCCGGCCGTGGCCTGCTGCAACATTTGGCATGGTCGAGCGCCATCAGCCTGAGCGGTTTCGTGCTGACTTGCCCAAGCCGGCTGGTAAGCGATATTGCTTTTTCCGCGCAGCGACCGTTGAAGTTGCCGTTGCCCGCGCAGCGACAGTTGCCGTTGCCTTTGACGCTGCCGTTGACGTGGATCCCCGTTAGACGGCGACGCGTCGCCAGGGAC
>CAUQYP010000160.1:0-10244 GCA_963522035.1 uncultured Noviherbaspirillum sp. | reverse complement strand
CTGTCGCTGCGCGGGGCTTAATGCAACGGCAACTGTCGCTGCGCGGAAGTGGCGCCTCTGGCGCAAGCCAGCATGAAAATGCGCTAAACCTTCATCCCCGGCAAGTTCAGCGACGCGGTATTGCCGCCATCCACAGGCAATGCCTGCCCGGTGACATAGCTGGCGTCGTCGCTGGCCAGAAAGGCGATGACGGCGGCGACTTCCTGCGGACGGCCGTAGCGCCGCAGCTCGCAGCGCGAACCCAGCTTGTCTTCCTTGTCGGCGGCGCGGGCGCGCTCGAATACCGGGGCGGTCATGCCGGTCTCGATCAGGCCGGGGCAGACCGCGTTGACGCGGACGTTGAACTGGCCGAGATCGCAGGCGGAGGTCATGGTCAGGTTGATGACCGCTGCCTTCGACGCGCTGTAGGCATTGCCGCCGGCGCCCGAACGCACCCCCGCAACCGACGCCGTGTTGACGATGGCGCCGCGTTTCTGGTCGCGCATGATGCGCGACGCATGCTTGGTGAAATTGACGGCGCCCATCACGTTGACCTGCAGGATGCGCTGCCAGACATCGGTATCGGTTTCGCTGATCGTGGAGTAGTCGCCGCCAGCGATGCCGGCGTTGTTGCACAGCACGTCAAGTTGCCCGTGCCGACTCTTCACGTCCGCCACGAAGCGCTCGACCTCGGCCTCGTCGCCGATGTCGAAGGAACGCCAGAGCACCCGTTGCGCCTCCGGCAGCGACGCGGCAAATGCGGCCAGCGCTTCCTCGTTGCGGTCGACCAGCGCAAGGGCCGCGCCCTCGTCGTAAAGCCGCTGCGCGGTGGCGCGGCCGATGCCGCTCGCCGCGCCGGTCACTATGGCTACCTTGCCTGTAAATCGCATGCCTGTCTCCTTGTCTAGTTTTTCGCTGCCGCCATCGCTTCTTCCTGCATCTCGCGCCACATCACCTTGCCCGAGCCCGACTTCGGCAGCGCATCGCGGAACTCGACGATGCGCGGGCTCTTGTAGGCCGCCATGTTCGCATGCGCCCAGTCCACGATGTCCTGTTCGCTGACCTCGCCGCGGTACGCGTCCTTCAGCACCACCACGGCCTTCACGGTCTCGCCGCGCTTTTCATCGGGCACGGCGATGATGCAGGCTTCGCGTATGGCCGGATGGTGATACATCAACGCTTCGACCTCGGCCGGCCAGACCTTGAAGCCGGACGCGTTGATCATGCGCTTCAGGCGGTCGACCATGAAGAAGTAACCGTCCTCGTCGACCATGCCGATGTCGCCGGTGCGCAGGAAACGCTTGCCGTCACGCTCGATGAACGCGTCCTGCGTGGCGCCCGGGTTGTTCCAATAGCCCTGCATCACCTGCGGCCCGCTGACGATGATCTCGCCCGCCTCGCCCTGCGGCACTTCGAGCAGCGTCTGGGTGTCGATCACGCGCGAGTCGACGTCGTAGAGCGGCATGCCCAGGCATTGCTTCTTGGGCCGCTGCATCGGGTTCAGGTGCGTCGCCGCCATGGTTTCCGACATGCCGTAGCCCTCGACATACGGCAGGCCCAGCATGTCGTTGAGCTTCTGCGCGATGGCTTCCGGCATCGCCGCGCCGCCGCCGCTGATGCGGGTGATGCTGGACAGGTCGTAGTCGCCGATGTCCGGGTTGGACAGCAGGTCGACCACCATCGCCGAGATCAGCTGCACGCCGTTGATGCGGTAGCGCTGGATCAGCCGCGCCGCGGTCTCGCGGTCCCAGCGCGGCAGCATCACCAGCGTGGCGCCGGCATACAGCGGCGTGTTCATGCTGCCCTGCATGCCGGTCACGTGGAAGAAGGGCAGCACCGACAGCAGCACCGAGTCGGCCTGCGTGTTGACCCAGGTCATGCCGGCCACCGCGTTGTACATCACGCTGCGATGGGTATGCATGCAGCCCTTCGGATGGCCGGTGGTGCCGGAGGTATAGGGCATGACCGCCAGGTCGTCCGGACCGGCGGTCATCGGGCCGGGGCGCTGGCCGCGCGCCAGCATGTCGGTCCAGGCAATTACGCCCGGCACATCGAACTGCTGGCGCGGCGCGGCGATGTAGGCCGGCATCGGATAGTCATGCCCGGCCCGGATGTAGTCGTGATAGGTAACGGCGACCAGATGCTGCAGGCCCTGCCCCAGCAGCGGCAGGATGTTCGGCATCAAGTCCTGCGGCGCGAACGCCACCGTGGCGCCGGTGTCGCCGACATAGTGCCGCAGTTCCTCGGTCATGTTCATCGGGTTGACCGGCACCACCACTGCGTCGGCACGCAGGATGCCGTAGTACGCCAGCACGAACTGCGGGCTGTTCTGCAGGTAGAGCAGCACCCGGTCGCCCTTCTTCACGCCGCATTCGTTCTGCAGGTAGCCGGCAATGCGCTCGGCCTCGTCCCTGAATTGCCCGAACGTGACCGGGGTGTCGTAGAACACCAGGAAGGGCTTGTCGGGATAGCGCGCGGCCGACACCTCCGCGTTATAGAACAGGTGGGTGCTCGGCAGCGACAGGTGCCGCGGCTGGGTCTTCGGCCAGAAGGCCAGATGACGGTCCGACATGGGTGACAGCTTCCTTGAATTAAATCATCGTTGCTTGGGCTGCATGTAGCGCGCCAGTTCCAGCTTGGCGATCGCATTGCGGTGCACCTCGTCCGGGCCGTCGGCGATGCGCAGCGTGCGCGAGCTGGCATAGGCGCGGGCCAGGCCGAAGTCCTCGCTGACGCCGCCGCCGCCGTGCGCCTGGATTGCCCAGTCGATGACCTGGCAGGCCATATTGGGCGCGGCGACCTTGATCATCGCGATTTCCTTGGCGGCCGCCTTATTGCCGACCGTGTCCATCATGTAGGCGGCGTTCAGCACCATGAAACGGGTCTGGTCGATCATGATGCGCGCATTGGCGATGCGCTCGCGCGTCACGCCCTGGTCCGCCACAGGCCGGCCGAAGGCCACGCGGTTGAGCGAACGGCGGCACATCTTTTCCAGCGCCCGTTCGGCGCGGCCGATCAGGCGCATGCAGTGGTGGATGCGGCCCGGCCCGAGGCGGCCCTGGGCGATCTCGAAACCCCTGCCCTCGCCCAGCAGCATGTTGGACGCCGGTACCCGCACGTTCTCGAAGCGCACTTCGGCATGGCCGTGCGGCGCATCGTCATAGCCGAACACCGGCAGGTGGCGCAGGATGGTCACGCCCGGCGTGTCCATCGGCACCAGGATCATCGACTGCTGGCGGTGCCGGTTCGGGTTGTCCGGGTCGGTCTTGCCCATGAAGATCAGGATCTTGCAGCGCGGGTCGTTGGCGCCGGAGGTCCACCACTTCTGGCCGTTGATCACGTAGTCGTCGCCGTCGCGCTCGATGCGGGCTTCGATGTTGGTGGCGTCGGACGATGCCACGTCCGGCTCGGTCATCGCGAAGCCGGAACGGATCGTGCCTTCCAACAGCGGCTTGAGCCACTGGTCCTGCAAGTCCTGGCTGGCATAGCGCGCCAGGGTTTCCATGTTGCCGGTGTCGGGCGCCGAGCAGTTGAAGGCTTCCGGCCCGATATGCGAGCGGCCCATGATCTCGCACAGCGGCGCATATTCAAGGTTGGTGAGGCCGGCGCCGAGTTCCGACTCGGGCAGGAACAGGTTCCATAGCCCGGCCGCGCGCGCCTTCTGCTTCAGCTCCTCGACGATCTTCGTCGGCACCCACGGGTTGCCGTTCTTGCGGGCCGCATCCATCTCGGCTTCGAACACTTCCTCGGCCGCATACACATGCTCGTCCATGAATGCGCTGACCCGCTTTTGCAGGTCGATGACCTTGTCCGAATAATTGAATTCCATCGTCGTCTCCGATTAGTTGCGTTGTTGTATGCGTTCGACCAGCTGCCACGCCAGCTCGGCGAGAGGCCGCGCCCGCTTGCCGGCCACCATGGCTTCGGCGCTGGACGCGTTGCCCTGCAGCGCCCGCGCCATGATGCCCTGCAGGATGCCGGTCAGGCGGAACATGTTGAACACCATGTAGTACTCCCAGTCGCCTTGCGAAATGTCGCTGCGTCCGGTGCGGCGGCAGTAGGCCGCCAGATATTCTTCTTCGGTCGGTATGCCCAGCGCCGGCAGGTCCAGCCCGGCCATGCCGCGCGACGGGCCCGGCGGCATGCGCCAGGTCATGCAATGGTAGGCAAAGTCGGCCAGCGGATGGCCCAATGTCGACAGTTCCCAGTCCAGCACCGCCAGGATGCGCGGCTCGGTCGGGTGGAAGATCACGTTGTCGATGCGGTAGTCGCCATGCACGACGCTGGTCTCGTCGCCGGCCGGGATGTGCTGCGGCAGCCAGGCGATCAGGTTCTCCACCGCCTCGATGCGCTCGGTCTCCGACGCACGGTACTGCTTGGTCCAGCGCGCCACCTGGCGTTCCAGGAAATTGCCCGGCTTGCCGTAGCCCTCCAGGCCGACCGCCCGGTAGTCGACGCTGTGCAGCGCGGCGATCACGCGGTTCATCTCGTCGAACAGCGCGGCCCGTTCGGCCGGGCTGTGGTCTGGCAACGCCGAATTCCACAGGATGCGGCCCTCGACATAGTCCATGATGTAAAAGGCGGTGCCAATGATGCTGTCGTCCTCGCACAGCGCATAGGCTTTCGCCACCGGCACGTCGGTCTGCGCCAGCGCGCTGATGACCCGGTACTCGCGGTCGACCGCATGGGCCGACGGCAGCAGCGTGCCGGGCGGCTTCCTGCGCATCACGTACTTCTTGCCGCCTGCAGCGAGCAGGAAGGTCGGGTTGGACTGGCCGCCCTTGAACTGCTCCAGCGTCAGTTCGCCGCCATAGCCCTCGACGTTGGCGCGCATCCAGGCTGCCAGCCGGGGAATGTCGAACGCATGTTGCGGCGCCACCGGGCGGGTGCCTGTAAAGCGGTCCTGCGGATCTGAACTCATGGAATCAACGGCGCGCGGCCGTCCACTGTTGATGGGATAAAAAAACTAGACCGCGGTGACGCCGCCGTCGACCGCCAGCGCCTGGCCGGTGATGTGGCGCGACGCCTCGCTGGCGAGGAACACGACCGAGCCTTTCAGGTCCTCTTCGCCGCCGATCCGATGCAGGGGCGCCCGCGCAATGATCGCGTCGCCTACCTTTTCCAGCAGGCCGGCAGACATTTTCGACGGGAAGAAACCCGGGCAGATCGCATTGACATTGATGTTGTACTTGCCCCATTCGGAGGCCAGCGCGCGGGTCATGTTGACGGCCGCCGCCTTCGAGGTGTGATAGGCGATGGTGGTGACATTGGTTGCGCTGCCGCGCAGGCCGGCGACCGAGGCGATATTGATGATCTTGCCCGACTGCTGCGGGATCATGCAGCGCCGTCCGACTTCGCGCGCGACGAAGAACAGCGCATCGACATTCAGGTTCATCACCTTGTGCCAGGCATGGTCCGGGTAATCTTCTGCCGGCGCATTCCAGGTCGCACCCGCATTGTTGACCAGGATGTCGATGGTGCCGTAGCGCTGGACGACCTGCTCCACCATGCCCGGGATGCCGGCGGTGTCGGACAGGTCGTTCGTGACCGTGAGAACTTCGGCGCCCATGGCTTCGAGGTGTTGCCTGGCCTCGTCGAGTTCGTCTGCTTTGCGTGCGGTTATCGCCAATTTGCAGCCCATCTCGGCAAGGGCTTCCGCCATCTGCAACCCGAGTCCGCGGGACCCGCCGGTGATCAATGCCACCTTGCCGTCGAGTTTGAATAAGTCTTTGACGCTCATGCATGTCTCCTGCCAATAGGATTGGTACTAGGCTTGCAACGCTTTACGACAGAGGCAACAAATGTTGTTCCGCATAGCAAAACGATGTTCCATTTGCAGTCAATGGTAACAGCGCCCCTTGGTCAAGTAAAGCCGGCAACCCGGCACAGACTATCTGCCGGTGCACATGACCAGGCCGGTATCCTGTTTTGTTTCCGCAGGAAAATCCACTAAACTATTGCGGCGTTCGGCGCCGCCTTGCTCCCTTATTCTCCCTGCCTGGAAAACCATGCCAATCAGAAAGCCCGGTTTCGCGACGACGAGGATCGCTGCTGGCGCATCGCTGCTGGCCTCGGCTGGCCTTGCCTGCGCTGCGGCAACCGGTGGCAACGCAAGCCTGGCCGACATGAGCCTGGAAGAGCTGGCCAACATCCAGATCACCTCGGTGTCGAAGCGGCCCGAGTCCCTGGCGGACGCCCCGGCGTCGGTATTCGTGATCACTGCCGAAGACATCCGCCGCTCGGGTGCCGTCACCTTGCCGGAAGCCATGCGGCTGGCCCCCAATCTCCAGGTCGCCCAGGTCGATACCCGTAATTACGCGGTGAGCGCGCGCGGATTCAACAACCCGTTTGCGAACAAGCTGCTGGTGCTGATCGACGGCCGCACTGTCTACAGCCCGCTGTTCTCGGGCGTCTTCTGGGACGCGCAGGACGTGATGCTGGAGGACATCAGCCGGATCGAGGTGATCAGCGGACCGGGTGCGACGCTGTGGGGCGCAAACGCGGTGAATGGCGTCATCAATATCATTACCAGGCCGGCTGCCGACACGCAGGGCACGCTGCTGGCGGCAGGCGGCGGCAACCGGCAAAAGACAGGCGGTGTACGTTACGGCGGCACGCTGGACGGCGGCGGTCATTACCGGGTCTACGGCAAGGTGGCTGAAACCGACAGCGTGCGCAGCGCCGCGGGCGCCGATACGCTTACCGGCTGGCGCCGGCGCCAGACCGGCTTCCGCGCTGACTGGAGCGACGCATCGCAGCAGGTGACGCTGCAGGGGGACGCCTACCGCGGTGCGCTGCAGCAGGCCGGCACGGCCGACATCGACATCGGCGGTGCCAACCTGAACGGACGCATCAACACGCGCCTGGGCGACGGCGCCAGTCTCAACGCCCAGTTGATACTCGATTACACCGAACGCAAGCAGCCTGGCGCCTTTGCCGAAACCCTGCATACGCTGGATGCACAGGTCCAGCATACGATTCGCCTGGATGACATCCATCAGTTGGCCTGGGGCGGCGGCTACCGGATTGCCATGGACCATGTCAGGAATGAAAACGCAATCGCCTTCCTGCCGGGCGCGGAGTCGCTGCACTGGGCCAGCATGTTCGTGCAGGACGAAATGGCGCTGTCGCGCAGCCTGCGGCTGACAGCCGGCGTCAAGCTGGAGAACGACACCCGCACTGCCACCCAGGTGCTGCCGACCTTGCGCCTGGCCTGGAAGCCCGCGCAGGACAAGCTACTCTGGACATCGGTCTCGCGGGCCGCACGCACGCCGTCGCGCATCGACCGCGATCTCTACAGCCCGGCCAGGCCGGCGTCCATCGACGGCGTGCCGCAATACGCCTTGGCCGGCGGGCCGGATTTTCGTTCCGAGATCGCCAACGTGCTGGAACTCGGCTACCGGGCGCAGCCAGGTTCCACGCTGTCCTGGTCGGCGACGCTGTTTGCCAGCCGCTATGACAGCTTGCGCACGCTGGAACCCAACCCGGATGGCCCGGGCCTGGTGTTCCGCAATGAAGCCAGGGGCTCGACCCGAGGCATGGAGGCATGGGCCACGTGGCAGCCTGCGGCCGGCTGGCGCCTCTCGGCTGGCGGCGTGGTGCAGCGCATACGCACCGCGCTGCTTCCGGGAAGCCGGGACAGCAGCGGCGCTACCGGGCTTGCCAATGGCGACCCGAGCAATCACTGGATGCTGCGTTCGTCATACGACCTGGGGCCGGGCCAGGAACTGGACCTGACTGTCCGCCATAACGGTGCGCTGAAGTCGCCCGCCGTTCCTGCTTATACCGCGTTCGACCTGCGCTACGGCTGGCAGATACAGCGCAACCTGGAACTCTCCATCACCGGCCAGAACCTGCTGGACCGTGCCCATACCGAGTTCGGCGCCGGGCCCAACGCCAGCGTCTTCGAGCGCAGCGTATTCGTCCGGCTGGCATGGCGCTCCTGAGGAAAGCAGGAACGATGGACCGGCGCAGGCTCCTGCGGCTGGCGCCGGCCTTGCTGGGGCTCGCCTGGTCCGCTGCGGGCGGACAGGACATATCGCCAGCCGTTCTGCAGAACCAGGTAATGGCGGCCTCGCTATTCCGCTTCCTCCCTTACGTGGAATGGCCAGCGGCCGTTTTGCCGCCCGGTGCGCCCTATGTCATTGCCGTGATCGGCGCCGACGCCATCGCCGACGAACTGGCAACAGTCGTCGCCTCGAGGACGGTAAATGGCCGGACCGTCAGCGTCAGGCGCATGAAGGCGGGGGAATCGATGGAGGGCATGCATGCCGTCTTCGTTGGCGCCGGCGCCCGTCGGCTGCCGCCGCGCGGCAGGCATGTTCCGGTGCTGGTCGTCACCGAAGCCGAAGGCGCGCTCGACCAGGGAAGCATGATCAACTTCCGGGTGGTCGACGGCCGGGTACGGTTTGAAGTCGCACTCGACACGCTGGAAGAAGCCGGCCTCAAGGTCAGTTCCAGGATGCTGGGGGTCGCGCTGCACGTCCGGACAGCCCCGTCGCGCTGAGTTGTTGTTGGTGTCAGCCAGCAACAAACAATGCCTAAAAAAAGCATTTCCAATAGAATAATTCCTCATCGCACTATTTCTCAAATAGACTTATTGCGTTGGCACAATATTTTTCGATGGACTGGTATTTGCCCCTGGACACTGGCTTGCACCGAGGCGTTCAACGCAACATCGAGGTCGGATGCCGGCTGGCTCGCATTACCAGTTTGCTGGTGAACGCCTGTAGCAGTTGCAGGCGCTGGCACGCCAGTGCGGCATCACGCCCGAGTTGCTTGAATTGCTGGACCTGGACGAGGATGACGCGCGGATGCGCTGGGACCTGCATGCCACGCTGGACGAAATGGGAAGGCTGCTCAAGGGACCGGCATTCCAAATCGAACGCTGCGTTCCAGCCCATGCGCCGTATGGCACACTGTCGGCAAAAATCACCAGTCTCCTGCGGCAGTGAAGCCGCCGACCATTCCCTGCTGACGGACCGAGGAATTTATTTGAAAGCATTTCTCCATCATCTTGCAGAAATCACACGCTGCCGCGAGCATGACCAACTCGATCTCGCGGCCATTACCGCCCTGCAGCAACTGACCTGCGCGGTGTCGGTTGCCGTGCTCGACGTGACGCAGGCCAACGACAGCCTGTTCGTGCAAGTGAAGGCCGTGGCGGAACAGCATGCAGTGCGGACCTACTTCGACAGCGTGCCGGGCACGGCGCCCGAGAGCCAGCCGGCACCGTGTCCACTGCAGCTTGCGGAGGGCATTCAGCGCCACGCTTCGAAGGTGGAAGCGCGCGATGAAAACGGCCTGTACCTGATGTGGCTGCCGGTATGGCTGAACGACCGCATCCACTGCTGTATCCGGCTTTCCTACCAGAGCCGTTGCGACGACGAAACCCGCCTGGCCATCGAAGGCCTCGTCACAGTCTATGCGAATCACCAGGGCCTGCTGGACTACAGCGAGCGCGACTCCCTGACCGGTTTGCTGAACCGCAAGACCTTCGATGCCCGGTTTGCCCGCATGACGGCGCAGTGCGTCGTTCAAAGGCAAATTGTCCTGCCCGGCCAGCCCGAGCGCCGGCATAGCGAACAGGCACGTGAAAACTGGCTGGCCGTGGTGGACATCGACCATTTCAAGCGGATCAACGACCGCTTCGGCCACCTGTACGGCGACGAAGTGCTGATCCTGCTGGCCAATCTGCTGAAGTCGTCTTTTCGCGCCAACGAAAGGATCTTTCGTTTCGGTGGCGAGGAATTCGTGATCCTGCTGCGTTCGGCGACCCTGGAGAACGCGACCATGGTGTTCGAGCGCTTGCGCAAGGCCATTGAACAATATCCGTTTCCCCAGGTGGGCCGGGTCACCATCAGCCTTGGCTTCGTCAGCATCAGCGGCGATACGCCGGTGGTGGTGCTTGGTCATGCGGACCAGGCGCTCTACTATGCCAAGCAGCATGGCCGGAACCAGGTGCAGCTGTATGACCGGCTGGTTGCCGAGAACCTGCTGCATGCCCAGGACGCCAGCGGCAGCGTGGAATTTTTCTAGCTGGCGCATTTCATGCTGGGTTGCCCTGGCCGGCTTGCACCGGAAACGCCGCTTCCGCGCAGCGACAGTTGCGTTTGACGTTCCGCGTAGCGACAGTTGCAGTTGACGTACCGCGCAGCGACAGTTGCTGTTGACGTTCCGCGTAGCGACAGTTGCGTTTGACGTTCCGCGTAGCGACGGTTGCAGTTGCAGTTGCAGTTGCAGTTGCAGTTGCAGTTGCAGTTGCA
>CAUQYP010000159.1:0-10270 GCA_963522035.1 uncultured Noviherbaspirillum sp. | reverse complement strand
CAGTTCGCGCGCGGCCTGCTGCAGCTCCGCCGCCAGCACCGGCGCGCTCAGCGCCATGTCGTTGGCCACGCGCGCAATGGCGGCGTCGATGCCGAGGCCGGCTTCCAGGCAGACCACCAGCAGGTCCAGCATGTCGGCAAGTCCGCGTGATGCGGCACGGCGCTTGCGCATCGTACCGAGGCGTCGCCACGTGCCGCGTGTTTCGGCCGCACGGCGCAAAGGCGCTGCGCCGCCTGCAGCAGGCGTGGCGGAGCGCTGCCCGGCCAACTGCTGCAGGCGTCTCAGCTTGCGGTCGGGCAGCAGCGTGCGCATCAGCAGCCAGGTGGCGCCGAACACCGCGCCAAACAGCATGAGCAGCAAAGTAGTCTGCATCGCGCCACCTCATGGCTGGATGCGCACCAGCATGCGCATCCACACCAGCCCGGCGACAAGCAGCGCTGCGACCACGCACAGCAGGCGGCGCCCGGCCGGGTCGGTCCACAGCAGGCTGATGAAACCCGGGTGCGCCAGGTGTAGCGCCGCCGCCAGCACGAAGGGCAGCAGCCCGAGTATCCAGGCCGACAGCCGGGCTTCGGCAGTCGCCACCCGCACCTGCCCGCGCAGCTTCTGGCGTTCGCGCACCAGCGCGGCAATGCCGGCCAGCAGCTCGGCCAGGTTTCCGCCGGTGTCGCGCTGGATCAGCACCGCCACCACGAAGCAGCCGATGTCGCCGCCCGGATTGCGCGCTGCCATGCGGCGCAGCGCCTCGGGCAAGGCCGCGCCGTAGGCGACTTCATCGACCAGCTTGCGGAACTCGTCGGCCAGCGGCGCCGCATCGTCTTCGGCAGCCATGCGCAGCGCCGATGGCAGCGCATGGCCGGCACGCAGCGCCTGGCCCAGCAGGTCCAGCGCGTCGGGCAACTGGCGCTCCATGCAAGCCATGCGGCGCCGCCGCAGATGCAGCGCCAGCAGGGCCGGCAGCCCGGCCAGGCCCACAGAGAGCAGCAGGAAAGGCGCGACCTTGATGCGCATGCCAGCCTGCGACAGCAGGCGCTCGACGCCGCCGCTGAATACGAAGCGCTCCAAAAAGCGCCGCAGCAGCGGTGCATCGGCCAGCTGCCCCTGCCTGGCGATGGACGCGGCGGCGCGGGCCGGCGCTGTCACATCGCGCAGGCGTTTTTGCAACCGGGAAGCCGCTGGCGCTGCGGCGTCGAGCAGGCCGGCGCCGCAGCGCAGGCCTTCCACCAGCGCCAGCACCAGCGCGAACACGCCCAGGCCCAGCAGCACAGTGTCGGACATCATGCAGCCTCCGGCTGCCCGGGCGCGAACAGCGACGGCGCGAGCAGTACGCCGTGCGAGCGCAGCCGTTCGCAGAAACGCGGCCGCACGCCGGTGGCAAAAAAGGCGCCTTCGACTGCGCCGTTCGCCGCGACGCCGGTCTGGCGGAACGCAAAGATTTCCTGCATGGCGATGGTGTCGCCTTCCATGCCGGTGATTTCGGTCAGGCTGACCACGCGCCGCTTGCCGTCCGACAGCCGCGCCAGCTGGATCACCGCGCACAACGCCGCCGCCACCTGCTGCCGCGCCGCGCGCGGCGGCAGTCCGATGCCGGCCATGGCTGCCATGTTCTCCAGCCGCGTCAACGCGTCCCGTGGTGTGTTGGCATGAATCGACGCCAGCGAGCCGTCATGCCCGGTGTTCATTGCCTGCAGCATGTCGATGGCCTCGGCGCCGCGCACCTCGCCCATGATGATGCGGTCCGGCCGCATGCGCAGCGCATTGCGCAGCAGCGCGCGCGGCGTAACCTCGCCCCGTTCCTCGATATTGGCCGGCCGCGTTTCCAGCCGCACCACGTGCGGCTGGCGCAGCTGCAGCTCGGCTGCGTCCTCGATGGTGACGACGCGCTCGCCGGCGTCGATGTAGCCCGACAGCACGTTGAGCAGCGTCGTCTTGCCGCTGCCGGTGCCGCCGGACACCAGCAGGTTGACGCGGGCGCGGGCCAGCCCTTCCAGCACGCGCGCGATGTCCGGCGTCAGGCTGCCGCTGCGGCACAGGTCGTCCATGGTCAGCGGCGTCACCGCAAAGCGGCGTATCGACAGGCAGGGCCCGTCGATGGCCAGCGGCGGTATCACCACGTTGACCCGCGAGCCGTCGGCCATGCGCGCGTCCACCATGGGGCTGGACTCGTCGACCCGGCGGCCGACGCGGGACACGATCTTGTCGATGATTTTCATCAGGTGCGCATCGTCGCGAAAGCGCACCGCGGTGCGTTCCAGCCGGCCGTGGCGCTCGACGTAGACCTGGCGGCTGCCATTGACGAGGATGTCGGACACCGAAGGGTCGGCCATCAGCAGCTCCAGCGGACCGAGTCCGAACATCTCGTGCTGGATGTCCCGCAGAAGCAGCCTGCGCTCGGCCTCGTTCAACGCCGCATGCGACGTGGTCAACAGTTCTTCCAGCAGCGAGCGCAGCTGGACCGGCACATCGGCCGGCGCCAGCGCTTCGAGCGCCCGCAGGTCGATGCGCTCCAGCAGCTGCCGCTGCAGCCGTGCTTTCAAATCGTCCTGCAGCGGCGGCTCGTCCACAATGGACGAGGCTGCCTGGCCGGATTCGAGACGGTGCCGCAGTGACATGGTTGCTCCCAGGTTGATGATGGATGGTGGATCAGGGCCCGTGGCCGGATCGGGGCAAGCGCCAGTGTCGCAACGGCCGCGCGTTGTTGCTTGTGCAATCGCAAGCGCTTCACGGCGCTTGATCTGGCGCTAGGCGAGCCGAGCGTTAAACAACGCGGACAAGCGCTGTACGGCTACTTCGCCGCTGCTTGCGCCCGGCGGCGCCCAAATGGCTTTGCATTGCTGCCTATAAAAATCGCGAAGGCTGGTTGATGCCTGGTCTTTTTTAAATAAACCGTGACCTAGCAATGCGCTCATGCCGGCATGCTTTGACTATCCACTTTCCAGCGATTGTGAAAAGCAGCTTCGATATGGCATTGGCGCAGTCGTGGCAGCGAACCAGAACAAGTGGGAAATAAGATGAATAAGACATTAAGCATTACTCGCAATACGAATGCTCAGCAGGTTTTCTCCTTTCTTGAAGACGTAAGCCATGCCAGGAATAATCTTCAGAAGGCGCGCACAAACGTTGTTCCGGATCCGTCGATTCGTGTACGTAAAACGAAGGGCATATCCGAAATTTATGTGTCGATGAGAAAAGAAGGGAAAACACAATCGGTCGCCAGTGCGTTAAGTCCTAGCAAACGTGACAAGCGTATGCAATGTGCCAAGTTGATGTTTGGCGTAGCAAGCAGATTTTCTGTCGAGCACCAGTTGCAGGATGATCAAAAAGTCAAAGCGGCCCTGGCTGAGATTAAACACTCGGCATCAGACGTTCTCGATCACGACATTAAAGCCGGTGAAATGCGTGCGCGGTTTGAAACGATCCTGAAAAGGCCGGCAGAAATCACGACCGGGATTTCGCGTACATCTGCATCAATCATGACGCCAATTGAACCGGAGAAAAAAACATCGCAGCCTGCCGCCGAGAACCGCGAGACAAAACAAGGTCCCCCGGCAAGGAAAAAAACACGGCGTCCCCGACTAAAAAATATTACGCGTCCATTGAAAGCCGCAGCGCGAGAAAAAACCCGGACTTCTGGGAATGAACTGCTTGCTGCAGAAATCGCTCCCCCCATGCCAGTGCTGGCTCCCAAGCCCCCGGAGCAAATGGCATGGCCTTCGACGATCAGTGAAACTGCCATTTTTTCCGACGAGCGGAGCCCGTTGATCGATCAATCATCGATGGTCTCAAGGACCGAGAACAATACCCCTGTGAAGATGCCGATGCCGCAGGATGAAAGCAGTCACGCGGCGCCGCTGCCGTCCAGGCCCGGGAAAGGATTGCTAGCATTTTTTTCCTGGATAGCACAAGGATTCACGAATTTTTTTAGAAGCTGTTTTGTTTAAAGTGCTGAACGCGCTACCTCCCAACCCTCACGTTAATCCTTCCGCCACCACCTGCGCAGACCCGTCCTGCTCTGCGGCGTGCCGACAATCTCCGCGCCCCACTGCAGCAGCGCCCGGCTGATCGGATTGGCGCGTGCCAGCGCGACCATCGGTATGCCCTGGTTCACCGAATCGGCTGCCCCCGCATAATGGTTGGGTATCGCGCGCGTCACCGGCGCACCCAGCGTGCGTTCGACCTGCGCGATGCCGATGTCCCCGCGCTTCTCGTGGCGGTTGACCACGATGTTGACTTTCTCCGCCGGGTAATCGAGGCCGCGAAACACCTCCAGCAGCCGCCTGCCATCGCGGATGAATGGCAGCGTGATCTGCAGCACCGGGTAAATGAAATCGGCCTGGTCCAGCGCCCGCAGGCTGCGCGCATCGAGCCCACGGCCGACATCGACCACCACGAACTCGTAGCGGCTGCGCGCCAGCGTCAGCAACGCGTCGATATGCTCTGGCAGGATGTCGACCGCCTGCGCCGGGTCCTCGGCCCCGGCCAGCACGCCCAGCGGGCCGACCTCGGTCATGCTGGCGGCAAGGAATGTGGCGTCGAGCCGGCTGCCGGCGCGCGCCAGGTCGGCCAGCGTGCGCACCGGCCGCCGGTCCGACAGGAACAGCAGCGCATCGCCAAACTGCAGGTTGAAGTCCAGCAGCGCAGTGCGGCGGCCGCTGGCGGCCAGCGCGTAGGCCAGGTTGGCCGCCAGGAAGGTGGCACCGCTGCCGCCCTTGCAGGACACGAAGGCCAGCACCCGACCGCGGGCTGCCGGCTTTGGGCCTGAACGGCGAAGGCGCCCGACAGCGTCCTGCAGCAGTGCGGCATCGGGCGGCAGCGGCAGCACTTCGCGCACGCCGGCGCGCATGGCTGCGAGCAGGAAGGGCGGGTCCTGGCGCCGGCACAGCAGCAGCACCGGCACGCCGGCGCATGCCAGCAGCGGCGCCAGCGGGTCGGACCCTTCGCCATCGCCCAGGTCGGCAATCAACAGGTCCGGCGCATCGTCCGCTGCACGCGCTGCCTGCGCGGCCATCGTGCCGTGCAACGCGACTATCTGCGCCGCCAGTCCCTGCAGCTGCGACAGCATGCGCTCGACGTGACGCCGCTCGGGAGAAATGACGCAGATACGCATGGGCCGCGTCGCGCCGTTATTTGCCTGCACCGGCGCCTCCACCAAGCCCAGAGCCAGCCTGTGGAACTGGCGCCGGCGCCATAAACGATTGCCGGTACTGCGACAGCGCACCGTGCGCCGCAGCCGCGTCGAAAGCGTCGCCGCCAGCGCGGGCCGCAGGTGGCAGCGCTTGCTGCGCCATCAAGGTGCGCACGCTGGCGCCGAAACGGCTGTCGCGCTGCGGCGCAACCGGCGTGCAGCCGGTGGCAAACAACACCAGAATCAGAAAACCGCAATGCATGTGTGCTCCCTTGCGTTCAGGCGGATCAGCACCGGACGGGTTGCCCAGCGAAGCGCGTAGTCTCGGCCCTGCTTTGCGGCCGGGTTTGAGAGAACGCAAGGCCTCGGAAAAGCTTGATCTGGAAGGAATAGCAGCGGCCGATAAGCGCAACGGTCAACCAGTTCTCAACTATTTTTTACTTCAGCGAGCACCCACGTTCAAATCGTTACTAACGCGCCTGGTTCTCTCAGAGGCTTGACCAGGCTTGCCCAAGTATCTACAATGTATATACAGACTGGAGATATGATGAAACTGTCCATCCAAAAGTGGGGAAATAGCGCGGCAGTGCGCTTACCCTCTGCATTACTCGACCATCTCGGGATCTCGGCTGGTGATCAGCTGGAAGTGGATATACGTCCTGATGGCTTCTTCATTAAACCGGCAAAGCCTCATTATTCGCTTGCCGAACTGCTTGCCCAATGCGATGCCGCCATGCCAGTGACGGAAGACATCGCCAGCTGGGACCGTTCTCCTTCAGCAGGCAAGGAAGCATGGTGAAGCGCGCACGATTCGAACGCGGCGACATCGTGCGGGTCAGCCTTAATCCCACACAGGGACATGAGCAACAAGGCGATTTCAGGCCAGCGCTGGTTCTGTCGACGTCCGCATTCAACGCGTTGGGCGTGACAATGGTGGCGCCTATTACGCAAGGTGGCGAGTTTGCGCGCGCTGCTGGATTCGCGGTTTCGCTGGCCGGCTGCGGCACCGAAACACAGGGCGTGGTGCTGGTCAATATGCTGCGTTCAATGGACCTGGAGGCAAGGAGTGCCAGAAAAATCGAATCCGTGCCGCAGTTCGTGATCGATGATGCGCTTGCCCGGGTTCAGGCAATTTTCGATTAGTCGCATTCGCTGCAAGCTTATTCTGCAGCAGCCCCCTCCATTTTCCCGCCCAGGAAAAACTCCGCCCGTCCCGGCGCCCGGTAGCCGTCGGTCGGCAGGCTGACATCCGCCGGCAGCGGCTGCACCAGCCGCGGCGTGACGATGAACACCAGTTCGCTGCGGTCGTTCTGGAAGTCGCTGCTGCGAAACAGCGCGCCCAGCACCGGCACTTCGCCCAGCACCGGCAGGGCCCGGATGTTCTGGCTCAGGTTGTCGCGTATCAGCCCGCCGATGGCGAAGCTCTGCCCGTCCTGCAATTGCACGGTAGTGGTTGCACGGCGCGTCGTCAGCAGCGGCAGGATGGAACCACCGGCCACGCCCCTGGCCGACAGGCCCACACCCTCGCGCGAGAGTTCCGACACTTCCGGCGCCACCCGGATGTTGATGCGTCCGCCGCCCAGCACGGTGGGCGTGAAACGCAGCCCGACGCCAAACTCCTTCTCCTCCAGTGTTACCGTGCCGCCATTGGCGCCGCCGTTCTGCGCCACCGGGATGAAGATGCGACCGCCCGCCAGGAAGCTGCCTTCCTGGCCGCTGACAGCCATGATGGTGGGCTCGGCCAGGATGCGTATCAGGCCGTCGCCCTTTTCCGCGTCGAGGCTGATGAAATCGCCGCTGCCCGGCTTGGCAATGCCGATGACACCGCCGGCGCCCACCATGAACTGCGACGCAAGCCGCGAAGACCAGCTGCCGCGGCTGCGCGACAGGGACACGTCCACGCCCAGCTTTTCGAGCATGGTGCGCGAGATCTCGGCGACCTTCACTTCCAGCATGACCTGTTGCGGTGAAGCCAGCGACAGCATGTTGACGACGCGCTCGCCGCCGCTCCCCGGCGCGGCGCCGCGTCCCGTGGACGGAGCGGCGTCGCCACGGCGCAGGTAGGCGTCGGCGATCGCCAGCGCATGCTCGGCCGCGACCGCGTCCGACACCGTGCCGGACAGCACCAGCGAGTCGGCGGCGGCGCTGACCTGCAGCCGGGCCTCGTTGGGCAGCAGCCGGCGCAGCGCGGCTTCGACGGTGGCAGCGTCCACGCCCACCGACACCTCGACCATCGCGCAGCGCCCCGCCCTGTCCTGGAACAGCAGGTTGGTCGCGCCCACCTTCTTGCCGAACACGAAGAACACGGCGCGCGCCGTCGGCTACGCCATCGGCTCGAGCTGGACCACGTCAGCGTCGCCGACTGCGCGCAGCCAGGCTGGCGACGGCAGTCCGCCTTGCTGCAGATCGAGCAGCAAGGACTTGCCCTGGACCAGGCTGAGCGCGGCACCCTGCTGGAGCTCGCCCACGCAGGCCGGTGCCGGCGCAATGCGCGGTGCGGCGGGCGGCGAGCTTGATGGCGCGCTGGACGGCGTGGCAGAGAGCAAAGTGGTCGCCGCACGTGCCGGCGGCATCGACAGCACCAGCATGGCGATCAGGGCACACAGGCGGCGACGCCGCAACCGGTCTGGCATGGAAGGCCTTTCGTTGGGGGATGACATCAGAAGCACTGGATTACCGCACCGGCGCCGGTCAGTACCTGCGCGCACTCGCGCGGCGGCGCGGCCACGCGCACTGGCCGCGGGGTCGGCACAGGCGCAGCTGCCGCCGGCTCTGGCGCCTGCAGCAACGACCGCTTGGTGGCGCCGCTGGTGCGGGTTGGCGCCTGGTCGACCTGGTTGCGCAGCACCAGCGACAGCTGGCCCACGCTGCGGGCGAGGTCGAGTTGCTCGGCCTGTGCAGGCGTGACTTCCAGCGTGACCGCGTTGACCACCTTGGGCCGGGTGTCGCCCTGCCCGGCTTCCTGCGCCACCGCCAGCACCAGGATGCGTTGCAGCACCAGCTTGGAAATGCTCTGCTCGCGCTCGCCGGACATAGACAGACGGCGTTCTTCCTGCGTGCTGACGAGGATGTCGACGAAATTGCCGGGCAGCGCAAAGCCCGCAACGCCAACCACGTCATTGACCCGCACCGTCATCGCGCGCTTGCCTTGTGCCACCATCGCCGACAGGCCGCCGGTGGCGCCAGGCTCGGCGAGGCGGCTTTCCTGCACCGGCTCGCCGCGCAGCAACGCACTCCGCGTCACCCTTCCTTCAAGCGCGGCGACGATGCCGGAGGCGCCATGCGGTGTGCTGCCGGCCGGCCAGTCCACCAGCTGCAGCAGGTCCGCCCGCAGCCTGGTGCCGGGCTGGATATCGACCGCGGCCACGGCGATTTTTCTCGTGTCCAGGCGTGTTTGCGCATTCCATTGCGCTGCCAGCAGCACTGCCGCAAGCGCTGCCACGAGGGCCGCGCCCAGCGACAGGAACAGCCGTCCCGTATGCATGTTCATGATGAGCGTCCTTTCATCGCCGGCCTCATCCGGGCCGCAGCCAGCTGGCCAGCGCGCTGTTGTGCAGGGCCAGCTGGCACCATGTGCCGACTGCAATGGCAAGGGCATAGGGCATCTTTCCGGCCGATATGGGCGCCGGCGCCAGCGTGGGCGTTTCGCGGCAGGCCAGCCGCCACCAGGCGCTGCACAGCATGTCGCGCACATTGCGCATGAGCCGGCGCGCCGTGCCGCGGCGCAGTGCGACCAGCACGGTCATGAAGCCGCCGGCGAGGAAGGTTGCAAGCAGTGCCAGCGGCAGGGACTGCGGCCCGATGAATGCGCCGACCGCGGCCATCAGCTTGACATCGCCGGCGCCAAGCGCGCGCACTGCGTACAGCGGCAGCAGCGCAAGCAGTCCCAGGAAGAATCCGGCCAGTGCCTGCGCCAGGCCAATGCCGTTTGGCGCCATCGATGTCGCCAGCGCGGCCAGCGTGCCCCATGCCACCAAGGGATTGGGTATGCGATGGGCGTCGAGGTCGCTGCGCACTGCCAGGAGCAGCATGGCTGTCAGAAGGACGGCGGCGGTCATTTGTCCGCCATGAACGAATGGGGCCAGCGACGTATCTGGCCGGCTTGCGCTGCTCTTTTCAACTGCATGACCCGTCACCACCAGTCAGCGCATTGCAAACGGTCATGAACGCTTCCTTGACACGGCTGCCCAGCGTGGCGACCACTACCACGATGACGGCAGCGATCAATGCCACCAGCAAGCCGTACTCCACCGCGGCAGCGCCGTCTTCGTCCCGCAAGAACTGTGTGATCCGCTTCATTCACTACTCCTCATAATATTAGGTTGAGCTGCGGCGAAGCATGCATTGACATGGACGCTGGCGCCTTGGCGCTGGCCGCGCCAGGCCGGAACGATTGCAAGCGGTTTCCCGAGCCTGATCCGGGCCGGCCTGCAGCGAGCGGCCGCAGCGCTCATGGTTGCGGCGCAGGCCCGGCATACCGGGCCCGCAGGCATCAGCTGCAGCTGCCGGTGCCGCCGGTGAGCGCATTGCAGACCGTCGTGAAGCCGGCCTTGACCCGGGTGCCCAGCGTGGCCACCACCGCCACGATGACGGCGGCAATCAGCGCCACCAGCAATCCATATTCCACAGCGGCCGCGCCCTCTTCGTCCTGCAGGAATTTCATGATCTCGTTCATTGCGTTGCTCCCGATGTCGTTGAGTTGGAATGCGGCCATGCATGCATGACCGCAGATGGCAGTGTCGCGGCGCGGGCCGGCCCGGGCTTGAGCGATCGCAAGCAGTTCCGGGGGATTGATCTGCGCCGAATTGCGCTGAGCGATAGGCGCAAGGGACGGCCATTGGATGGATGTATCGCACCGGCTTCGCCATGGATAGCCGGTGAAAATCGATTAACGGGCCGATAGTCGAGAAAACAACTGCGCCTACGCGCAAACCAGCGACAGCGTCGCATCCACTGACGCCGCACGCGGAGCCGAAGTTGACGTTGACGTTCCGCATAGCGACAGTTGTCGTTGCATTAAGCCCCGCGCAGCGACAGTTGCAGTTGCCGTTGCAGTTGCAGTTGCAGTTGCTTGTGAAGTGGTTTTTGAAGTGAATCCCCGTTAGACGGCGACGCGTCGCCAGGGACTGAAACGGATAAAGAAGC
>CAUQYP010000158.1:0-10339 GCA_963522035.1 uncultured Noviherbaspirillum sp. | reverse complement strand
AACGGCAACGGCAACGGCAACGGCAACGGCAACGGCAACGGCAACGGCAACGGCCAGCGACCGGCGCTACACCCAACAACCGATTCCCCTGAAACACCCACCCCAACAACAGCCCCACCACCCCCTCAGGTGTACTTCCCCATCGTAATCACCCTCAGCATCGCCCGATAAAGCAAAAACGCCGTCCCGTACCACGCCCGCCTGTGCCACGGCGTATTGCGAAATTCCTCGGGATGAATCCGCACCGCATCCTCCACCCCATGCCGGATATGATCCCGCAGCGACCGCGCAAAGTCCTTGTCCTTCACCACGATATTGGCTTCCTGGTTCACGAACAGCGAAAAGCCGTCGTAATTGCTGGACCCGACCGTCGACCATTCGTCATCCACCACCGCTACCTTGCCATGCAGCTGCGTCTTCTGGTACTCGTAGATCTTGACGCCATGCTCGAGCAGCTTCGGATAGTAGGAACGCGCCACCGCGTCCTGGATCCTGAACTGGCCCACGCCCAGCAGCAGCGTTACATCGACCCCGCGCTCGGCTGCCCGGCACAGCGCGTCGCGCATCTTGCGGCCGGGCGCGAAGTACGGGTTGGCCAGCCAGGCCGTCTCGCGCGCATGGCCCAGCGCCTGCAGGTAGGTACGCTGGATGGTGCGGCGGTTGCGCAGGTTGTCGCGCACGACCAGCGCGGCAAATGCCGGCGCATCGACGTTTTCGACATGGGTGGTGCGCAGCTTGCGCATGCGTTCCAGCCGCGACTTCAGGTCCAGCTTGCCCAGGCGCACCCATTGGGTCACGATCTCTTCATGGATGGCCATGACCAGCGGCCCGGTGATCCGCACGCCGAAGTCCCAGCGCGGCGCCGGCAGCGGCTGCGCGGAGTCATCGTCCGAGATCAGGTCGTCATTGATGTTGAGCCCGCCGAGGAAGGCAAGCTTGCGGTCGATCACGCACATCTTGCGGTGGGTGCGGGCGACGCCGCGCCGGAACCACGGGTTGAAATTGCGATGCCGCACACCGGCGGCAAGCAGCCGCTCCTTCAGCCGTATTGAATTGCGATGGCCGCTGCCGACCCAGTCGGTAATGACGTAGACCCGCACATGGCGCGCGGCGGCCCGGATCAGCGCCTGCTCGATACGGCGTGCCGTCGCGTCATCCGCGAAAATATAGGTTTCCAGGTAAATCTCGGAAACCGCGCTGTCGCACGCTGCTTCGAGTCCGGGGAAGAACTCGGCGCCGCAATGGAGCAGCGTGAGCTGGTTATTGGCGGTGTAGGAAACCGTACGCATGCTTGAAGCCTGGGCAAATCGCCTATTTTAGGCGATGCGGTGCCGGAAGCCCCGTGGCGGCGTCAGGCAAGCTCGAGTTCAGCCACGATGGGCGCATGGTCGGAGAGCCGGCTCCAGAGTATGCCGTGCATGACCTTGGCCGACGCCACCTTGAAACCACGCACATAGATCCGGTCCAGCTGCAGGAAAGGCATCGCCGCCGGGAAGGTGCGGGCCGGCTGTATCTTC
This sequence comes from uncultured Noviherbaspirillum sp., assembly GCA_963522035.1. Taxonomy (GTDB): domain Bacteria; phylum Pseudomonadota; class Gammaproteobacteria; order Burkholderiales; family Burkholderiaceae_D; genus Noviherbaspirillum_A. Next base: position 8,822 of record CAUQYP010000158.1, on the reverse strand, counting down.
GGACCGCGCCCCGCCAGCAGGCGCAGGTAGGTGCCGAAGCCGCGCCTGGACAGGTTCGCGTCGAACACTTCGGTCACGCCAAGGCCGGCACGCAATGTGTCGCTGAGCTTGTTGTGCCAGTCGTTGAAGTCGCCGGCGATGATGACCGGCGCCCCCGGCGGCGCCGACGACGACACCGCTTCCACCAGCGCATCGGTCTGGCGCTTGCGGCTGCCGGCGAACAGGCCCAGGTGCACCACGTAGCAATGGATGTCAATGTCATTGCACTGGACCACGCAGTGCAGGATACCGCGCGACTCGTACGCATGGTCGGACACGTCCTGGTTGCGCGAGGATGCGATCGGAAAGCTGCTGACCAGCGCATTGCCGTGGTGGCCGTGGTCGTAGACCGCGTTGACGCCATAGGCGCAGTGCTTTCCTTCGCCGGCGAAGAACTCGTGCTGGCTCTGGGAAGGCCAGTTGGCCGCATGCTTGAGCGCCAGCAGGTCGTGCCGGCCCTGCACTTCCTGCAGGAAGATGACGTCGGCCTCCAGCGCGGACAGCGCCTGCTTCAGCGCATGGACCCGTGGCCGGCTGCCGATGGTGGACACACCCTTGTGGATGTTGTAGGTGGCGATGCGCAGCTTCATGAAGAAATATCCTGTTTCCGGTTGTGCTGCATGCCGGCGGGGACGGGCATTCCGACCCGGCGCGGCAATTGCAATATCGCTTCCGCGTTCGACGGCGAGAAACACTTGTCCGCCGCTTCCCGCCAGGGAAGCCAGACGGCGTCCCGATGTTCCCTGGGCGACAGGGTGACCACGACGTCGCGCGGCACCTGCAGGCTGAACACATGCTCGGTATTGCGGGTCACATCGGGCGCATAACGTTGCCGCCACACTGGGTAGATATCGTAGACATTGGAAAGTTGCCAGTCGCGAAGATGATCAGGCGCAACCATGATGCCGGTCTCTTCCATCACCTCGCGCGCAGCAGTGACCTCCAGCGGCTCGTCCGGCGTGTCCTTGCTGCCGGTGACCGACTGCCAGAAGCCGGGATTGGGCGTGCGCTCGATCAGCAGCACGTCGAGGCCGGCGGTATGGATGACGACCAGCACCGATTCGGGGATTTTGTAGGGCTTGGCTTGCATGGCGACCTGATCCTGGCGGAATGGCCAGTATAGCCGTGCAGCGCACTAGTGCGCACGGACAACGCGCCGGGCGTTACCCGTACGCATGCCGGGCGCATAAAAAAAAGCCGGTCCGCGAGGACCGGCGTTTCTCGGTTGCCTACGCGCCGGCAGATCCGGCTTGCGTGGCTTATGCCTTGACCGCCGGCTCGGTATTGCGCAGGCGGATATGCAGTTCCCGGAGCTGCTTCTCGTCGACTTCGGACGGCGCCTGGGTCAGCAGGCACTGGGCGCGCTGGGTCTTGGGGAAGGCGATCACGTCGCGGATCGACTCGGCGCCGGTCATCATGGTCACGATGCGGTCGAGGCCGAAAGCCAGCCCGCCGTGCGGCGGCGCGCCGTATTGCAGCGCGTCGAGCAGGAAGCCGAACTTCAGCTGCGCTTCCTCGTCATTGATGTTCAACGCGCGGAACACCTTGCTCTGCACGTCGGCGCGGTGGATACGCACCGAACCGCCGCCCAGTTCCCAGCCATTGAGCACCATGTCGTAGGCCTGCGCGATCGCCCGGCCCGGGTCGGTCTCGATGAAGTCCTCGTGGCCTTCCTTGGGCGCGGTGAACGGGTGATGCAGCGCGACCCAGCGGTTGTTGTCCTCGTCATGCTCGAACATCGGGAAATCGACGACCCACAGCGGGCGCCAGCCGTCTTCCAGCAGCTCGGCCTTGCGGCCGAAGTCGCTATGGCCGATCTTCACGCGCAGCGCGCCGATGGCGTCGTTGACGATCTTGGCCTTGTCGGCGCCGAAGAAGATCAGGTCGCCGTCCTCGGCGCCGGTCTGCTCGATAATCTGCGCCAGCGCCGCGTCATGCAGGTTCTTGACGATGGGCGACTGCAGGCCGTCGCGCCCCTTGGCCTTTTCATTGACCTTGATGTAGGCCAGGCCCTTGGCGCCGTAGATGCCGACAAACTGGGTGTAGGCGTCGATCTCGGAACGCGGCATGATCGCCCCGCCCGGCACGCGCAGGCCGACCACGCGGCCGCCTTCCATGTTGGCGGCGCCCGAGAAGACCTTGAAGTCCACGTCCTTCATCACCGCGGTCAGGTCGGTGAACTGCAGCCTGACGCGCATGTCCGGCTTGTCCGAGCCGTACAAGGCCATGGCGGTGGCGAAGTCCATCACCGGGAACGGGTTGGGCAATTCCTGGCCGAGGGCGTTGCGGAACACCAGGCGGATCATGTCCTCGAACAGGTCGCGGATGTCCTGCTCGCTCATGAACGAGGTCTCGCAGTCGATCTGGGTGAACTCGGGCTGGCGGTCGGCGCGCAGGTCCTCGTCGCGGAAGCACTTGGTGATCTGGTAATAGCGGTCGAAGTTGGCCACCATCAGCAGTTGCTTGAACAGCTGCGGCGACTGCGGCAACGCGAAGAAATGGCCGGGGTTCACGCGCGACGGCACCAGGTAGTCGCGCGCGCCTTCGGGCGTGGACTTGGTCAGCATCGGCGTCTCGATGTCGATGAAGCCGTTGGCGTCCAGGAATTTGCGCACTTCCATCGTCACCTTGTAGCGCAGGCGCAGGTTGTTCTGCATCTGCGGGCGGCGCAGGTCGAGCACGCGGTGGGTCAGGCGGGTGGTTTCCGACAGGTTGTCGTCGTCGAGCTGGAACGGCGGCGTGACCGACGCGTTCAGCACCTGCAGCTCATGGCACAGCACCTCGATCTTGCCGGAGCCGAGGTTGGCGTTGCTGGTGCCTTCCGGACGGCTGCGCACGACGCCGGTGATGCGCAGGCAGAATTCGTTGCGGACCGACTCGGCGGTCTTGAAGACGTCGGCGCGGTCCGGGTCGCACACGACCTGCACCAGGCCTTCGCGGTCGCGCAGGTCGATGAAGATGACGCCGCCATGGTCGCGGCGGCGATGCACCCAGCCGCACAGGCTGACGGTTTGGCCCAGCTGCGCTTCGTTGACGAGGCCGCAGTAATCAGTACGCATAGAAGACATAGTCAGTTTCCAGTTCAGTTTGCTTTGCTCGACGCCGGCAGGCTGCCCTGCACCTTGGCCGGATCGATGATCAGTTTCTTTTCGAAGTATTCGGGCGACACCACGCCCATCGAAACGATGTATTTCAGTGCCTCATCCACGTTCATCTCGAGTTCGATGGTGTCGGCGCGCGGCACCATCAGGAAGAAGCCGGAGGTCGGATTGGGCGTGGTCGGTATGTACAGGCTGACATAGTCGCCCTGCAAATGGTTGCGCACGTCGCCGCCCGGCACGCCGGTCAGGAAGCCGATGGTCCAGCAGCCCTCGCGCGGATACTGCACCAGCAGCGCCTTGCGGAACGCGTTGCCCGACGACGAGAACAGCGTGTCGGACACCTGCTTGACGCTGGAGTAGATGGAGCGCACCACCGGGATGCGGATCAGCAGCGACTCCCATGCCCAGACGATGCGCTTGCCGACGAAGTTCCGGGTCGCGAGGCCGGTCAGGAAAATGACCAGCAGCGTCAGGATGGTGCCCAGCCCCGGGATATTGAAGCCCACCACCGCCTCCGGCCGCCAGCGTTCGGGCAGCAGCAGCAGCGACTGGTCCATGGTGCTGATGATGAGGTTCAGGACCCAGATCGTGATGGCCAGCGGCACCAGGATCAGCAGTCCGGTGATGAAATATTTACGCATGGCAGGAACCCTGGGTGACGTGGCGGCCGGCGCGTGTCACTTGGCGTCGCCGGTGGTGCCGGTCGCGGGCGCAGCCGGTGCGGCCGATGTGGAAGGCGTGGCAGACGTGGCATCGGACTTGGTGTCCGCCTTTGCCCCGCCCTCGCCGGCCGCTACCGCGGGCGCCGCCTTGCCGCCCGAGCCGCCCTTGAAATCGGTGACGTACCAGCCCGAGCCCTTCAACTGGAAGCCGGCGGCAGTGACCTGTTTCTTGAATTCGGGCTGGCCGCAGGACGGGCATACGGTGAGCGGCGCATCGGACATCTTTTGCAGCGCATCCTTGGCAAAGCCGCAGGCGGCGCAACGGTAGGCATAGATCGGCATAATTCCCTAGCGAAAATCGTACAAAACCTTGGATTATAAAGGCTTTCGCAAAGGCACCCCAGGTTTATCGAGGCAGGCGAAGCCGGCTCCAGCGCAGCAAATCGCCCGCGGCAGGGCGCCCCGCCCTCAATCCTTGCCTACGGCCAGCGGCCCGGCATCGCGCCCATGCGCCGGCGCTGCGGCAGGCAAGCGTTGCGGCAACAGCGAGCCCAGCACCATGCCGGCGAAACTGACCAGCAGCCCGACCAGCTGCGGCGGCCAGATCGAGTCGCCGCCGAAGCGCTCCATCAGCAGCCAGGAAGCGAGACCGCCCAGCACCGCGCACAGGGCGCCCTGGTTGGTCGCGCGCTTCCAGTACAGGCCCATGACCAGCGGGATGAACGCCGTCACCAGCGTGACCTTGTACGCGTTGCCGACCATGTCGTAGATGGGGGTGCCCTCCGACATCAGCGCGAACACGGTCACGATGCAGGTGAAGCAGACCACCACGATGCGCGTCGTCCGCAGCAATTGCCTGTCATTCATCGGAAAGTATTCACGCAGCACGTTCTCGGTCAGCGTGATGCTGGGCGCGAGCAGCGTGCCGCTGGCCGTCGACATGATGGCCGACAGCAGCGCGCCGAAGAACATGACCTGCGCGAACACCGGCGTGTTCTCCAGGATCAGCGTGGGGAGGATCATCTGGGCGTCGGTGTCGAGCAGCGAGGACACCATCTTCGGGTCGATCAGGTAGGCCGAATACGCCAGGAACATCGGGATGAAGGCGAACAGGAAATACAGCACGCCGCCGGAGACGGCGCCGGTGGCGCCGACATTTTCCGAGCGGGCGGACATCACGCGCTGGAATACGTCCTGCTGCGGAATGGAGCCGAACATCATGGTGACGATGGCGCCGGTGAAGGCGAGTATTTCCTTCGCCCCGAGCGCCGGTGCAAAGTCGAACTTGCCGGCCGCCGCGGCATGGGCGACTACATTCTGCGCGCCGCCGGCCATGCCGGAGACCAGGTAGGCGATGTACAGCAGGCCGACGCCGATGATGCTCATCTGGAAAAGGTCGGTCAGCGCCACCGACCACATGCCGCCGAACAGCGTATAGACCAGCACGATGGCAGCGCCGATGCACATGCCGGCCGACATGCTGATGGCTCCCTTGGACAGCACGCTGAACACCAGCCCCAGCGCGGTGATCTGGGCCGACACCCAACCGAGGTAGGACACCACGATGCACAGCGACACGACGATCTCGACGCTGCGGCTGTAGCGCTGCCGGTAATAGTCGCCGATGGTCAGCAGGTTCATCCGGTACAGCTTCCTGGCGAAGAACAGGCCCACCAGCACCAGGCACATCGACGCGCCGAACGGGTCCTCGACCACGCCGCCCAGGCCATCCTTGACGAACTTGGCCGGGATGCCCAGCACGGTTTCGGAACCAAACCAGGTTGCGAACACGGTGGCGATCACGACATAGAGCGGCAGCGAGCGTCCGGCATTGGCGTAGTCGCCCGAGGTCTTGACCCGGCGTGCCGCATACAGGCCGATAGCGATCGATACAGCCAGGTACAGCGTGACGGAAACTGCCAGCGTGCTCATTGTGATGTGGCTCCAGAGAAATTTTCCGGATTATAGCGGTGGGAAGCTTGCCCGGTCCAAATGCAAAAATCGGGCCGGTGGTACCAGTCTGGCCGGCGTTGCCGGACTGCGACAGGCGCAGCGCGCGCACCCATCGCCCATGCCAGCCGGGCCGCCCATCGGCCCGGCCTTCCCTCGGTACATCATTCCATCAGGTAATACCAGCGCATGAACAATTGCACCACGGCGATACCCACCGCCAGCCCGCCGCCGAAATAGACCGCAAAGCCCAGCAGCATATTGGTGCGCCGTTGCTCGGCCAGCACGCGCTTGAGGAGCGTGGTCGTTTCCTCGATATTCTTCCCGGGCCGGGTCTCCAGCGCCTGCGCGACCAGGCGCGGCAGTTGCGGCAGCAGCTGGCTGTAGCGCGGCGCTTCGTCGCGCAGGCGCTCGAGCAGGCCGCGCCAGCCTATCTGTTCGTTCATCCAGCGCTCCAGGTAGGGACGCGCGGTCTTCCAGAGGTCGAGGTCGGGGTCGAGCTGGCGGCCCAGGCCCTCGATGTTGAGCAAGGTCTTCTGCAGCAGCACCAGTTGCGGTTGCACTTCGACGTTGAAGCGGCGCGATGTCTGGAACAGCCGCAGCAATACCTGGCCGAAGGAAATGTCGCGCAGCGGCCGGTCGAAGATGGGTTCGCAGCAGGCCCGCACCGCCGCCTCGAGCTCATCGACCCGGGTGTCCTTCGGCGCCCAGCCGGACTCGATATGCGCTTCCGCCACGCGCTTGTAGTCGCGCCGGAAGAAAGCCAGGAAGTTTTGCGACAGGTAGTCCTTGTCGAAGTCGGTCAGCGTGCCGACGATGCCGAAGTCCAGCGCAATGTAGCGGCCGAAGGTTTCCGGCGCGACCGACACCAGGATATTTCCGGGATGCATGTCGGCGTGGAAAAAGCCGTCGCGAAACACCTGGGTGAAGAAGATTTCCACGCCGTCGCTGGACAGCTTCTTCAGGTCGATGCCCTCGGCAATCAGCCGGTCGGTCTGCGAGATCGGGATGCCGTGCATGCGCTCCATGGTGATGACCGACTCGGAGCAGAAGTCCCAGTACATCTCCGGCACCAGCAGCATCTTCGACTCGGCGAAGTTGCGCCGAAGCTGGCTGCCATTGGCCGCCTCGCGCATCAGGTCGAGTTCGTCGTGCAGGTATTTGTCGAACTCGGCGACGACCTGGCGCGGCTTGAGCCGGCGGCCGTCGGCCCATAACCTTTCGACCCAGCCGGCGACGATGTGCATCAGCGCCACGTCCTCGTCGATGGTCTTTTTCATATTGGGCCGCAGCACCTTGACCGCGACCTCGGTGCCGTTGCGCAGGCGGGCGAAGTGCACCTGCGCGATGGAAGCGGAGGCGACCGGCTTGCGGTCGAACCAGGCGAACAGCTCGTCCGGATGCGCGCCCAGCGAGCGGACGATCTGCGCAATCGCCAGGTCGGTGTCGAACGGCGGCACCCGGTCCTGCAGCAGCGCGAGCTCGTTGGCGATGTCGGGCGGCATCAAATCGCGCCGGGTCGACATCACCTGCCCGAACTTCACGAAGATGGGTCCCAGTTCCTCGAGCGCCTTTCGCAGCCGCTCACCGCGCGGCGCGCTGATGTCGCGCCAGAACAGCAGCCGCTTGGTCAATAGCGCAATGCGCGGCGTGACGCCGGACATCGCGATATTGTCGAGTCCATAACGCAGCACCACCGACAGGATCCGGAATACCCGCAGCAGGCGCCGGATCATGCGAAGCCTCCGCGCAGGCGCTCGATGCGCTTGGCCAGGCGTTCGACATCGTCGCGCAAGTCGGCCACGTCGGCACTGAAGCCGGCGACCGCCTGCGGCCGCACCAGCAGCGGCTGCTCTTCCAGGAAGTATTCGGCGACATTTTCCTCGACCCGGCGCCGCGTGGCCTGGGCGGCGTCGAACACCGCCCGCCCGCCGGCGACGATGCGGCGCGCGGCAATATCGCCGACCAGCCGCGACAGGTCGTCCTCGGCTTCCCAGCGCACGCCCTGCGAGACTTGCGACACCGCGTTGGCAAACTCGGCGTCGCCTTCCACCTGCACGTACGAAAAGGCGCGCTCGCGGTTCTGCATCATCAGCGGCAGGTCGGACAGCTTCATGCGGATGGTGACATTGGGCACGGCGTCGGCCGCGGCGGCTTCGACCAGGCCGTCGGCCGCGACCTGCAGCTGCAGGGCCACGACGCCGGTGTCGATGCGGGCGACCTTGCCGGCATGCAATGCCAGCTTCCTGGTCGCCCAGGCTTCCTGGACCAGCAGGTGGTTGATGACGGCGGGAACGGGAGAGGGAATCATGGGACCGGAAAAAGAAACCGCCCGTGAACGCCACGGGCGGCTTGGAGTTTAGCAGTTGCCTGACGGACGTGTTTGCTCAGGATAGTTGCTGCAAGCCTGCAAGCACCCAGCCGCCCTGCCCCGAGGTCGGCTTGGTCAGGTTCCAGATCTCGGCGAACTCGGCGGCGGACGCGTCCGGCGCTTCCTTGATCAGGCCGGAGAATTTCACGCTGGCCAGGTAGTCGTCCGGGCCGGTCTCGATGCCCAGCAGTTCGGCATTGAGCTGGACCACGTCGGTGACATTGGGCGACGCGCCGCGTTCCTGGATCTGCATGCGCAGTTCGGCGAACATTTCCGGCGTGGTGAACTCGCTGATGTCCTGGACATTCGCCTTGTCCCAGGCGTCCTGCAGGCGGATGAAGTAGGTCTTGGCATGGCGCAGGAAGCCCGGCACGTCGAAGTCGGCCGGCACGCCGTACGGTGCGCCGGAAGCTGCCGGACCCGTGGCGGCGGCCACGCCGGCGCCGCTGGCGGGCGGCAGCGTGTCGCCGTAGGAACGCACGCCGGAACCGATTTCAGGCGTGCTGCTGCGGGCATAGCCATTGCCGGCGAAGGCCGGCGTGGCGCCGGCGCCCTGCGTGCTCGTGCCCGCGCTCTTGCGGCGGAACAGGCGGATGATGAACATCAGCGCCAGGCCCAGCAGGGCCACCATCAGCAGCGTGCTGATCATGCTGGCAAGGGCGCCACCGATGCCGAGGTGCGACAGCAGCGCGCCCAGGC
>CAUQYP010000157.1:0-10360 GCA_963522035.1 uncultured Noviherbaspirillum sp. | reverse complement strand
CAAAAGCAAAAGCAAAAGCAAAAGCAACTGTCGCTGCGCGGGCAACTGCAACGGCGACTGTCGCTGCGCGGAGCAGGCGATGTCGCTTACAGGCCGGCTTGGGCAAGCCGGCACGAAACTACCCTAGCTGGGGACGATACGCCAGGCCCAACGCAAGTTGGCGTTATCGGAGGGCCAGCACTTGGCCACACTGCTGTCGAGACATCGTCAAAGCTTCATTAGTCACCGCACCGCCGGTTTCACGCTCGCCTAGCTTGAACACACCAACCGTCTGCGCCAGGCTGCCCGCCTGGGCCTGCAGCGACTCGGCTGCCGCAGCGGCCTCCTCCACCAGCGCCGCGTTCTGCTGCGTGACCTGGTCCATCTGGCTAATTGCCTGATTCACCTGTTCTATGCCTGCGCTTTGTTCAAGGCTGGCAGCCGAGATTTCCGCCATGATGGCAGTGACGCTTTGCACGCTCGCCAGGAGCTGGTCCATGGTGCTGCCTGCCTGCGCCACCAGCCTGGTGCCGGCATCGACCTTTTCCACCGAATCGCCTATCAGGTCCTTGATCTCCCTCGCGGCGGCGGCACTGCGCTGCGCCAGGCTGCGCACTTCCATTGCAACGACAGCAAAGCCGCGGCCCTGCTCGCCGGCACGCGCGGCTTCCACGGCAGCGTTCAAGGCGAGGATGTTGGTCTGGAAGGCGATGCCGTCGATGACGCTGATGATGTCGACGATTTTCCTGGCGGACGCGTCGATCGCCCCCATGGTATCGACGACTTGCGCCACCACGGTGCTGCCCTGGAGCGCAATGCCGGAGGCGCTGGCCGCAAGCTTGTTGGCCTGGCTTGCGTTATCCGCATTCTGCTTGACGGTCGACGTCAGTTCCTCCATCGACGAGGCGGTTTCCTCCAGCGAACTGGCTTGCTGCTCCGTACGTGACGAAAGATCGAGATTGCCGGCCGCAAACTGGCTTGACGCAGTAGCAATGGCATTCGTGCTCTTGTGGACACTGCTGACGATGCGTATCAGGTTCTCGTTCATGTCTTTCAGCGCCTGCATCAATTTGCCGGTTTCATCCCCTGAGCTAACGTCGATCCGGTGGCCCAACTCGCCCCTGGCTACCTGCTGCGCTGCCTCGACTGCCTTCGCGATCGGGCGGGTCACGGACCGCGCCACCATCAGGCCGACTGCGAATAACGCCAGGCCAAGCGCTGCCGCGACCAACGCGGCATGCCTGGACTGCTGCCAGACCGTGGCGTCGACAGTATCGAGATAGACACCAGAGCCGACGACCCATCCCCAGGGCGCGAATCCCTTGACGTACGAGACTTTTTGAACCGGCGCTTCGCTGCCAGGTTTCGGCCACATGTAGAACTCGAAGCCTGCGCCATGTGCCTGCACGGTCTTGACCATGTCCGCAAATAGCCGCTTGCCGGTCGGGTCCTGGTTTGCAGACAGGTCGGTGCCATCCAGGGCCGGCTTAATGGGATGCATCAGCATCTTGGGACCCATGTCGTTGATCCAGAAGTACTCACCGTCGCCATAGCGCATCGTGCGGATGACATGCATCGCGTGCTGCTGGGCCTCCTTGAGCGGCATGGCATTGCGCTCTGCAAGTGTGTGGTAGTACGCCAGCACGCCGTGGGTACTTTCGACTGCCTGTCTTACGCTGTTCTGGCGCTCCTCCAGGATGATGCCGTGCTCCTTGTAGAGCAGGAATGCCGTCATCAGCAGGATGCCGATCAGCGCGTTGGCAGTGAGAAAGAACAACTTGTTGGCGATTGTTGGCGCGATCAGCCCAGGTTTTTTCATGACGAAATCGTTATCAGGTTTTTTGAAAAAGCTGGGCGGACTGGCTTGGCGCGACAGCTTCGTTGACGCTTGATGTCTGGTTAGGTCCATCAACATGGCTGGAATTGTTGGCAAACCACGCGCATGCGCGTGCTTGCCTAAAAACCCAAGGTGTTGTTACCAAGCAATTTATTAATTCTACATAAAATTGACTCAAAGAAATAAAACAAAATGTTGTTTATTTCATGAAACCGATCATTTTCTCTAAAAAGCATTGGATTTATTTAAACCGATGTAACAAACAGATGGTTTTGCGGTCACACAGACACGTTTGTTCTAATGGAATCGCATCGTCCGGGTCGGGGCATAGAGGAAGACATACCTTTTGCCGACGAACTGAACAGGAGGATCGCGCTACGCGCCACGCTCTGCATGGTTGAAAGCCAACGATTACACTTATGCCTTTCGACATTCCTGCATCGGGCAGGAATACGCTTTTAAGGAAACATGTTGAGATTCCCTATCGATCACTGGGCCTTTTCGCTGCGACTGATTACCGCAGTCGCTGTGCTGGGCCTTATCAACGCCGTTCTGCTGCCTTGGGAAACATCGCTGGTTCTGATGAACGAAGGCGGTCCGATAGAAATTGCGACAGTCGTTTTCTACTATCTTGCTGTGCTCGTTCTTTAGACGTGCGCGCCGCCGTTGATGTCCCGACCAACTTTTGTCGCTATATCGATCGTGCTTCTTGCAGCCGCGGCCCGCGAGCTGGACTTGCACATTGCGCTGTTCGGCATGAGCATCCTGAAAGCGAATTTTTACCGCAAGTTCGCGACGGGAACACAAATCGCCATCGCCTTGCTCATCATTTTTCCGGTCCTGTTCTCCGCGGGCTATCTGGCCCTTCGGCACGGTCGCCGCTTGCTGGCCGGCGCTCGCCGCCGGGATGCCACCGCGGTGACAATAACAAGTCTCTTTGTCTTGCTGGTGTTGGTGAAAATCCTGGACCGCTCGCTCGGCATGGTCGAGGAGATAGGCGGCTACGCGCCGCCCCTGGCTTTGCGGGCGATGCAGCTGTCTTTGGAAGAACCGCTTGAAATGCTGATGCCGGTGCTTGTCGTCATTGCCATCGCCCAGGTATGGCGGGCAAACAGGAGCGCGCTGAAATAAGCCGGGCCAAGGGGAACGCGTGCCGACATCGGGCACAACTGGTTTACACAGGGCAGGGCGCCGGAGAAGTCCGGCGCCTCGTCGGCATGGCGTTATTCGAGTTCGATCGTGCCTTCGAACTTCACGTTCAATTTAATGCCCGCGACCTCGAGCGTCATGGTTGCCGGCAGTTTTTCGTTTCCGCTAATGCCGCCATCGGCCAATGCCTGCGCCACCGCCTTCTCGATCTCATTCTGTGAGCTCACGCCCACTTTCTTGAGGAATTTGCGCAGGCTTAAATTAAAAGTTTCTTCGTTCATGGCTGATTCCTTAGATGGATTAAATTTTTTAGCGAGCAATCCGTGCGACTGGATGGTGAATTATAAATAGCCTGGCTCGACCTTCGACGCTGGCAAGCCTTACTCGGCACCCCTGATGGATCAAGGTCTTCTTGGCCAAATGGCAGGATCTCTTTTGGTATGAAAGACGCCCAAAACAACGATATGATTTTTTTCGGGCCGAAAATAAACGATGTAAGGAAAACGGTTGAGGCCGATACGACGAATCCCTCCCTCTACACTGGCATAGCGCGACGGGCTTTCAGCGGCCATTGCTTTGCATCGTTCTACTTCCGCCATGAATTCGAGCGCGAGTCCGGACCGTTTGTTTTGATACCACGAGATTGCGCCGAGAAACTCTTCCTGTGCGTCCCGATGAAAAGTGACTTGCAGGCTCACCTGCTGATTTTAGCCATGGCGGCGGCTTTGACCTGCTGCCATGGAACCGCATCTTCAGGATACGCAAGATAGTCTGCGAGACGGCGGTCGAGTTCGATCTTTTGCGCCTCTGTCGGGAGTGGCGCCGCGCCGCGATTGCCGATGTCTTCCCAAATGGCATCAACCAGGTCGTTCTGCTCGTCGACGTCGAGTTCGCTTGCCAGCTGTAAAAGGTGTGGGTTCATTTGCTCTTTTCCCGTAGACATTCGTTGTGGGATTCTAGCGTGCCGTCATGGTCCTGTCGCAGCTTTGCAGCGCCATAATAGAAAACAAAGCCTGAAATAAGAGGGAGTCAGGTTGTCAAACGTAAACATTGACGAGACGCTGGTGCGCACTTTGGTAGCAGAGCAGTTTCCGCAGTGGAGCAATCTCACGGTGCGCAGCGTTGCAGCGAGCGGGTGGGATAACAGGACATTCCACTTGGGAGATCAAATGTCGGTACGTTTGCCAAATGCTGCAGAGTACTCGGGTCAGGTACTGACCGAGCATCGCTGGTTACCCAGGCTTGCCCCGTTGCTGCCACTTCACATTCCAGTGCCACTGGCAATTGGGGAGCCGGCTTGCGGCTATCCATGGAAATGGTCTGTCTATCGCTGGCTTTCCGGAGTTGCTGCCGATTCGACGCGCATTAATAATGCAAGCGAATTTGCAAGCACACTGGCTCGATTTCTGATTGCGCTCCAACGCGTCGATCCATTAAATGGACCGTGCCCTGGCCCACACAATTTTTACCGCGGCGGTTCGCTATCCATTTACAGTACGCAGGCGAGAGAAGCAATTTCCAGGCTACATGGAAAAATCGATACCAACACCGCAACGGCACTCTGGGGTGCGGCACTGGACAGTTCCTGGGAAGAACCGCCAGTCTGGATACATGGTGACGTAAGCGCCGGGAATTTGCTTGTAGATCATGGGCGATTGAATGCCGTGATCGATTTTGGCCAAATGGCGGTTGGCGATCCGGCTTGCGACCTGGCGATCTCATGGACTTCTTTTGCGGGCAAAAGTCGAAGAATGTTCCGGACAGCGCTCGCGCTCGATAAAGGCACCTGGGCTCGTGCTCGCGCCTGGGCCCTGTGGAAGGCTGCAATTATCGCATCCGGCATGACTGCCAACAATGCAATCACTTCTCACCACGCCTTTGGTGTCATTGCGGATGTGCTCGCGGAACACCGATTGAAAACAACCACGACTTAGGCCGGCTGCCACGCGTCACGCTCGAACCTCACTTCACAATCCATCTCCAGGCAGGTCCGCGGGCGCATGAGCATCTGAACACGCCAGGCGATGAACATGAACGGCGCCAAGGCCAGTTGCAGCCGCTCGATACTCGACAGCTGTAGTGCTTCGATCTTGCAGCCGTACCTGAGCACATCAAAGAAGATTTCCACTTCCCACCGGCAACGATACCAGTTACGTGACGGAATGCTTGTTAAGCCGGGCGTCGCCTGAATCGATCCCTGCCAACTCATGCGCTGCCCACTCCTCGCGCATGGCTGGCTCCACTAAAAATCATAAGACCAGCACCTGCAGATTCAGCTTTGTGTGATGAGGCTCCTTTAATACATCTCGTTATACAAAATCTCGCGGTTGGCCGATCTCGCCTGATGCTGTTTTAGCAGAATTTTATTTAAACCTTATTATTCATGTAGTGATGAAGAAGGGATTCAATGTTCTGACCCCGCATGGCATGAAGTCCTTCGTGTTGTTGGTTACGACAACCAGATCATGAACCAATGCAATTGCGGCAATTTGCTTGTCAATGGGATGTTGGTTTTGTCCGGCAATAAGTCGTCCCCAGACGAGCGCGCATTCGATATCGAATAGCAGGATCCGATCCGAGTACTCGTGAAGGACAAGGTTAAGCCAAGTCTCAAGCGCTGCGGCCTGCGTCGGATCCCGGGGGCGTAAGCCGTCAATGCCTGATCTGATTTCTCCAATAACCTGGACGGGCAGATAAACGGACTCTGGATCCGTGGAAACGAAGAACTCGACGACTCCTTGATTGGCGCGTTTTCGCTTCCGAATCTCGCTAAGTATATTTGTGTCCAACAGGTACAGCATTAGCGCTCTTGTCGCTGTTTATCAGGCGAATTATCAAGCGAATGCCGGTCAAAGTCAGAATCTTCTCCAACGTCGGGAATCGTCGAGAGAACTTCCAGAAAGGAGCGGCGACGTGGACGTTGCAATGCCATTCGCAAGATTTCCCGATGTTCGGCCTCGGCGCTACGCCCGTGCAGGGCTGCACGCTCCTTCAATGCCTGCGCGAGTTCTTCATCAATATTGCGTACGACTAAGTTAGTGGCCATCACGCTCTCCGATAGTGATTGCAATGATAGCATTGTAGGTAGCCTGGCCTAACCATGCAAGGTTGCCGATATCTGAAAAGCGCTATCTCTCGTTCATTTTTTTTTGTGGACTCTTCCAGCCTGGCGTCTTCGTGCATCGCGCATTTCTCGCAGCGCTACGGCACCGCCCCAAAACACGCCGCCACCACCCCGCGCAGCCACTGGTTTCCACTGTCCTCGTTATAACGACGATGCCAGAACACGCTGGTGTGCAGCGCCGGGAGTGGCAGCGGCGGCTGGATCGTGGACAAACCGAAGGGCTTGCAGGCCTGCTCGGCCAGCAAGGCCGGCACGGTGACCACCATGTCGGTGCTGCCGACGATATAAGGCACGGCGGTGAAGTGGGGCACCTGGAAATTGACCGAGCGCGTAACGCCGGCCTTTTCCAGGCGCGCGTTGATCTGGTCGTACGGACTTTCGCGCGAAGTGACGAACAGGTGCTGCGCACCCAGGAATTCCTTCAGGCCGACCTTGCGGCCGTCGAAGCGGTGGCCCTGGCGGAACATGGTGACATAGTGCTGGCTGAACAGGCGCCGGTGGAACAGGCTTTCGGCCACGTCGGTGAATGCGCCGATTGCCAGGTCGATCTGTCCGGTCTCCATGCCTTCCTGCCAGTTCGACGCGCTTGCCCGTATCGAGCGCACGCCGATGCCGGGAGCGACGCTCATGCAATGCGCAATCAGCGCCGGCATGAAATACATTTCGCCGACGTCCGTCATCGCAATGACAAAGCGCCGCTCGCTCGTGGCCGCATCAAAATGTTCCTGCTGGTTCAGCGCCTCGGTCATGCCGGCGAGCGCCTGCGCGAGGGGCGCGTAAAGGCGTTCTGCATACGGCGTCGGCTGCATGCCTTGCGCGGTGCGCACGAACAGCGCGTCGTTGAACGTGCGGCGCAGGCGGGCCAGCGCGCTGCTCACCGTCGGCTGCGAGACGCCCAGCTGCCTGGCTACCTGGGAAACATGACGCGACTGGTACATCTGCTGGAACACCACCATCAGGTTGAGATCGATATCCTTGAGTTCCCGCATTATTGATCCGGTCAATACCCGCCATTGAGAGTTTGTTATTTTAAAGGATGGGCAACCTGCCTATAGTGGCGCTTTCTGCTCTCTTACATGGATGGCAACGATGAACCAAGCAATCCGCCCGCCTGCCGACGCGTCCTACCTGTCCGGCTTTGGCAACGAGTTCGCGACCGAGGCACTGGAAGGCGCGCTGCCGGTCGGACAAAATTCACCGCAGCGCGCACCCTACGGCCTGTACGCCGAGCAGATTTCCGGCACAGCCTTCACCGCGCCGCGCAGCCACAACCGCCGCTCCTGGCTGTACCGCATCCGGCCGGCGGCGGTCCACCTGCCGTTTAAGCTGGTGGAGTCCAACGCCATCGTGTCGGACTTTTCAACCGTGCCGCCGACGCCGCCCAACCAGTTGCGCTGGGACCCGCTGCCGATGCCGGCCGGGCCAACCGACTTTATCGACGGCTGGACCACCATGGCCGGCAACGGTGCGCCGGACAGCCTTCACGGTTGCGCGATCCACCTGTATGCGGCCAACCAGTCGATGGCGCAGCGGTTTTTCTATAACGCCGACGGCGAGCTGCTGATCGTGCCGCAGCTTGGCCGGCTGCAGATCGACACCGAGCTTGGCCGCATTACGGTCGAGCCGCAGGAAATCGCGGTGATTCCACGCGGCGTGCGCTTTCGCGTCGACCTGCCGGACGGCGAGGCGCGCGGCTATATCTGCGAAAACTTCGGCGCGCTGTTCCGTCTGCCCGACCTCGGCGTGATCGGCTCCAACGGCCTGGCCAATCCGCGCGACTTCCTGACGCCGGCTGCCCGCTACGAGGACGTGGAAGGGGACTTCGAGCTGGTGGCGAAGTTCAGCGGCCGGCTGTGGAGCGCTCGCATCGGCCATTCGCCGCTGGACGTGGTGGCCTGGCACGGCAATTACGCGCCGTACAAATATGACCTGCGCCGTTTCAACGCCATCGGCTCGATCAGCTACGACCACCCGGACCCGTCCATCTTCCTGGTGCTGCAGTCGCCAAGCGACACGCCAGGCGTAGACAGCATCGACTTCGTGATCTTCCCGCCGCGCTGGCTGGCCGCCGAAAACACCTTCCGCCCGCCCTGGTTCCACCGCAACGTGGCCAGCGAGTTCATGGGCCTGATCCACGGGGCCTACGACGCCAAGGCCGAAGGCTTCGTGCCCGGCGGCGCCAGCCTGCATAACTGCATGTCGGGCCACGGGCCGGACGCAGGGACCTTCGCCAAGGCCAGCGCGGCCGACACCAGCCGGCCGGGCAAGGTCGCCGACACCATGGCCTTCATGTTCGAGACGCCGGCCATCATCAAGCCGACCCGGTTCGCGCTGGAGACATCGCAGCTGCAAAGCACCTACTTTCAATGCTGGCAAGATTTGGCAAAAAATTTCAATCCGGAGACAAGATGAATCAAGTGAATACGACGACCACGCTGCAAAGCTGGGTGCAAAGCGAGAACCAGCCCGACTGCGAGTTCCCGATCCAGAACCTGCCCTATGGCATTTTCCAGACCGCGGGTTCTCCGCCACGGGCAGGCGTGGCAATCGGCGACCGTATTGTCGATCTCTCCGCGCTGGCCGGGGCAGGGTTGCTGCCGTGCGCAGCCGCCGTGTTCGCACAGCCGCGCCTGAACGACTTCATTGCGCTGGGGCCGGATGCGTGGCGCAGCGTGCGCGAGCGACTGACCGCGCTGTTGTCGGGCGCAGACCAGGCGCTGCAGTCCGATGCGGACCTGTGCGGCCGTGCGCTGGTGGCGCAGGCAAACGCCACTATGCTGCTGCCGGTCGACGTCCCCGGCTATACCGACTTCTATTCGTCGAAGGAACATGCGACCAATGTCGGCATGCTGTTCCGCGACCCGAAAAACGCCTTGCTGCCGAACTGGTCCGAGCTTCCGATCGGCTACAACGGCCGCGCCTCTTCGGTTGTGGCCAGCGGCACGCCGGTGCGTCGTCCCAACGGCCAGACCAAGCTGCCGGACCAGGAACGCCCGGTCTACGGCGCCTGCCGCAAGCTCGACATCGAGCTGGAAGTCGGCTTCATCGTCGGCGTGCCGAATGGCCTGGCCGAACCGGTGCCGTGCAATGAGGCAGAGCAGCGCATTTTCGGCATGGTGCTGCTCAACGACTGGAGCGCACGCGACCTGCAGGCCTGGGAATATGTGCCGCTGGGCCCGTTCAATGCCAAGACCTTCGCCACCACCATTTCGCCGTGGATCGTGCCGATGGCGGCGCTGGAGCCGTTCCGCACCGCCCAGCCCGAGCAGACGCCGGAGCCGCTGTCCTACCTGCGGCATGACGGCCCGCATGCGTTCGACATCGAACTCGAAGCCTGGATCAGGCCGCAGGGCGCGGACCGGTCCAGCCGCCTCTGCCATACCAACTTCAAGTACATGTACTGGACCATGGCGCAGCAGCTGGTGCATCACACGGCGTCCGGCTGCAATACGCGGGTCGGCGACCTGATGGGTTCCGGCACCATCAGCGGCCCGACGCCGGACTCGCTCGGGTCCCTGCTGGAGATGACCTTCAACGGCCGCGAGCCGATCACGCTGGAAACCGGCGAGAAGCGCGCCTTCATCGAGGACGGCGACGAGCTCGACCTGCGCGGCTGGTGCCAGGGCGACGGTTACCGGGTAGGCTTCGGGCACTGCAGCGGCGTGGTGCTGCCGGCGCTGCCGGTGTAGCAGGCGGCTTGCGGGGCCGCGTGCTGGTAGACTGCGCGGCTACCCAACCCGAACACACTGGAACCGCATTGAACGACCGCTTAACCTCCGACGAATACGACGCCCTGCGGCAGGTCGCCCAGGGCAAGAAGCAGGAGCGCGTCAGCGCCTGCGTGGCCCGCAACACCAAGCGCCTGACAGGACTGAAGTTCATGGCCTATGGCAAGGACAACCGGCTGGCGCTGACCGAAAAGGGCCAGCAGACGCTGTTCCTCAAGCGCTGCGTCGATGCCTTGCGCGCAGTGGCGTCAGGCGCGGCGGTTGCGCTCGACGCCGACGTTGCCGGTTTCCTGCAGAAGAAGGGACACATCGCGCCGGCCGACGCGCCGGGCGGGTTCGAGATCACGCAGCGTGGGCAGGAGTCGCTGGCCGACATCGACGCGACGGGCCGTTAGAGCAGTTTCGTGTTGATTTGACCAGCCGGCCTGTAAGCGATATTGCTTGCTCCGCGCAGCGACAGTTGCCGTTGCAATTGCCCCGCGCAGCGACCGTTGCAGTTGCAGTTGCAGTTGCAGTTGCAGTTGCAGTTGCAGTTGCAGTTGC
>CAUQYP010000156.1:0-10382 GCA_963522035.1 uncultured Noviherbaspirillum sp. | reverse complement strand
GCGCTGGACTGCGGCACTTGCCCGCTCGCGGTGGCGGCCGGTGCGGCGCCGGCCGCCGGCTGCGCCGGCTGGTTCACCGTCGGGAAGAACATCGACGGCTTGCCGGTATAGCGCATCCAATTGTCCCAAAGCAACAATATCGACAGCGAGAATACAACCCACAGGACGGTGCGTTTGATATCCATATGTTTATTCATCAGTAATCAGGAATTCAGCGAGTGGCCGGACGATTTCGCGGGGACCGGATCGAGCCCCCCCGGGTGCCAGGGGTGGCATTTGCACAGGCGCCGCGCGGCCAGCAGGCTGCCGCGCGCGGGGCCATGCAGGTCGATCGCCTGTGCGGCGTAGGCGGAGCAGCTGGGATGGAAGCGGCAGTTCTGGCCGAGGAAAGGACTGATCGCCAGCTGGTAGCCGCGCAGCAGCAGCAACATCAGGCGTTTCATGCCTGTGCCCCGGCTTGCTGCAAGGGCTGGAACAGGCGCACCACTTCCAGTCGCAGCGCGGTCTTCAGCGCCGCCGTGGTGGCCGGGCCGCTCTTGGCATTGACCGGCCTGGACAGGCGCACGATGCAGTCGACCGGCGGCAGCATGCTTTGCCGGAACAGTTCGCGGGTGATGCGCTTGATGGTGTTGCGGGTGACAGCCCGCGGCGCGAAGCGCTTGGCGACCACGACGCCGAGGCGCGCATGGGCGAGCTCATTGGAACGCGTGTACAGCACGAAATGCGCTGTACGCTGCACGGGCCGCAAACGAAAAACGGATGAAAACTCATCCGTTTTAACGATGCGCTTGTCGCGTGCGTAGTTCTGTAGGCCTTCGCCTGTCACGCCAGCAGCCGGCTTGCAATGCTGGGATTAAGCTGCGAGGCGCTTGCGGCCCTTGGCGCGACGTGCATTGAGCACAGCGCGGCCGCCGCGGGTTGCCATGCGTACGCGAAAGCCATGGGTGCGCTTGCGACGGACGACGGAAGGTTGGTAAGTACGTTTCATGATGGTTCTCGCTAAATGGCAGAAATACGGAAAAAGAAAATAGGGCGGAGTGTTCGCAAGTCGCTTGCTACCCACCTGCCCGGCGCGCCTGGCGCCGAACGAGCCGCTGACCATACCGCTGGAGGCGCTTGCGTTGCCAACAGCCGCCACAACGTCAACGCTGCTGGCAGTGAACCCGTGATTAGACAGTAGATTCGGCTTGTCTGTCAATCACTTAGCCCCATATAGATGAGCATGGGGAATCGGGTAATCCGGCCGATAAAGCACGCCGCCTGTGGATAACTTCGGCGGGCGCGGGTAGAATAGCACCAATTCAGTACCCGCATTCCTGCGACAAAACAGACGCTCCAGAGACCATCGCCGTACCGGTCCTGCGCACTTTATTTAGACGATTAATGGAAAATTTCTGGCAGACCTGCTCCGCGCAGCTGGAGCAGGAACTGACGCCGCAACAGTTCAGCGCGTGGATCAAGCCGCTGGCGCCGCTCGACTTCGAAGACGGCCGCCTGCGCATCGCCGCGCCGAACCGTTTCAAGCTGGACTGGGTGAAAACCCAGTTTGCCAGCCGCATCAGCACGCTGGCCGCGCAGTTCTGGGAAGCGCCGATCGACGTCCAGTTCGTGCTCGACCCGCGCATTGGCAATGCCCGCCGGCAAGCAGCCGAAGCCGGTCCGGGTTCGTCCTCCCAGGTGCCGCAGCGCGACAACGGCGGCATGAACGGCAACGGTAGCAGCAGCGCCAGCGCCGAGGCGCGCGACCAGGCGGCCGAGCTGGCCGACTCGCCGCGCCGCGAGCAGAGCAAGATCAACACCGCGCTGACCTTCGAGAGCTTCGTGACCGGCAAGGCCAACCAGCTGGCGCGGGCGGCTGCCATCCAGGTCGCCAACAACCCCGGCATCTCGTACAACCCGCTGTTCCTGTACGG
Source organism: uncultured Noviherbaspirillum sp. (assembly GCA_963522035.1). Taxonomy (GTDB): domain Bacteria; phylum Pseudomonadota; class Gammaproteobacteria; order Burkholderiales; family Burkholderiaceae_D; genus Noviherbaspirillum_A. Next base: position 8,469 of record CAUQYP010000156.1, on the reverse strand, counting down.
CGGCGTGGGACTGGGCAAGACGCACCTGATCCACGCGATCGGCAACCAGGTGCTGGCGGAAAACGCGAACGTGAAAATCCGCTATATCCATGCCGAGCAGTACGTGCGCGACGTGGTGACGGCCTACCAGCGCAAGGGTTTCGACGACTTCAAGCGCTATTACCATTCGCTCGACCTGCTGCTGATCGACGATATCCAGTTCTTCGGCGGCAAGAGCCGCACCCAGGAAGAATTCTTCTACGCGTTCGAGGCGCTGATCGCGGCGAAGAAGCAGATCATCATCACCAGCGACACCTATCCGAAGGAAATCACCGGCATGGACGACCGGCTGATTTCCCGCTTCGACTCCGGCCTGACGGTCGCGGTCGAGCCGCCGGAACTCGAAATGCGGGTCGCCATCCTGCTCAAGAAAGCCGCTTCCGAGGGCGCCGTGCTGTCCGACGACGTCGCCTTCTTCGTCGCCAAGCACCTGCGCTCCAACGTGCGCGAGCTCGAGGGCGCGCTGCGCAAGATCCTCGCCTACTCGCGCTTCCACGGCAAGGACATCACCATCGACGTCGTCAAGGACGCGCTGAAGGACCTGCTGTCGGTGCAGAACCGGCAGATCTCGGTGGAAAACATCCAGAAGACGGTGGCCGACTTCTTCAACATCAAGGTCGCCGACATGTATTCGAAAAAGCGGCCGGCCAACATTGCGCGGCCGCGCCAGATCGCGATGTACCTGGCCAAGGAACTGACGCAGAAAAGCCTGCCGGAAATCGGCGAGCTGTTTGGCGGACGCGACCACACCACGGTGCTGCATGCCGTGCGCAAGATCGCCGCGGACCGCAACAAGAGCCCGGAATGCAACCACGAGCTGCACGTGCTCGAACAGACCTTGAAGGGCTGATGCATGCTGCTTGCGCGCCTGTGGATAACTGGCGCGCAGGCATGCCGGCACCGTGCCGGAAAATGTCGGTAAACATCATGAAAACCAACGCTGATCAACCATAAGGAAAAGCCATGCAATTGGTCAAAACTCACAGGGACACGCTACTTCGGCCGCTGCAAGTCGTGAGTGGTATTGTCGAGCGTCGGCATACGCTGCCGATTCTGGCCAATATCCTCATTCGCAAGGATGGCGAGCGCGTGTCCTTCCTGTCGACCGATATCGAAGTGCAGATCACGACCCATGCCAACGTGGGCAGCGGCAGCGAAGTCGCCGCGACCACGGTTGCGGCACGCAAGCTGCTCGATATCCTGCGCGCGCTGCCGGACGGCGACGACGTCGCGCTGTCGCTGTCGAACAAGCGCATGACCGTGCAGTCCGGCAAGTCGCGCTTCGCGCTGCAGACGCTGGCGGCCGAGGAGTTTCCCACCGTGGCCCAGGCAGAAACGTACAACGCCACCGTCACGCTGCCGCAGAAGACGCTGAAGCACCTGTTCAACATGGTCCATTTTTCCATGGCCCAGCAGGACATCCGCTACTACCTGAACGGCCTCTTGCTGGTGGTCGATGGCAAGAACGTGATCGCTGTCGCGACCGACGGCCACCGGCTGGCATTCTGCCAGGTCGAGGCCGACCAGGAATTCCCGCGGCAGGAAGTCATCATCCCGCGCAAGACCATCATCGAGCTGCAGCGCCTGCTGGAGGAAAGCGACGAGCCGGTCACGCTCGACATCGCGGCCAACCAGGTCAGGCTGACCTTCGCCGACATCGAGCTGGTGTCCAAGCTGGTCGAAGGCAAGTTCCCGGACTACACGCGGGTCGTGCCCAAGGGCTACAAGAACGACTTCACCATCGACCGCGACCGCCTGCTGCGTTCGCTGCAGCGCGCCGCCATCATGACCTCCGACAAGTTCAAGGGCGTGCGCTGCGTGATCAGTCCGGGCAGCATGAAGATCAGCTCCACCAACGCCGACCAGGAAGAAGCGGTCGACGAACTCGAAATCGACTACGGCGGCGACAGCGTCGACATCGGCTTCAATGTCAGCTACCTGCTCGACGTCCTGAACAACCTGAAATGCGACAGCGTCAACATCGCGCTTGGCGACGCCAATTCGTCGGCGCTGATCACGATACCTGACAATGCCGACTTCAAATATGTCGTCATGCCGATGCGCATCTGATGAAACCTTGTCCCGTGCCCGCCTGGCGGCGCGGGAACGCCGGCCGCGTCCACGAGACGCGGCCGGCTTCTCCTAGTCCGGCACGAAGGTTGACGCGGCAGGCACACCTGCCAGCCGCGCCAGTCCTGGATTTTTCCGCAGCATCCGTTTTTTAGAAGGCAGCCATGTCCGCGATTCCAACTGAACCCACCAAAGAGCCGCAAGCGAACCAGTACGGCGCATCCTCCATCCAGATCCTGGAAGGCCTGGAAGCAGTGCGCAAGCGCCCTGGCATGTATATCGGCGACACGTCCGACGGCACCGGCCTGCATCACCTGGTGTTCGAGGTGCTGGACAACTCCATCGACGAATCGCTGGCCGGTCATTGCACCGAGATCCACGTCACCATCCATGCCGACAACTCGATTTCCGTGACCGACAACGGCCGCGGCATCCCGACCGGCATCAAGTGGGACGACAAGCACGAGCCCAAGCGCAGCGCGGCCGAGATCGTGATGACCGAGCTGCATGCGGGCGGCAAGTTCGACCAGAACTCGTACAAGGTGTCGGGCGGCCTGCACGGCGTCGGCGTGTCCTGCGTCAACGGCCTGTCCAAGCTGCTCAAGCTGACCATCCGTCGCGACGGCAAGCAGCATTACATGGAGTTCGTGCGCGGCGTGCCGCAGAACCGTGAAATCGAGACCATCGACGGCGTGGTGGCGTCCCCGATCAAGGTGACAGGCGACACCGACAAGCGCGGCACCGAGGTACATTTCTGGGCCGACGAGGAAATCTTCAGCCATGTCGAATTCCATTACGACATCCTGGCCAAGCGCATCCGCGAACTGTCCTTCCTGAACAACGGCGTGCGCATCCGGCTGTCGGACCAGCGCACCGGCAAGGAAGAAATCTTTGCGTTCGAGGGCGGCACCCGCGGCTTTGTCGAGTACATCAACAAGGCCAAGAACGTGCTGCACCCGACCATCTTCCAGGCCACCGGCGAGCGCATGTCGGACCAGAACACCAACATCACGGTGGACGTGTCGATGCAGTGGAACGACGCGTTCAACGAGCAGGTGCTGTGTTTCACCAACAACATTCCGCAGCGCGACGGCGGCACCCACCTGACCGGCCTGCGGGCGGCGATGACGCGGGTCATCAACAAGTACATCGACGAACACGACTTCGCCAAGAAGGCCAAGGTCGAGATCGCCGGCGACGACATGCGCGAGGGCCTGACCTGCGTGCTGTCGGTCAAGGTGCCGGAACCCAAGTTCAGCTCACAGACCAAGGACAAGCTGGTGTCGTCCGAGGTGCGCGGCCCGGTCGAGGAAATCGTCGCCAAGACCTTGGCCGACTACCTGCAGGAAAAGCCGAACGACGCCAAGATCATCTGCGGCAAGATCGTCGAGGCCGCGCGCGCGCGCGAAGCGGCGCGCAAGGCGCGCGACCTGACCCGCAGGAAAGGCATCATGGACGGCCTGGGCCTGTCGGCCAAGCTGGCCGACTGCCAGGAAAAGGACCCGGCGCTGTGCGAACTCTACGTGGTCGAGGGCGACTCCGCGGGCGGCTCGGCCAAGCAGGGCCGCGACCGCAAGTTCCAGGCGATCCTGCCGCTGCGCGGCAAGGTGCTGAACGTGGAGAAGGCGCGCTTCGAGAAAATGCTGTCGTCCGAGCAGATCACCACGCTCATCGCCACGCTGGGGACCAGCATCGGCGCCGACGAATTCAACATCGACAAGCTGCGTTACCACCGCATCATCATCATGACCGACGCCGACGTCGACGGCGCCCACATCCGCACGCTGCTGCTGACGCTCTTGTACCGGCAGATGCCGCTGCTGGTGGAACGCGGCCATGTCTACATCGCGCAGCCGCCGCTGTACAAGGTCAAGCATGGCCGCGACGAGCGTTACCTGAAGGACGATGTCGAGGAAGCCGCGTACATGATGCAGATCGCGCTGAACGATGCGGCGCTGGTGCCGGCCGAGAACGCCGAGCCCATCAGCGGCGACGCGCTGGCCGAACTGGTACGCCAGTACAACACGGCCAACGCGATCATCATGCGGCTCACACGCGCCATCGACACCGCCGCGCTGTCGGCCATCATGACCGGCGTGACCCTGAAGCTGGACAGCCTGGCCGACGCGGAAGTCTCGGCGCAGGCGATGCGCGACGCGATCAAGGACCCGACGGTGGAAGTCATCGTGCGCTCCGACGAACTGTCGGACAAGCACATGCTGCGCATCCAGCGCATGTTCCACGGCAACGTGCGGGTCAGCGTCATCGACGCCGACTTCGTCGACAGCCCCGACTACGCGGTGCTGTCGGCTGCCGCCGCCACCTTCCGCGGCCTGATCGGACCCGGCGCGCTGGTGCGCCGCGGCACCGGCGAGAAAGTAAGGGAGTACGGCATCGCCGACTTCCACCAGGCCATGGCCTGGCTGCGCGACGAAGCCGAGCGCGGCGTCTCCAAGCAGCGCTACAAGGGACTGGGCGAGATGAACCCGGAGCAGCTGTGGGAAACCACGATGGACCCGAAGGTGCGCCGCCTTCTCAAGGTGCAGATCGAGGACGCCATCGCCGCCGACCAGATCTTCACCACGCTGATGGGCGACGACGTCGAACCGCGCCGCGCGTTCATCGAGCTGAATGCGCTGCAGGCGGGGAATATCGACGTTTGACGGGGTTGTAAGCCAGTATTTCAGGCGGTAATGCAATCGCGCCACTGCCTTTCCGGCAAATGGCGCGATTTGCGTTTACGCGTGTTCCCTACTTGAAAAGCTGGCTAATCACCGACATGGCGAGCATCATGCGCCTGGGTTGATGCTGTACAACGATGAACCCGAAGTCCTGGTAAAAGGCTTCGGCTGTCGCATCCTTGGCGTCTACCACGACAGCCATGGACGCGACGGTCTGCGTCGCTGTAAGCGCACGGGACAGGGCATCCATCAGCAGGAACTCTCCAGCGCCGTTGCCCTTCACACGCGTGTCTCTTGCCAGCCGGCCGAGCAGCGTCACGGGCAGCTGCGGATAACGCGGAAGGCGCTTTGCCAGATCGGGCGGCACGTGCTCCACGTTGATCACGCAGGCTGAAAGCGTGTAATAACCGAGCACCTGGCTTGCCGGCGGTTCGACCATGACAAAAGCGGCGGCAACAAATTTTTCCGTGTCCTGTCGGGCTTGCAGCTGCAGATAGCGGTCGAGCGGCACAACACCACAAGAAAAACCATCCCTGCCGTGCGCCTTGCTTAGCGCCTCGATACGGTACGGAGTGGCAGGGGCGCTCAATTACGCGTCCTTCTGTCGGCAATACTCTTCGGCTGCCTTGCTCAGGCGCTTATTCGGTGCGGACGGGTTCAGCAGTGCTGCCACGAAGGCAATCTGTTCAGACTGGGTCAGGCGGATGTTTTCGTGCTCCTGGATCACGAGTACGGCCGCAGCCTGGGCGCTTTCCACGACGAATTCGCTTAACGTTCGGCCCGACAGTTCCGCGGCATGCTGCAAGATGGCTTTTTTCTCGGCCGAGACGCGGGCCTCCAATCGTTCGGCGCGGAGCCTGGCAGGCTTTTCAATCCTGTTGTGCATGACGGTGTCCTCGGTGGATCGACAATATGCCTTTAATGTACGGCAAACGTACGTACGTGGCAAGAAAAGGGTCCATCGGGTCACTTCCCGCATTGACCCTCGTTCATACCGAGATCAGGAAGTCACTCTCCCACGTCGCTACGTCGATCCACAGCGCCCTTCCCCGTGCTGCCCGGCCCGTCCAGCGTAGGCGCGTTCCGGAACGGGCGCGCATCCACCGGCATGTCGACCGACAACGTCGTGCCCCGGCCCGGCGCGCTGTCGATCAGGACGCTGCCGCCATGGCTCTCGGCGACGCCGCGCACATAGGGCAGGCCGATGCCCCATCCGCGCTTTTCGCTTTTCTTTGCCGCCGCCGCGCGGCGGAATACCTGGAAGATGGACTCCAGCTCGCTGGGCGGGATCGGGTCGCCTTCATTGTGCACAGCGAGCAGCAGCCGATCGTGGCTGCACTCGATCCTGACCCGGATGACGGTGTCGGGCGCGCCATATTTCAACGCGTTGTTCAGCAGGTTTTCCAGCACCCGCTTCATCGCGTCGCGGTCCCACCAGCCATTGACAGGCAACCCGCGTATTTCCAGCCGGGAGCCGTACTGCTCCGCCAGCTGGTCCCGCACTTCCCGCACCACGTCCATGATGTCGAAGGCCGACAGCTGCAGCTGCAGCTGCTCGCCGCCCTGGAACACGGCGGCGTCGAGCAGGTCCTGGATCATGCGGTCCATGCGCTGGCTGTTGCCGAAGATGCGTGACGACAGGTCATGGACCCGGTCGAGGTCGTCGACATGCTGCAGCAGCTCGGCCGCCGAACTGATTACCTGCAGCGGATTCCTGAGATCGTGCGCAATGGTGACGATAAACCGCTCCCGCAGGGCCGATTGCGCCAGCGTGTAGGCATTCACCGACGCCAGTATGCAGTCGTCGATGGCGGCATTGATCTTGGTAAATTCGGTGCTGTCGAGCGTGACGCTGTTCTGGTTCAGCACGTCCAGGATGGTCCATCTCAGCAGCTGGTATTCCGAAATCACCGCCTGGTGGTTATAGCTGCTGACCCGGGCCCGTTCGCCGCCATGCTCGGAGGCGACGGTATTGGCCCCGGTGGCGGACTCCCTTGGATAGCCCGGGCTGATCGCCTGGGCAATATTGTCGTACAGGGTGGGAAAGGTATCGATGAGTATTGGATGGGACAGCGCGGCGGCTTCATTGACGGTGGCGCGGAGCCGGCTTTCCCACTCGGCCAGCACGACTTCCCGCAATGCGAGCATCCGCTGCGCCGTGGCGGAGAGCGTGCCGATGCCGAACTCCGGGTCGCTTGCGGGCGTCATGTTTGTCTCCGGTGATTGTTAAATCCAATATTGTAATTCCGGCAAATAATAGCGCTCCTGGTTCGCAGCCGGTGTTTGACGGCAGTCGTCCCGATCGAGCACGCGTAAGTCCATGGCACGCGCGGTTGCCCCGGCCAATGACGCAAAAAGGGTAAGATTCCCAGGCGCCACATGGCGGCCAATCAATAAAAACACGCATGGAGATTCAATGAAAAGACGACCCCTGTCCCTGGTAGCGACAGCAGTGGCAATGCTGCTGGCAGCCTGCACCAACCCACCTGCGAAGCAGGCAACCGGCGATGCCGGCGCCGCCCACGTCGCTGCGGCGACGCAAGCCGCCGGCACCGACCTGCAGGCCCTCACCGTACTGTGCAAGCCGGCGCCCGCGACCCGCGCGTCGCACGATGAAGTCGAGAAAGGCGTCGCCACCCAGATCGCCAGGCCGGCGCCGCCGCCCGGCAAGGCCTTCGACAACCTTTACTTCGTCGGCGCGGCCTGGGTCAGCGCCTGGGCGCTGAAGACGTCGGACGGCATCATCCTGATCGATGCGCTGAACAATGCGCAGGAAGCGTCGACCCTGATCGAAGGCGGCATGAGGAAGCTGGGCCTGAATCCGGCCGACATCAAGTACATCATCGTCACCCATGCCCACGGCGACCACTACGGCGGTGTCAACTACCTGATGGAACGCTACCGTCCGCGCGTGGTGATGAGCCAGGCCGACTGGGCCATGACCGAGGGCAAGCTGGAATTCGAGTCGTCGCAATGGGGGCCGGCGCCCAGGCGCGACATCGCGGTCAAGGACGGCGACGCGATCACGCTGGGCGACACCCGGGTGACGCTGGTGGCGACGCCGGGACATACCGCCGGCACGATCTCGCCGGTATTCGACGTGACGACCGGCGGGAAGAAACACCGGGCGATGATCTGGGGCGGCACCGCATTCAACTTCGGCCGCGACATACCGCGGCTGGACAGTTATATCGGCGCGACCAGCCGCATGATGCGGCTGGCGGACGAGCAGAACATCGACGTCATGCTGTCCAACCACCCGGGCTACGACGGCACCAACCCCAAGCTGGCGCAGATGGCGGCGCCGGGCGCCAGCGGCAATCCCTTCGTGCTGGGTACGCCGACGGTCAAGCGCGCATTGACCGTGATGAATGAATGTGCGCAGGCCACGCGCATGCGTTTCGGGGCCTGAGCCAGGTCACTTGGTCGGCTAGCCGGCTAGCCGGCTAGAGCATTTTCATGCTGGCCTGCACCAGAAGCGCCACTTCCGCGCAGCGACAGTTGCATTTGAAGTTCCGCGCAGCGACAGTTGCCCTTGACGTTCCGCGCAGCGACAGTTGCCGTTGCCGTTGCCGTTGCCGTTGCCGTTGCCGTTGCCGTTGCCGTTGCCGTTGTTTTTGACGCTGCTTTTGACGTGGGTCCCCGTTGATGGCGCCACGTCGCTGGTGCCGAAATCGGA